>NZ_CP133148.1:3490000-3790000 GCF_036488675.1 Sinorhizobium chiapasense
ACGGTGCGAGCCGAGATCGTTGCGGCTGCGGATCAGCGGATGTGTGGCGAGATAGCTGCGCGCGCCATAGACATGCAGCGTATAGGGCGTCAGCACTTCGGAATGATAGGGGCCTGCCTTGGGCGCGGCGAGCGCGACGGCGATATCCGCCTCCTTGCGCGACAGCGACATGATTTGCTGGATCGCCACGAGTTCGAGCGAGATATTCGGATAGCTGTTGGCGAAGGCTGCGAGCCGGTCCGACAGAAAGAAATTGCCGAAGCCTTCCAGCGTCGAAAGCCTAACGACACCGCGTTGTGCGGTCATGCCGTCGCTGATGTCGAGCTGGAGTTGCTCCGTCTCCCGCTCGATGCGCTCGGCCGTCTCGACGAAACGCTGCCCCATGGTCGTCAGCACGTAACCGCGCGGATTGCGCTCGAAGAGCTTGACCTTGAGCGTGAACTCCAGCCGGTCGATGCGGCGCGACACGGTCGCATGGCTGGTTCTGAGCCGCCGCGCGGCAGTCGACAGTTGCCCGGTTCTCGCGACCGCCAGGAAGAATTGCAGGTCGTCCCAGGTGAAATTCGGATTCATGCTCGCCCCCTCTGTTCGAAAATGAACAGACCCTGTTTGCAATTTACGGTTCGGCCCGCTTGCATCCAAGCAAAATTTTCGGGATTGTAGGCATCGAGCCGACATCTGAGGAGCATGTCTGGCCAATTTTGAACAGAGAGAAGCGGAACGAATCCCGCCGATGTCGCCGAAAGGCGTATCGGAGCCGTCGCGCATTTTTGCGATGATTCGCCCGCCGTCTGTAAGAGTCCTGGGAGGAGACATGATGCACAAGAAACTCATCGCCACGCTTGCAATGATGCTCGCGAGCAGCACCGCGGCACTTGCCGACGCATCCGACGGTAAGGTCAAGATCGGCATTCTCAACGACCAGTCCGGCGTCTACGCCGATTTCGGCGGCAAGTCCTCCTACGAGGCGGCGCTGATGGCGGTTGAGGATTTCGGTGGCAAGGTGCTCGGGGTGCCGGTCGAAGTGGTCACGGCCGACCATCAGAACAAGGCTGACATCGCCTCCAACATCGCCCGCCAGTGGTACGACACGGAGCAAGTCGACAGCATCATGGAGCTGACGAGTTCGTCGGTCGGCCTCGCTGTGCAGGCCCTTTCCAAGGAAAAGAAGAGGATCACCATCAATACCGGCGCAGCAACGACCGAGCTCACCGGCAAGCAGTGCAGCCCCTACGGCTTCCACTGGGCCTATGACACTCATGCGCTCGCGGTCGGCACCGGCGGTGCGCTCGTCAAGCAGGGCGGCGACAGCTGGTTCTTCCTGACCGCCGACTATGCCTTCGGCTATTCGCTCGAAGAAAATACCGGCAATTACGTCAAGGAGAACGGCGGCTCGGTCGTCGGCGCCGTCCGCCATCCGCTGGCGACCACCGATTTCTCCTCCTTCCTGCTGCAGGCGCAGTCCTCCGGCGCGAAGGTCATCGGCCTTGCCAATGCCGGCCTCGATACGTCGAATGCCATCAAGCAGGCGGCGGAATTCGGGATCGTCCAGGGCGGCCAGCGCCTGGCGGCGCTGCTCTTCACGCTTGCCGAGGTCCATGGCCTTGGCCTGGAAGCCGCGCAGGGCCTGACGCTGACCGAAGGCTTCTACTGGAACCGCAACGAGGAAAGCGCGAAGTTCGGCAAGCGCTTCATGGAACGCACCGGCAAGATGCCGAACATGGTCCATGCCGGCACTTACTCGGCCGTCACACAGTACCTGAAGGCCATCGAGAAGGCCGGCAGCGACGACGCCGACGCGGTCGCCAAGGAACTGCATGCGCTGCCGGTCAACGATATTTTCGCTGAGAACGGCACTGTTGCTCCGAACGGCCGTATGATCCACGACATGTATCTGCTTGAGGTCAAGAAACCGGAAGAGAGCAAGGAGCCCTGGGATTATTTCAAGGTTCTCGCGACCATCCCCGGCAAGGACGCCTTCATCGACCCGGCCCAGAGCGGCTGCGACCTCGTGAAGTCCTGATCGGCCGGATCGCGATGACCGTGACCATGCCTTCGCAGAATGGAGCGCCGCGGGTGGTTTTGTCCGCCCGCGGTCTCCGCCGTGACTTCGGCGGCTTCACCGCCGTCAAGGATGTCGATCTCGACGTCTACCATTCCCGCGTGCATGCGCTGATCGGCCCGAACGGGGCCGGCAAGACCACCGTGTTCAACCTGTTGACCAAGTTCCTGCAGCCGACGCACGGCACGATCACGCTGCTCGGTGAAGACATCACCAACACCGCCCCGGACAAGGTCGCCCGCATGGGCCTCGTGCGCTCGTTCCAGATCTCGGCGGTGTTCCCGCACTTAACCGTGCTCGACAATGTACGCGTCGCCTTGCAACGGCCGAACAACCTTGCAACGCAGTTCTGGAAGCCGCTTTCCGCACTCGAAGCCTTGAACGCCAAGGCCGATCAGTTGATCCGTTCCGTCGGCCTCGACAAGGAGCGCAACGCCATCGCGGCCGACCTCTCCTATGGCCGCAAGCGCGTGCTCGAGATCGCGACGACGCTGGCGCTCGATCCGAAGGTGCTTTTGCTGGACGAACCGATGGCCGGCATGGGCCACGAGGACGTCGGCATGGTCGCCGAGATCATCCGCGAAGTGGCGCGCGAGCGCGCCGTCCTGATGGTCGAGCACAATCTCTCGGTCGTCGCCACGCTCTGCCACCATGTCACGGTGCTGCAGCGCGGCGAAATTCTGGCCGAGGGCGATTATGCCGCCGTGTCGGAGGACCCGCGCGTGCGCACCGCCTATATGGGCACGGAGGAAGCCTGACGTGAAACCGCTGCTCAAGGTCTCGGGCCTCAATGCCTGGTACGGCGAAAGCCATATTCTGCACGGCGTCGACATGACTGTCGGCGAGGGTGAGATGGTGACGCTGCTCGGCCGCAACGGCGTCGGCAAGACGACGACGCTGCGTGCCATCATGGGGATCGTGCGCGAACGCAAGGGCGAGATCAGCTTCGCCGGCGAAGATCTGATCCGCGTGCCCCTCCACCGCGTCGCTCATCGCGGCCTCGGTTTCATTCCCGAAGAGCGCGGCATCTTCTCGACCCTCTCGGTCTATGAAAACCTGCTGCTGCCGCCGGCGGTTGCCAAGGGTGGCATGACCATCGACGAGATTTTCGAGCTTTTCCCGAACCTGCACGAGCGTCGCAACAGCCAGGGAACCAAGCTCTCCGGCGGCGAACAGCAGATGCTGGCGATCGCGCGCATTCTTAGGACCGGGGTCCGGATGATGCTGCTCGACGAGCCGACCGAAGGGCTTGCTCCGGTGATCGTCCAGCGGATCGGCGACGTCCTGAAGAAACTGAAGGAACGCGGCATGACCGTCCTGCTCGTCGAGCAGAATTTCCGCTTCGCGAGCAAAGTCGCTGACCGCTTCTATCTCATGGACCATGGCCGCGTGGCCGGCGAGTTCCCGGTTTCGGAACTTTCGCAACGCATGGACATGCTGCATGATGTGCTTGGAGTGTAGGCCATGACCACGATTTTCGGAATTCCGCTCCAGGCCTTTCTCGGGCAGCTTCTGATCGGGCTCATCAACGGCTCTTTCTATGCGCTGTTGAGCCTCGGCCTTGCGATCATCTTCGGCCTCCTGCGCGTCATCAACTTCGCCCATGGCGCGCAATACATGCTGGGGGCCTTTGCCGCCTGGTTGCTGTTGTCGTATTTCGGCATCGGCTACTGGCCGGCTCTTATCCTCGCGCCGCTTCTCGTCGGCCTTCTCGGCGCCGCCATCGAGCGCACCATGCTGCGGCGCCTCTATTCGCTCGACCCGCTCTACGGTCTGCTCTTCACCTTCGGCCTGGCACTAACCGTCGAAGGAACCTTCCGCTACCTCTACGGCGCCTCCGGCCAACCCTATGCGACGCCGGCATTGCTTACGGGCGGCACCAATCTCGGCTTCATGTTCCTGCCCGTCTATCGCGGCTGGGTGATCGCCTTCTCGCTCGCCGTGTGCCTCGGCACCTGGCTTGTCATCGAGAAGACCAAACTCGGCTCCTATCTGCGCGCGGCAACGGAGAATCCGGTGCTCGTACAGTCCTTCGGCATCAACGTGCCGTTCCTGCTGACGCTGACCTACGGACTCGGCGCCGCCCTTGCGGCGCTTGCCGGCGTGCTGGCCGCACCGATCTACCAAGTCTCGCCGCTGATGGGATCGAACATCATCATCATCGTCTTCGCCGTTGTCGTCGTTGGCGGCATGGGCTCGATCATGGGGGCGATCATCACCGGCTACATGCTCGGTGTCGCCGAGGGACTGACCAAGGTCTTCTATCCGGAAGCCTCCAATATCGTGATCTTCGTGATCATGGCTATCGTTCTCCTTCTGAGACCCGCAGGCCTCTTCGGCCGGGATGCTTGATATGACGCTGACACTCGAACTTGAACAGAAGGAACGCTCGCCGGTCGTCGCCCAGACGATCTTTCTCGGCGCGGGCCTTGCCTTGCTGCTGCTTGCGCCCCTGTTCTTCTACCCGGTCTTCCTGATGAAGATCCTGTGCTTCGCGCTCTTTGCCTGTGCGTTCAATCTGTTGCTCGGCTATACGGGGCTGCTCTCCTTCGGCCATGCCGCCTTTTTCGGCGGCGCCGCCTATTTCACCGCTCACGCAGTCAAGGAATGGGGCGTGCCGCCGGAACTCGGCATCCTCGTCGGCGTCGTCGGCGCAGCCCTTCTCGGAGCTGTTATCGGCTTCTTCGCGATCCGCCGCCAGGGCATCTATTTCGCGATGATTACGCTGGCGCTGGCGCAGATGTTCTATTTTTTCTGCCTCCAGGCCGAGTTCACGCACGGCGAAGACGGGATCCAGTCGGTACCGCGCGGGCATCTTTTCGGCTTCATCGATCTCTCGCAGTCGACGAACATGTACTACTTCGTGCTCGGCATATTCGTGATCGGCATCGTAATCATCTGGCGGATCATCAATTCGCCTTTCGGCATGATCATGAAGTCGATCCGCGAGAACGAGACACGCGCCATCTCGCTCGGCTATTCGGTGAGAAACTACAAACTCGCGGCCTTCGTGATGTCGGCGGCGCTGACCGGATTGGCCGGTGGCGTGAAGGCGCTGGTCTTCCAGTTCGCGACCCTGACCGATGTCGGCTGGCAGATGTCGGGCGAAGTCATCCTGATGACCCTGCTCGGCGGTATCGGCACGCTGATCGGGCCACTCTTCGGCGCCGGTCTCGTCGTCACGCTTCAAAACTATCTGGCGACGTCGGAATTCCCGGTGACGATCATCACCGGTCTTGTCTTCATGGCCTGCGTGCTGCTCTTCCGCCGCGGCATTGTCGGAGAGTTCTACAACTCGCGCCTCGGCCGCAAGCTCGGCTTCGAGCATCGCCACAAGCACTGACGTTTATGGCCCGGCGCCGAGCGCGCTGGGCCGCGAAAATTAGAGAAAGCCCATGGACACGTTCGACTACATCGTCGTCGGAGCGGGGAGCGCCGGCTGCGTGCTCGCAAACCGTCTCTCGGAGAATCCGGATCGCCGCGTCCTGCTGCTCGAAGCCGGCGGCAGCGACAACTATCACTGGATCCATATTCCGGTCGGCTATCTCTACTGCATCAACAATCCCCGCACGGATTGGTGCTTCACGACCGCCGCGGAGGAGGGCCTCAACGGCCGGTCGCTTTTCTACCCGCGTGGCAAGGTGCTCGGCGGCTGCTCCTCGATCAACGGCATGATCTACATGCGCGGCCAGGCGCGCGACTACGACCACTGGCGCCAGCTCGGTTGCGCCGGCTGGAGCTGGGAGGACGTGCTGCCGCTCTTCCGGAAATCCGAAGACCATTATCGCGGCGCCGACGACATGCACGGCGCGGGCGGCGAGTGGCGGGTCGAGAAGGCACGCGTCCGTTGGGCGGTGCTCGACGCCTTCCAGAAGGCGGCGAGCGAAGCAGGTATTCCCGAAACGGAGGATTTCAACCGCGGCAGCAATGAAGGCTCCGGCTATTTCGACGTAAACCAGCGCGCCGGTGTCCGGTGGAACACCGCCAAGGCCTTCCTGAAACCTGCCCGACACCGGCGCAATCTCGTCATCCTGACAAAGGCGCATGTGAAGAGGCTGATCCTCGAAGAAGGGCGTGTTGCCGGCGTCGAGTTCCAGCATGATGGCGTCAGCAAGCGCGCAGATGCCCGGCGCGAAACCGTGCTTTCGGCCGGCTCGATCGGCTCGCCGCATATTCTCGAACTCTCCGGCATCGGCCGACCCGATATCCTGCGTCAAAACGGCATTGAAGTGCGCCACGAACTGGCCGGCGTCGGCGAGAACCTGCAGGATCACCTGCAACTGCGCCTCGCCTACAAGGTCACCGGCGTTCCGACGCTCAACGAGAAGGCCAGTTCGCTTTTCGGCAAGGCGGCGATCGGCCTCGAATATCTCGCCCGCCGCTCAGGCCCGATGGCAATGGCGCCGAGCCAGCTCGGCATCTTCACCCGCTCCGGTCCGGAAAAGGAAACGCCGGATCTCCAGTACCACGTCCAGCCGGTAACGCTCGAAAAGTTCGGCGAACCCGTGCACCCCTTCCCGGCCATCACCGCCAGCGTCTGCAATCTGAGACCCGAAAGCCGCGGTTCGGTGCATTTGAAGGGACCGGACTTCGCGGCCGTACCCGACATTCGTCCGCGCTATCTGACTGCCGAAACAGATCGCGACGTGGCCGTCAGGGCGATCCGCCTCACCCGCCGCATCGTCTCGCAGCCTTCCTTTGCCCGTTTCAATCCAGTCGAGTTCAAGCCAGGCCCGGCTTACGAAACGGATGAGGATCTGACGCGCGCTGCCGGCGATATCGGCACGACGATCTTCCATCCGGTCGGCACCTGCCGCATGGGCGCCAATGCGGACAGCGTCGTCGACCCGGAGCTGCGCCTGCGCGGGCTCACGGGATTGCGCATCGCCGATGCCTCGATCATGCCGACCATCACTTCCGGCAACACCAATTCACCGACGATCATGATCGCGGAAAAGGCGGCGGAGATGATTGTCGCCGCCAACCGATGAAAGCCGCGACAACCCTCTGACGCGGACCTTGCGCGCGGCAAAAAGCGGCTGGCGTAGCGACCGCTACGCGGCAATACTGCAGCGCCGGGAGCCCTTTCAGGCGCCCAAAGGTCGCTGTAGCACTTTGAATTGCTGCATGTTTTTTCCTTAAAATCGGCTTCGATTTAAGGAAACATGCAGTAGCATGCTACAAATGGGGAACGGGCATGCAGGATAAGCTTTTCATTGACGGAAAATGGGAAAAGCCGCGCAAGGGCGGCACGATCGACGTTATCAATCCGGCGAAGGAAGAGGTGATCTGCAAGGCAGCGGCGGGGACCTCCAACGACATCGATCACGCCGTCAAGGCGGCTCGCATCGCGTTCGACAGCGGACCCTGGCCGAAGCTGACGGGCGCGGAGCGAGCCCGCTACCTTCGGGCGATCGCCGGAAAGATCGACGAGCGACGCCACGCGCTCGCCAGGCTCGAAGTCACGGACAACGGCAAGCCGCTGCCGGAAGCGCTTTGGGATATCGACGACGCGGCCGCCTGCTTCAACTACTATGCGGGTCTCGCCGAAGAGCTCGACAATAATGCCGAGGAACCGATCGCGGTCGCCGACACCCGCTTCTCCTCGAAGGCCGTTCGCGAACCGCTCGGCGTCGTCGGCGCCATCACGCCTTGGAACTATCCACTGCTGATGGCCGCCTGGAAGGTCGCCCCGGCACTTGCCGCCGGCTGCACCCTTGTGCTGAAACCGTCCGAACTCACGCCGCTGACGGCGCTCGAGCTCGGCAGGATCGCCGAGGAAGTCGACCTGCCACCCGGCGTTCTCAACATCGTTACCGGCACCGGACCGGATGCCGGCGAGCCGCTGACCGAACATCCGCTCGTCGACAAGCTTGCCTTCACCGGCTCGGTGCCGACCGGCCGCAAGGTCATGATGGCGGGGGCGCAGGACATCAAGAACATCAGCCTCGAGCTCGGAGGCAAATCGCCCTTCGTCGTCTTCGCCGACAGCGATATCGGGAAGGCGGTCGAATGGATCATGTTCGGCATCTTCTGGAACCAGGGACAAGTCTGCTCCGCGACGTCGCGCGTGCTGATAGAAGAGCCGATCTACGATGCTGTGTTGAAACGGCTGACCGAGGAAGCGGCCAAGATCAAGATCGGTAACGGCCTCGACGAGGGCACATTGCTCGGCCCGATCGTCTCGAAGGGACAATACGACAAGATTCTCGGCACGATCGAGCGGGCACGACAGGACGGCGCAACGGTGGCAGCCGGCGGCGGCCGCCCAGCCGGCTTCGACAGCGGCTATTTCATCGAGCCCACAGTGCTGACGGATATGGCGGAGGATAGCTTCGTCTGGCGGGAAGAAATCTTCGGACCCGTCGTCTGCGTCATGCCGTTCAGCGACGAACAGGAGGCGATCCGGCTTGCCAATGACAGCCGCTTCGGCCTCGCCGCCGCCGTCATGTCCGAGGACAGGACGCGCTGCGAACGGGTCGCGCGCGCCTTCCGCGCCGGCATCGTCTGGATCAACTGTTCGCAACCGACCTTCACCGAAGCACCATGGGGCGGCTACAAGCAATCCGGCATCGGCCGCGAACTCGGCCGCTGGGGGCTCGCCAACTATCTGGAGGTGAAGCAGATCACCAGCTTCGATGCCGACGAGCCTTGGGGCTGGTACATCAAGGATTAGCGGTTAGAGCTGTAACGGTCGCGTATATAGTCGTTGAAATATGTACCCGCTGAGCGAGCCTTGATCAGGCCGATATAGATGCGCTCTGGTACACCATAGTAATCGTAGGGTCCGCCACTTTCGACGAACCAAATTGTAGTGTCTGGCTTAACGGATTGTATTCGGCGCGGTGTATCGCGGAGAACTCAGGATCGGCATTGGCGGGCGCACTATAGCGAGTTGCCGCCGACGGACCAGGTGCACGCGCCTAGCCTAGAAGTTGAATGAAAGTTGGCCCGGATGCGACCGCCAATGAGCACGCACATGCTCCTGGCGATTGAACCTTCGGCGAACGTATGCCCGCACTCTCACGAACCTCGACTTCAACATGATCGACATGTCGTCGCCCCCTTTCGCTTCGAGATGGGATGAGCCCATCACTCCAGTATCGCTGTCGCGGCACCGTGCCCGTGCGGAGTAGCGATCAGAGATCGCTGAAACGAAAGTAGCCGACGGCAACCCACCATCAAGGTAGGCGATTCGCGCAAAAGATGTCCATTGAAACAAATACGACCGCGTGGTTAGGTCACAAGCCACGGGAGTTATGTGCCAATCGATACTATCGCTGGCGTTCTAGTCTACTCCTACTCCGCCGCCTCGGCCTCCGGGATCGGCACGTAGTTGAGGATCGGCGAGAGCCAGCGCTCGACCTCGCGAACACCCATCGCCTTGCGCTCGGCATAGTCCTCGACCTGGTCGCGCTCGATCTTGGCGACGCCAAAATAATAGGCGTCCGGATGGCCGATATAGAGACCGGAAACCGACGATCCCGGCCACATCGCATAGTTCTCGGTCAGCTTGACGCCGATCGACGCGTCGGCATCGAGGAGGCGGAAGAGCGTTTCCTTTTCCGTGTGATCAGGCTGCGCCGGATAGCCGGGCGCAGGGCGGATGCCGGCATAAGGCTCGCCGATCAGATCCTGCGGCATGAAGGCTTCATCGGGTGCATAACCCCAGAGCTCCATGCGCACATACTCATGCATGCGCTCGGCGAAGGCCTCGGCGAAACGGTCGGCAAGCGCCTTGACCATGATCGAGGAGTAATCGTCATTGGCGCGCTCGAAACGCTCGGCGATCGCCACCTCCTCGATGCCGGCGGTCACCACGAAGCCGCCGAGATAGTCTCTTGCGCCGCTGTCGACCGGCGCCACGAAGTCGGCGAGCGCAACATTCGGCCGGCCGTCCCGCTTCGACAGTTGCTGCCGAAGCGTGAAAAGGGTCGCGAGCTCCGCGTCGCGGGCTTCATCGGTGAACAGGCGGATGTCGTCGCCGACGGCGCCGGCGGGCCAGAACCCGACCACGGCCTTCGGCGCGAACCATTTTTCCGCGACGATCTGCCGGAGCATCGCCTGGGCGTCGTCGAAGAGCTGGCGCGCGGCCGGCCCCTGGTTTTCGTCGTCAAGGATCTTCGGATAGACGCCTTTCAGCTCCCAGGTCTGGAAGAACGGTGTCCAGTCGATATAGCGCGCAAGGTCCGCCAGGTCCCAGTCTTCGAAAACACGGGTTCCGAGGAAGGCGGGCGCCTTCGGTCGATAGCTTGCCCAATCGAGCTTCTGCGCGTTGGCGCGTGCCTGCGACAGCGGCAGGCGCCGTTTCTCGGTCTCGTTGCGCGCGTGTGCGTCGGCGACCTTGTGATATTCGGCGCGAACCGTCTCCGTGTAGGCGCCTCGCGCATCCGGCGAGAGCAGGCTGGAAACGACGCCGACCGCGCGGCTGGCGTCATTGACGTGAACCGTCTGTCCGAGGCTGTAGCGCGGGTTGATCTTCACCGCGGTATGCACGCGGCTCGTCGTCGCCCCGCCGATCAGAAGCGGGATGTCGAAGCCCTCGCGCTCGAGTTCGGAGGCGACGTGGACCATTTCATCGAGCGAAGGCGTGATGAGGCCGGAAAGCCCGATGATGTCGACTTGCTGTTCCTTCGCCACCTCGAGGATCTTCGCAGACGGCACCATGACGCCGAGATCGATGATCTCGTAATTGTTGCAGGCGAGCACGACGCCGACGATGTTCTTGCCGATGTCGTGTACGTCGCCCTTGACGGTCGCCATCAGGATCTTGCCGGCGCTCTCGCGTTTGCCGTCGCCGCCGTTGGCGCGCTTCTCCGCTTCCATGTAGGGCAGCAGCACGGCAACCGCCTGCTTCATCACCCGCGCCGACTTCACGACCTGCGGCAGGAACATCTTGCCCGAGCCGAACAGGTCGCCGACGACGTTCATGCCGGCCATCAGCGGACCCTCGATGACGTGCAGCGGCCGCGCCGCGGAAAGTCGCGCCTCGTCGGTGTCGACCTCGATGAATTCGGTGATGCCGTTGACGAGCGCATGCTCCAGCCGCTTTTCGACCGGCCACTCGCGCCAGGAGAGATCCTTCTCCCTGCCTTGCGCGCCACCCTGCCCGCGATAACGCTCCGCAATCTCCAGCATGCGCTCGGTCGCGTCCGCCCGGCGGTTGAGCACGACGTCCTCGCAGGCTTCGCGCAGTTCCGCATCGATCGTGTCGTAGACGGCCAACTGGCCGGCGTTGACGATGCCCATGTCCATGCCAGCCTGGATCGCGTGGTAAAGGAACACGGCGTGCATCGCTTCGCGCACCGGCTCGTTGCCGCGGAATGAGAAGGAAAGGTTCGACACGCCGCCCGAGACATGGACATGCGGCAGCGTTTCAACGATCTCGCGCGTCGCCTCGATAAAATCGACGCCGTAATTGTTGTGCTCTTCGATGCCCGTCGCAACCGCGAAGATGTTGGGATCGAAGATGATGTCCTCCGGCGGGAAGCCCACCTTTTCGGTGAGCAGCCGATAGGCCCGCTTGCAGATCTCCACCTTCCGTGTCCTGGTGTCGGCCTGACCGCTCTCGTCGAACGCCATCACCACGACGGCCGCGCCATAGGCACGCACAAGACGTGCGTGATGCAGGAACGCCTCCTCGCCTTCCTTGAGCGAGATCGAGTTCACCAGCGCTTTGCCCTGGACGCATTTGAGGCCCGCCTCGATGACTTCCCATTTGGACGAATCGATCATCACCGGAACGCGGGCAATCTCGGGCTCGGACGCGACGAGGTTCAGGAATTCGACCATCGCCCGGGTCGAATCGATCAGGCCCTCGTCCATGTTGATGTCGATGATCTGGGCGCCGTTCGCGACCTGATCGCGCGCCACGTCGAGCGCCGCGGCATAGTCGCCGGCAGTGATCAGCTTGCGGAACTTGGCCGAGCCGGTGACGTTGGTGCGCTCGCCGACATTGACGAATGCAATGTCCTTGGTGAGCGTGTACGGCTCCAGGCCGGAAAGCCGCATGTGGCGTTCAATCTCCGGGACCTTGCGCGGCGGATACTTGGCGACGGCTTCGGCGATCGCGCGGATATGGGCCGGCGTCGAGCCGCAGCAACCGCCGACGATGTTGACCAGCCCGTCGTGGGCGAACCCCTCGATCTCAGCCGCCATCGCCTCGGGACTTTCGTCATAGCGACCGAATTCGTTTGGCAGGCCGGCATTCGGATAGGCGCAGACGAGCGTATCGGCAACCGACGAAAGCTCGTCGATATGAGCACGCATCGCGCTTGCGCCGAGCGCACAATTGAGACCGATCGTGAAGGGTGCGGCGTGGCGCACCGAGTGCCAGAAGGCGGTCGGCGTCTGACCGGAAAGCGTGCGGCCGGAAAGATCGGTGATCGTGCCCGAGATCATCACCGGAAGCTGGATCCCCTTCTCGGCAAAGACTTCCTGTGTCGCGAAAATCGCTGCCTTGGCGTTCAGCGTGTCGAAGATCGTCTCGATCAGGATGATGTCGGCGCCGCCGTCGATCAGGCCGCGCACCTGCTCGCCATAGGCAAGCCGCAGATCATCGAAGGTGACGGCGCGATAGCCGGGATTGTTGACATCCGGGGAAATCGACGCGGTGCGGTTGGTCGGCCCGAGCGCGCCGGCGACGAAACGCCGCCTGCCGTCATCCGCCTGCGCGCGTTTCGCCGCGCGGCGCGCCAGCCGTGCTCCGTCGCGGTTAAGCTCGTAGACCATGTCTTCCATGCCGTAGTCGGCCTGGGCGATCCGGGTCGAGGAGAAGGTGTTGGTTTCGAGGATGTCGGCGCCGGCGATGGCATAGCTGTAGTGAATGTCCTCGATCGCCTTCGGCTGCGTCAGCGTCAGGAGGTCGTTGTTGCCCTGCTGGTGACAGGAGCAGCCGCCGAAGCGCTCGCCACGGAAATGATCCTCGACGAAGCCAAGCTGCTGGATCTCGGTGCCCATGGCGCCATCCATGATCAGGATGCGTTCGCTGGCCGCTTGCCTCAGCGCCAAAAGGATTTCCGAACCATCAGGCTTGGGCGAAACATCTCCGAAAAGGGCCTCGATGGCGGGCATGGAAAATCCCCCGTTCTGAAAACGACAATTTTTGATTTACTCACATAAACATATCTTTATGTCAACATACGCAGCAATCACAATTTCAATGCCGGCAAATAAAGATGGCCCGCCGCGGTTGCGGCAGGCCTATGAGAAAGCAACTATGGTGGTCGAGCGGGGAACGTTATCTCGGCACGAGCTACCCCTCATCCGCCTGCCGGCACCTTCTCCCCCGCTTGCGGGGCGAAGGACGCGTGTGGCACCGCCTCGTCCCCTCTCCCCGCCTGCGAGGAGAGGGCTAGAGCAATTCCAGGAAAAGTGTGTAACGGTTTTCCGTCCGGAATTGCGCAATTTCAAATAGTTAGATCATTTCACTGTTTCAAGGAAACAATGAAATGATCTAGGGTGAGGGGCAAAGCCCTGAGCGCATCGGCAGCAAAGTGCGTCGCGCTCACATCCGCGCGAGACAATCCTCAAGCTCATAGATCGCGCAGAGGATGTGGTAGAAGCTGCTTGCCGGCGCGGGCTCCTCGACGAATGCGCCGTCCGCCTGCTGCTTGTCGCGCCAAAGACCGCGGATCGGCGTTTGAAGGAAGCGGTCGAGGGCAGCTACCGCCCGCGACGCCGAGGCGAGGTAGCGCCCGCGCTCCTTTCCTTCGGTGAGGGCGGCAAAGCGGATCGCCGCCTTCAGCCATTCGGTCTGCGGCCAGAGCCGCGCCACCGGATCGGCGACCGAGAAATCATCGAGAAGCGTCATGATTGCGACGTCGCGCTTCGGACAGATGCCGTGTTCCTCACCGATCTCGAACAGTCGTCGCGCCTTGGCGATGGCTTCGGCGCAGCCGCGCCGCTCGGCCCAACGAAGCAGGAGCCACGCCCATTCGAACTGGTGACCCGGCTCGACGATGCGGCCCTTCTCGCCGGGAAAGGGCGCCCAGTCATGATCGAAGAATTCGCGCAACGCCCCCGTTTCGGCATCGATGAAATGATCCATCGCGAGCTGGGCGATCTCGTCCGCAAGGTTGGCCCAGGCCACCCGGTCGAAGCCTTCGACCGTTTCACTTGCGAGGCACGCCTCGAAGAGATGCATGTGCGGATTGGAACCGAGCGGCAGGCGCGACGGATCGTCCTCCTCGAACCCTGCGATCGGATGCTTGCAATGGGCCTCGAGCTTCCGCCTGAGATCATCGCTGCGCCCGGCCATCTCGCGGCTCCGCTCCGGGAAGACTTGCGCCAGATAGGCGAAGGCAAGGAGGGCGAAGGCCTGATTGTAAAGATCGAAGGATGGGTCGATCAGCGCGCCGTCAGCATCGGCGAGCGCGCCGTAGAAGCCGCTTGGCAACCGGTAGACACGGTCGAAATAGGCAAGTCCGCCTTCGGCAACAGTCCGCCAGTCCCCCGGCCAGCCGCGCCGTCCGGCCTCGGCGAAGCAATAGACCTGCCGCGGCTGCACCCGCGAGCGGCGATTGGCCCGCGTCGGCACACCCTCCATGTCGATCGTCTCGACGAAGCCGCCGCCGGCCGCATCGAAACCCTTTTGCCGCCAGAGCGGCAAGGCGGCGTCAGCGAGCCAGCCGGCCAGTTCGCGCGCCTGCGAATGAATATCCATTCCGTGTCCGTTCCTGTCAGTCCTCGAGCCTCAGCGCGGCGTGGTCGGCCTTGAACAGTTCCGCCAGCGCCCCGACGACGAGATTGTGGTCCTCGCGCTGCGGCAGTCCGGAAACCGTGACGGCGCCGATGCAGCCCGTACCCTTGACGATGATCGGGAAACTGCCGCCATGCGCAGCGTATTCGGCATCCGGCAGGCCGAGTTTCGCCTGCAGATTCGTCTGCTGCTTGAGCAGGCTGAGGCCGGTCGCGTAGCTGCTCTTGAACAGCCGGAAGACGGTGTTGCGCTTGCGCCGGACCCAGTTCGGATTGTCCGGCGTCGCGCCTTCCAGTGCAGCGTAGAAGACCTGCATGGAAAAAAGTGTGATGTCGATGACCACGCCGAGCTTGCGCTCGGCCGCCATGCGCCGAAGCGTGGCGCCGAGTTCCCAGGCCGTGTCGAGATTGAACCGCTCGAACTGCAATTCCCGTTCCTGCAGCGCGATGCGGCGCAGATCGTTGTCGATGTTCATGGTATCTCCTTGCTCTCAGGTCAGGGGCTTAGCTCTTCCAGAGCCAGGCGGCGCCGCGCACGCCGGAACTGTCGCCGTGCACCGCCTTGCGGATCGGCGTCTCGAAACTGTCGCCGAAGATGTATCTGGTGATCAGCGCCGGCAGTTCGCCGTAGATCTCATCGACATTGGACATGCCGCCGCCGAGCACGAAAACGTCCGGGTCGACAACATTGGTGAGCAGCGCCAGACTGCGGGCGAGACGATCGACAAAGCGTTCATAGACACCGATCGCCACGGGGTCGCCGGCGCGCTTCGCCTCGATGATGTCCCTGCCCCGGCGATCGATGCCGGTCGTCGTGCGATAGTCGAGCTCCAGTCCGGTGCCGCAGGCATACATGTCCAGACAGCCGAGCTTGCCGCACCAGCACTTGTGGCCGGGATATTCGTCTTGCGTCATCCAGGGCAGAGGATAGTGCCCAATTTCGGCGGCAACGCCCTGGTAACCCGCGTGAACCTTCTTCTCGATCGCGAGCCCGCCGCCGTGTCCTGTGCCGACGATCACGCCGAAGACGACGCGGGCATCCTTGCCGGCCCCGTCCACCGCCTCGGAAACGGCAAGGCAATTGGCGTCGTTGGCGAGCCGCACTTCGCGGCCGAGCGCGGCTTCGAGATCGCGGCCGAGCGGCTTGCCGTTGATGAGGACGGCATTGGAGTTGCGCACGATCCCGGTGCGCGGATTGGGGCTGCCGGGAATGCCGATGCCGATCGTTCCCCGCTCCCCGGCCGTCTGTTCGGCAGCTGCCACGAGGTCGATCACGGCGCGAATGCAGTCGTCATAGCCGATGGTCGGCGTTGCCACGCGGTGCCGGGCACGCGTTTCGCCATCGCGGTCAAGCGCGATGACTTCCATTTTCGTGCCGCCCCAATCAATTCCGATGAACATGTGTGGATCAGATCTCAGGATGGATGTCGAGGAAAACGGCAGGACGCTCCTCCGGCCGCCGCGGCCCTTGCTTAGCACCTGCAGCGTCGGAGATGCTACTGCATAATTCCTTAAATCCTGTTCGATTTAAGGACAAAATTATGCAGCAATTCAAATCCTACAGCGACTTTTGCGCGTCTGATAAGACGCGCGGCGCTGAAGAGTGGCACGCGGAAAAGTGTGATGCGGCGTTCCGACGGGCAATCCGCAAATCGGCAGGACAGCGTGCAAAAACACTTGGCGAAGGGACGTTGCTTTTGTATGGGTCTATACCGAGTGGTCCCGTAGCTCAGCAGGATAGAGCATCAGATTCCTAATCTGGGGGTCGCGCGTTCGAATCGCGCCGGGATCACCAAAAAAAATCAAAAGGTTAGCCGATATGTCGAGGGGCAAAAAAGAACCTCGAAAAAAGGGGGGGCAAGCCGGGGGCAACAGAGGCCGGGGGCGGCCACAAAAACACTGGTATCCCAAGGCGCGCTACTTTGCCGATCCGGCCTACTATGACCAGTTCGGTAAGAACGCTCACTACAAACTGGGTGTCAGCCTCACCACTCTTGGGTTGGTACAGCCGGGTGCATGTGAAGAGTGTCGAAAGCCATTACATCCGTGCACTCCTCTCCAGCCGCAAGGTCATGCAAAGGAAATGCATTGATCTTGAAAACGAGATTCGCGGCCTCCTCAAAGTCTTCGGCGTCAAGCTGCCGATGCGGCTGCGAGGTGGCGCATTCGAAACGGCTGTCCGCGGCACAATCGAAGGCGATCCGGCGTTGAGCCACGCGTTACTCCCGCTGCTGGAAGCTAGGCAAATGCTCCTGGAAATCTTCCTCGAACTCGATCGACGAGTCCGAAGGGTCGCGAAGCGAGACGCCGTCACCGCGCGGTTTATGAGTGTTCCTGGTATTGGGTACGTAACGGCCTTGAGCTTCAAGGCTGCGGTTGATGATCCCGCGCGCTTCAGAAGTTCGCGTACCGTCGGCGCTCACTTCGGATTGACGCCGCGAAGGTTCCAGTCTGGCGAGAAGGACAACCCTGGTCGCATCTCTCACGCCGGAGACGCCGACGTGCGGGCGACACTTTATGCCGCCGCCAATGCGATGCTCATGCGCTCGATTGCCTGGAATAGCTTGAAGGCCTGGGGCGTGCGGGCTGATGAAGACCAAGGGACGCCGACGAGCCATCGTAGCCGTCGCCCGAAAGATTGCCGTCGTTCTGCATCGCATGTGGATTGACGGCACAGAGTTCCGGTTCGGATCGGAGGCTGCAGCATGATTTAACACTGCCCTCGAAACCGACCCTGGCCGGATCGTCCCATGCGGACGACGGGATGGATGAAGCCGAGTATGACTGCTGCGCTTCGAGCGCGCCCCAAAGCGAGGCTCTCCAGACCCTGATCCCATGCATGCGTGCAGCGGCTCCAAACGCGAGGGGCAAACAGACTGCGAAGAGAAGCGTGACCCGCGTGAACGATCAGGCCAACGAAGATCAGAAAGAGCTTGACCCAAATGCCCGATTAGAGAAGCAGTCACTCGTTCCGGCCAGCCGACCGTCTACAATGGGTGGAAATGCGGTCCTCTCCAATATAGACGATCTGGGGCGCCCAACAGCGGTTACCCGAACGGTCTTTACTTCGGAAACAGGAAGGTAACTGCCAGGCGGACACCCCAACCATCTGGGCCGGTTTCTGGTGATTCGACCCAGTAGCGTGCTCCCGCTGTCAGGCTTACTGGTTGCTCGCCAAACTTCAGCAGCTTTGAAACCTGGAAGTTGATCGGAACTGACCAGTCGTTGTGTTCCCAGTCGTAGGTGCTTTCGGTATTCAAGGTAAAGGTCCAAGCATCAGGCGTCGTGTAGGCGACAAAGGGCTGTAGGAATGTAGAACTTACATCGTCTCTGTCGCTTTGGCCTGCAAACGACCAGATATGGTTGGCGAGCATTCCATAAGTCCAAGGTCCCTCTTGCTTAAGGGCAACGGCCGTCGGTCCGGCACCCCACTTGCCGCTTCCCAACAACTCATCGGTCGCCGTTGGAAGCAAAAAGACCGGGCCGGCGCCCCAGATGATTCCACCGGGACCGGGTTGCTTGGGCGAGAAGAATAGGCTCTGCGTAATATCTCCAAGCCCAAACTGATGTCCTGAATCGCCTGCTATGTCGTTCTGCCAGATGACCGGCATGATCGTGCGGGAAATCAAGTTCCAATCCTCGTTCAGAGAGATTGGGATCACCGGCTGGATGTTCAGTATTTCCCGGTCGCCATCCTCGGGCCCATAGCCGCTGTCGTAATTAAACTGGAACGGCACACTGATCAACGAGGCGATGGGGTTGCTCAGCTTCTTCGCAAGGTCCGCATTGGAGTCCTGCGCCAATGCACGGTGACCAGAAGACAAGATAGTCAAAATCGAAGCCGCCAAGCTGGTCACATTTCGCGATACTCTCATTGCCTTCTCCATTTTTGGCACGACAGCGTGCGTTGAGACTCGGTAGCGTTTCCAGTTCTACAACTTCAATCAGGACTAAGGGAGTGGTTGTGTTTATTACCAATGTAGCTTTTGGCTGGAACTTCGCTTTACGCCAATAGCGGTCGCTCTTGGGGGGCTCCTGACCCTCCGTGCGCTATTGGTTGCTACCCTGCGTTTCCAACATCAGCGGACCAGCTCGATCTCGCTCGGCCGCCATTCCTTCGTGAAGAACGGCTCGAGCGGACTGTAGAGGCGCAGGATCACGAACCAGCCCTTCTTCGAGTCGGTCTGGATCCAATTGCCGCGCGGAATGCCGTGCGGCTGCTCAGGTGCAAACCAGACCGTCGTCGAGCCGTCGGTGTCTGCCTCGGCGGCCGGTGACGGATAGCTCTGGCTGCCGGCGCGCGGATAGCGCTGCGGCGTGTCCAGCATCGAGCGGGTCATGTTGTCGTAGAGGGTCAAGGACCAGAAATTGGCCTCTGGGATGCCCTTCGGCAACGTCACCTTGTAGGTCTTGGCACCATCGAAGTGATTTTTGTCCGCATCCAGCGTCGCCAGCAGATACTGTGAGCCGATGCCCGTCAGCCGCATCGCCATGGCGGGTGAAATGCCGGTGATGCCGTAGAAGAAGTTCGTCCGCGCATCCATGGTCCGATAGCCGGTCGCCGGATATGGCTTGGCACCCTCGGAGGTGATCTCCGGAATAGGTGTTTCGAACTCGTAGCCGGTGAGGACGAGAAAATTCGTCCAGGCGGAGTTCGGGTAATAGGACCAACTCGGATCGCGCGGGGACAGGAAAAGGCTGCGCGAAGTCGCATTGGCCACCGCAAGTGCCTCGGTCATGATTTTCTTCATGCGCTCATCTGGCGCGAAGGGTTTCCCCTTGACGATGCCGATCGCCGCCAGCGGCCCCATAAGTTCGGGGTCGAGCGAGGTGGCGGGCTCCCGCTGCACCACCTCGTTCAGCATCTCGAAGTAGTTCCAGTCGTTGGGCGGGATCGTGTTCATCACCTTGCCGGTACCTTCGTAGAACACCGTCGGGGGTGGAGGTTCGAGCTTGCCCAATTTAGCCTTGCCGGCGAGGAACTCGGCGATGGACGTGCCGACGCCGCCGGCTGCATACGGGTAAACCTTGGTGAATCTCTTGATCGATTCAACGACGGGCTTGGGATCGCTGTGGCTCTCGAGGAACGATCGACCAAACCACAGTATCGTGTTGGTCCGGGCGCGGGCGACATAGTATCCGCCCTCCGGCAGCGGCGCGTCGTAGTCCGGAGGCACAATCAGGTACTTGCCGCCTTGTCCGCGGTCGGGGCCAGGCAGACCGAGGTCCGTGACCCAGCGGAACCATGCATCCTGCACAAGGCCCAGGAACTTGGGCGGAGCCTCCAGCACCACCGGTCCCTTGGAGAGGTCGAGATAACCCATGACATAGATCGTGTCGGCATTGGCCGTCAGGAACAGCGACTTGGCGTCCATCAGTTCGGAGAAGACGAGAACCTCGTTCTCCTTCATACCGATGTCATTCATCCCCTTGCGCAGCGCATGGATGCTGACGCCGCGCATGTTGTCCATGAAAGCGCGGTAGGCGAAGGTGAAGTCGAGATTGTCGTAGAGCCTTTCTGCGGTTGCCTTGCTCGGCACGCCGTCCTTGAACTCGAATTTGCCGATATTTGTCTCGACGACATTCGGCGTCGAAAGGGATTCGGGGATCGGCGGTGCCTCCGCGAGGGCGACGGCCGTTTGTGTGGCCACGAACATGATGCCTGCTGCAACGGAGACCCTAATCATTGCATCCTCCGGTTTGGTTGCATTTCTCGGTCCATCCGGTAGGTGGCCATCGAAGCCGGCGAGCTTGCCTTCGTGGGCGCGGTTCTCGGGCTCGCTGCACTGTTACGTCGCCGCCAAGCCGCCGCCGCCATGCGCTTCCGCGCCGCCTGGGAAAGCTACTGATGGCGCCGCCCTCAATGTCGAGTCGCAGGGTTTCGTCGCGGACGAAGCAAGCAACGCGGCGACAAGGGCGGCGCCAATCAGCCGTCATCTTGGCGGATCGGGCTTAGCGGACGTAGATAATCAAGCTGCCGTCGGTTGCCTGTTCGGCGCCTCCGATATTGGCGATCTCGACATTCTGCGCCTGCAGTTTCTCCAATAGCGGCTTGTTCGCCTCGATGGCCGCAACGAGAGCCGCGCGCTGTTCCGGCGTTGCCTGCTCTACCCACAGGCGCGTCTGATTCTGTTCCGACAAGGTGCTGATGTCGACGACGCTGATGTTGTCGCCGCTGTAGCCGCCCACCGTCTTTTCGATCTCCTTCGGCCAGTTCATGGCAGCGCCCTGTCCCCAGGCGATACCGCCGAAGCTCAAAGCGGAGAGGGTGGCGATGATGGAAAAAGTCGCAATGCGGTTCATTGTCATGCTCCTTCCTTGGGTTTGCGCTTCTCGCCAGCTGGCAACGAAGCGCGGGTGATATGGTGGCACCAGTGTCCGTTCGGCGCGTCAATCTGTGAACAGAATGCTGTTGGTCGCGACCGCGGTTAGCGTGAAGGTTCCCTCAGCGAGATTCGCCCCACGCGCATTGAGGACAATCAGCGACGGTACGAATTCGGTCCTTGCCTGGCCGATCACCTTATGCAAGCGGACATGGGCCGGAGTCGGGCTAGCGCTCTGCGCCATTGCCGTTGCCGGGGCTGAGCGCCAACAGCAAAGTCGCAACCGACCAGGCGGCAAGCCTCGATGGCATCGGTCCTCCTCCGAATTTGCTATGCGTTAAGTATTGCAACAAACAATCGCTCTACGGCGGCACGTGCATCAATTCGGCGTTTTCTGCCGAGAACTCGAAACGTCGGATGGCTGCCATTCAATGACGCCGGCTTATTGGCGTTTACTGCCGGCAATGTCTCTCAGACACGGCGTCGATGAAGAAAGTGCGGATACGCGACTACACTCGGAAGAATGACAGCGATTTCAGAAATTCGTATGAACGTGTGACCCGTCTTGCGCAGAAACGGCATCGGCACATCCGGCCAGCTTGATCGAATCCCCTCAGCGAGGCTGAGTAGCTTCGGCACACTCCCGCTCAGGTTGCGGGTAATCTACGTCCTCCGAGGACCAAACGCAAGTCCCACTACAGCGCCGCGTGTCTTATCAGACGCGCAAAGGACGCTGTAGCACTTTGAATTGCTGCATGTCTTTCTCCTTAAATCGAGGTCGATTTAAGGAGACATGCAGTAGGCTGCTGCAAGCGCCGTCCGACGCTTTCGTTGGGCTTCGACAAATCTAGAAATGCGGCATGCTTGCACTGAGCCCTGCTGTGGCTTCGGCAACGCCGGGGCGTTATGCAGCGCCAACGCGAGCGATATAGGCTTGGTTGCGTGCCAACAATGCCCAGAAAATGCGTGCAGTCTTATTGGCGTCACAGCGTCGTTTTCCCGCTCAACGATGGGGTGGAAGGATCCCGCTCCGCCGGTGCTACAGCATGTCTCCTTAAATCGACCTCGATTTAAGGAGACATGCAGCAATTCAAAGTATTACAGCGTCCTTTGGCGACTGATAAGACGCGCGGCGCTGTAGCTAGAATTTCACCACGAGCCCGAGTATGGGACCCTGCTGTACGACGTCGAACAGAAACCCATCGTTACTGTAGTCGACGCCCAGAGCGCGGTAACCTGCAACGGCGGAGACGGTGTCACTGAAGCGATACCCGATGGCGGCGGCGACGTCCCAGTCGAGGTCGGCCTGGCCGGCACCTACGAGCCCCCATCCGGTCAGATAGATCTCGGGCGTGAAAGAATAGGTCCCGCGCAAGCCTGCCAGCCCGTCCACCCAGGTATCGCCGTCACTTCTCGACTCTCCGTCGAGGATGCCGCCGCTGAAGGAAAGGTCGGTATCGACGGACCACACACGCATGCCGCCGACGACATCGAGGCGCATGGCATTGTCTTCGAAAACCGCGTAGCCGACACCGAGCAAGCCGGCAAACGTCTCGGAGGAGACCTCGACGTCGTCGGCAAGAATGCCCCTGGGCGTGCCGTCCGCCCCGGAGATCTTCGTGTACATGACGTCGGCAAAGATGCTGTAGGGACCATAGCGCGCTTCGCCGATCGCCATGGCTCCGAAGTCCAGATGATCGAAGATGTCGCTGAAGCTGGCGTCGACGTCGGCCGCCGGCAGCCCGAACTGCGCAATGTCACCTGACAGTCCTGCCGCCCAAAAATAAGGTGCGAACGAAAAAGTCCAGCCGGTCTCGGTCGTCGTCTGCTGAACCTCCGGCGTCATCGGCGACAGGACGTCCGCAGCCGACGCACTGCTGGCCAACGAATAACATCCGACAACTGCAAGAGCCTGAATGAGTCCAGATTTCATTACGTCCCCCATCTCACTTTTGCGGCGCTGCGATTCGACCCGGTTCGATCTTGGATCAAGGCCATGCTTCTGGCCAAACACTTTTTGACAATCCTCGTTAGAACGTATTCACCCCTGCAATTTCCCCTGGCTAATTCCAGGCTTACTCGGCCCTCACGAAGGCGGCTTCATAGGGACTCGGCATGGGTCTCTTCCTGCTCCAAAGCTGATCCACCAAGGTTCAAGTCGTCCTTATCCGAATGCGCGCGCCTAGCTCGCAACAGGTCAAGTTTGCCGAAATCGGTCATGATGCTCACCAGAACGCTGCCCGTCCAACCGAATGTGAACAAGCCCGACATCCCTATGATCGGCCCGATCAAACGCCATCGATCGGGCAGAGTGACGTTACCCTCCCCGAGCGTCGTATAGCTCTCCAGGACGTAGTAGTAGCTGTCACGCATTGAGGGGATGATTGCTCTGAAATAAAGAGGGACCGCCCAAATGAGGGTTTCGGCGAAATGGAGGATGGCCAGCGCACCGATCGTCAGCGCCAGCATCATGTTGAGCCGCCAGTGTGGCGTGGTGCTGGTTACATGCGTCCAGGAGGTGCTGAATCGTCGGCTGATCACCCGAATTCCTGCGCCGTGTACAAAAATGACAACGATCAATATCAAGGTGCCGACGAGAATCTCGAGAACGGACTCTGGAGCTGAAAGGTCGTCCACTTATTTCATCCTGGTCGTCCGGTAGCGGGGGGCCGTTTGTCGACCTTCCATTGATGCCCGGCATGTGGGCGTATTGCAGTCTCTGATGGCTACTACAGCGCCGCGCGTCTTATCAGACGCGCTAAGGACGCCGTAGCACTTCGATTTGCTGCATGTTTTTGTCCTTAAACCGTACGATTTAAGGAAACATGCAGTAGTGCTGAAAACCCGACACTTGGTAGTAGGTGGGGCAAGCAGCGCTTCCCAGGAAGCCTTTGTCATGGGTTTGCAGACGCTACCACAATCTAACTCGGCTGGACATGAACTTGGTTTGCGCGTGGCTACAACCTGTTGTATGTTACAGTAACGTACTTCACTTTTCACGAAACAGACATTATGGTCGGGCAAGATCGGGCGACGAGGCTTTGAAACACCTCTGCCCGCACTGATTCAAGCATTGCGTTTATTTCCAGCTAGCTGCCATTCAACCAGGCGTTATGAATGAACGGACATAGGGTCCGGTCTGCGCAGATTGAATATCAGGCCCGAGCCCTCGTATGAATCGCCTTATTTTGCAAGTGCGAGAGCATTTCTTGTTGTCAAAATATATATAGGCAGTTTACGAGAAAATCGCTCTCAATGAAAATGTAAGTGATGGAATTACTGATCGCCAGGATTTGAATATATCGGATTCTTGGGTTAGTATATCCGCGGCCCGACGGGCCGTTACATTATATCATCTGTACAATTTGTTTTAGGGATTTATTCCCCTTCCGGAAGTTAATCAAGACGAGGGATACGAACGATGCGTAGGGCACGCGGAACCACACTCTTACTCACCTCCTCATTCCTGGTCTTGGCCGCAATGTCGTCCAGAGCTCAGGAGAGGCAAGCCTACTTTGGCGAAACCCATGTCCATACGGGCTGGTCGTTCGACGCTTACATCTTCGGCAACACCAAGACCACGCCGGCCGATGCCTACAGATACGCCAAGGGAGAGACCATCAAGCACCCGCTCGGCTACGATATCAAGATCGACACCCCTCTCGACTGGATGGGTGTGACCGACCATTCCGAATATGTCGGGACCGTCGCCCTCGCCAATACGCCGGGCTCGGACATCAGCAAGCTGCCGATCGCTCAGAAGCTGATCGTCCACGCGCCTGCAGACGTCCAGCGGATCTACCTCTGGCTCGGAGGTACGATCGTCGACAAGAAGCCGATCGAGGCCTTGATATCGCCAGAAGTGGCGGGATCCGTCTGGAAGCAGAATATCCAGATGGCCGACCAGGCGAACGAACCGGGCAAGTTCACCGCCTTCTGTTCCTACGAATGGACGTCAACTCCTGATAACCGCAACATGCATCGCAATGTCTTCTTCAAGGATTGCGCCAAGGTACCGGTGGCACCCTACAGCTCGATCGATTCAAGCAACCCGTCGGACCTCTGGGCCTGGATGGACGATCAGCGCAAGGCCGGCAACGAGCTCCTGGCGATCTCGCACAACGCCAACCTCTCCGATGGTCATATGTTCCCGACGGATGTCGATGAGAAGGGCCGCCCGATCGATGCGGCCTGGGCGGCGTCACGGGACCGCAACGAAAGGCTGACCGAGATCAAGCAGATCAAGGGCGCGTCGGAGACCCATCCGACCCTTTCTCCCAACGATGAATTCGCCAATTTCGAAATCCTGACCTATCTGCTCGGCGATCCCGCCGGTCGCTTTCCGACCGTTCCCGGAAGCTACATACGTCAGGCCTTGAAGGACGGGCTCTCGATGATGGAGGCCCAGGGCTACAATCCCTACAAGACCGGCTTCGTCGGCGGATCGGACTCTCACAACACCGGCGTTCCCTACAGGCAGGACAATTTCTTCGGTGGCCACGGACGGGCCGACGGCGACATGAAGCAACGCATGGCGGGCCGTCTGTTCGCCGGTCTCGACACCAGGCTGGAGAACCCTGCGGGCCTGACGGGGGTTTGGGCAGAGGAAAACACGCGCGCATCACTCTTCGATGCGATGCAGCGGAAAGAGACGTTCGCCACCAGCGGCCCGCATATCCGGTTGCGCTTCTTCGGCCGCACCGACGGGGCGGATGTCGCCAACCGGCCAGACTGGGTCAAGGCAGCATATGCCGGCGGTGTGCCGATGGGCGGCGACCTGCCGCCGGTCGAAGGGGCCGGGGCGCCGTCATTCATCGTCTGGGCGGTAAAGGACCCGACCTCCGGCAACCTCGACCGCGTGCAGATCGTCAAGGGTTGGACCAAGCACGGCCAGAGCTTCGAGAAGGTCCATGACGTGGCCTGGGCCGGCAGCCGCACCCCCGATCAAGTCACCGGCGTCGTTCCGCCGATCGGCAGCACCGTCAACATCGCCGAGGCGAGCTACACCAACACGATCGGCTCCGTTGAGTTGAAGGGCACGTGGACGGATCCCGAATTCGATCCGAGCCTCGACGCCTTCTACTATGCCCGCGTGCTGGAAATACCGACGCCGCGCTGGACAACGATCCAGGCCAGGGACCTCGGCATTGCGCCTCCCGACAATGTCGCGGCGACGATCCAGGAACGGGCGTGGAGTTCGCCGATCTGGTACACGCCCACCCAGGAGTTGAGGGTCGCCGCCGACAATGGCACCACGGTTGCCGATCTGAAACAGCAGGGCGCTGTTCAGCTCGACAACGCTGCGCTCACCGATTTTATCGTCGGCAAGACGACCTGGGTTCGAAACAACGTCACCGGCGCGGTCTACAACATTGCATGGACCACGTCCGGCCAGCGTCTCATCGGCAACGTCAATGGCGCGATCCCGCAGCCGGCGGAGGTTGGCGACGTGATCCATGGCGGCGCGCTGGGCGTGGGCTCGGCCTATGCCATCAAGGACGGCGCGATCGTGACGACGCTTGGCAACACCCCGTACGAAGCGACCGTCTACAAGCTCGACGACAAGTATTTCGCTGCGCGTAGCAACGAGTTTGGCTACGCCAACTACGAAGTCGTTCCGACACCGCAGGCGCTCGACCCGTTGGATCAGCAGAAGGCTCCATTCTGATTTGAAGCCTGCCGCATGGAGCTGGATATGGGACAGGTCACCGCGAGACGGTCCGGAGGTTTTGTAACGAGGCTGATCGTTGCAACAGTCATGCTTGTCATCTGCGCAGTTCCTGCGGCGGCGTGCCCCATATGCCTGTCGGGCATGAAGATCACGATGGGGCAGAAACTGGACTCAGCCTATCAGGCCGTGCTCGCAGTGCCGCTTGCCGAGCCAGGGACGTTTCGTATCGTCGAGGTGATCAAAGGCAAGGTCGTGGGCGATACGATCAACTTACCGTCGCCCCCGCCGCGGAGCTCCAAGCCGTATCTCATCTTGCGGTACCCCTTGTCGGAGCAATGGGAGAGCCAGGGTGCGATCGGGACGGAATACGCGGACTGGCTGCGCCAAATTGCAGTCGATGTACATGGTTCGCCTGTTGAGAAGGCGAACCCCCTGCAGCTCGGTCCAGTTCGGAAGAATTTGACTGACGCAGAGTGGGTCGAGCGCGTTGCGACCGTGGCGGTCAATCTCGAAAGTGAAGATCCTCTCGCCGCCGAAATAGCCTATGGCGAAATCTCGCGCGCCCCCTACAGTGCCCTGCGCACCCTTAAGGGAAAGCTCGACGCGCGGATAATTTCGGCCTGGATTGCCGATCCGCAACTTGTCGCAAGGCGCGCAGGCTATACGCTTCTTCTCGGGATTGCAGGAAGTGCCGACGATGCGGCTGCGCTTGAAGCAATCATCCAGAAGGCATGGTCGGCACGCAATGCCGACAACCTTTCGGCGATGCTTGCCGCCGACATCGAATTGCGCGGACCGGAACGCGTGGCATGGATCGAGCGGATGTATTTCGATGACCGCCAGCGTACGCTTCCGGAAATCGAGGCGGCCTTGCTGGCGCTAAGCGTCCACGGCGGCGCAAACGGCGTCGTGCCGAGGGCGAGGATCGTCGAGGCCTATCTCTCCTTCATCAAGGTCAGGAAACCCATGGCCGGCTTCGTGGCGATGGAACTCGCTGACTGGCGGGCCTGGGAGGCCACGGCGGACTACGTCGGCATCATCAAGTCGAAGGCAGTGAAGGATCCCGCCGGGCAGTTTGCAATCCTCAGCTATCTCCATCGCAGTCCAGTGACCGCCGCGCTGGCGGGGCGCTCCTTTGCCGATCAACCCGAATAGGCGTGCACGATGAAACTGTTTCCAATCGCGCCGGTACCCTCGAATCGAGGTGATGGTGCGGGTCAACTGCAAAAGAAGAAATGGCAACGGTTTCTGAGCGAACCGCTTCTGCACTTCCTTGTTGTCGGTGCTTTGCTCTTTGGCGTCTATCGTATCGTCAGCCTCGAGACGGAAAAGGCAACCGATGCGCAAACAATCCAGCTGACAAAGGACGATATCCGCCAACTGGCGATAACCTGGTTAGCCCAGGGGCGCCCACCCCCGACGCCGGAGCAATTGCGAGGCCTGGTGGATCAGAAGGTCACCGAAGAGATCCTGTTCCGTGAGGCCGTCGCGCTTGGGCTCGATCGAGACGATCAGATCATAAAGCGCAGGCTGGCACAAAAAATGGATTTCCTCGCGGCCGATCTGGCGACGCTGAACGAACCGAGCGTTGCAGACCTCACGACCTGGTTCCGTCAGAATGCCGATCGCTTCGCCCTCCCGCCACATCTAAGTTTCCGGCATCTGTACTTCTCATTCGACAAACACGGCGAGGCGTCCCGCGACTCCGCCGCGGCCGCGCTCACTTTGATCGCCGGCAAATCCGCAAATTCGCCCGATGTCGCAGCTCTGGCTGATCCCTTCATGTTCCGGAACTATTACGGCGACGCCACGCCCGAGCAGATAGCAAAGGAGTTCGGGCCAGAGTTTGCGAAGGCGCTATTCGAGCTCAAATCGGGATCATGGCAGGGACCCGTGCAGTCGGGCTACGGATGGCATCTCGTCTGGATCGACTCGATCGAACCCGGTCGTGTTCCCACGTTCGAGGAGGTTGCACCAGACGCCAAAGCTGTGTGGCTCGATGATCGCTACCGTGAGGTCAAGCGGGCCGCGCTCGAGGAGATGCGGTCCCGCTATGTTGTGATCGTACCTTCCATCGACCCGGGCGATCTGCTGGCCCCGCAAAATCCGCAGGCGGCGAGCAATTCAACAGGATCGGTCGCGCAATGAGCCGCCGGATCATCTTGGATAGATCAAGCCTTCGCTGTTGGATTTGCGCGGTCGTCACGATATTCGCGCTGGTGATACCCGCGGCCGCCCATGAGATAAGGCCAGCTTACTTACAGATCGATCAGACCGGGCCAACCCGTTACAGCGTGATGTGGCGAACGCCGTTGTTGTCCGGCACGCGGCTTCCCGTCGTCCTGCAGTTTCCGGAGGGTGTGCGCAACCTCATGGAACCCGCTGAACGCGCGCTTCCAGACTCGCTTGTTGAACGTCGCGTCGTCGAGACCACCAGCGGAGGGCTTTCCGGGAAACGCATAGAATTCACGGGCCTCCAGGCAACCATAACCGACGTGCTGGTGCGCGTACACCTGCTTGATGGCTCCGTTTCCACCACATTGGTTCGTCCGTCCCATCCCTGGATCGAAATTGCTGACGGGCGCGGGCGCTTAGAGGTGGCAAAGACGTTTGTCGTGCATGGCATCGAACACATCCTTTTCGGTTACGACCACCTGCTGTTCGTGCTGGCATTGATCCTGATCGCGCGCGACTGGCGCGCACTGCTGTTGACGGTGACCGCATTTACCCTTGCCCATTCAATCACGCTCACGCTGGCCACATTAGGTTTCGTCGACGTTCCGGGTCCTCCGGTCGAAGCGACGATCGCCTTCAGCATCCTGTTGCTTGCCTGCGAGATCGTTCGCATCGACCGCGGTCAGCCCAGCCTGACGGCGCGACGTCCATGGCTGGTCGCCTTTGCCTTCGGCCTGTTGCACGGGCTGGGGTTTGCCGGTGCGCTGGCGGATCTGGAGCTTCCCAAGGGCGATATCCCGCTCGCCCTGCTGTTCTTCAACGTCGGTGTCGAGATCGGGCAACTGTTGTTCATCGCAGCGGTGATCGCGATCGTCGCTGCCGTGAGGCGGCACGCGACCGTGAACGGTCGCGCGGCATATCTCGCCTCGACCTACGCGATCGGCGCGATGGCATCGTTCTGGTTCATCGAGCGCGTGGCAGCATTTTGAAGGACAGACGCGGCATCAACCAATGGCAACAATCAAGGAGGAACAAAGCCATGCAGATCAAACTGGAATCTTTGGGTTTGGCGATCACGCTTGCGCTGGTGGTGATCGGAGGCGCATCGGCACAGGAACAGCAGAATGCCATCAAGGCTCCAGCGACCAAGACGATTGGATCGGCAAAGCCCCAGGTTGAGCCGTCATTGATCGTGCTCAATTCGAAGGGAGCAAGCATGAAGGACGGTAAACTCGTCCTGACCGGGGTATCGCCCAATTCAATCGTTTTCGCCGACCGGCCGGTGCGGGCGGCGGGCCACGTGCTCACCGCACACCTCATCGAAGAATGGGGTTCCGGCAAGGACAGTTTTGCGGCCGATCCTCCCAATGCGACCGTGTCCGTACTCAGCGAGGACGGTGGTGACGTGATTGACGCGGTCGTCACGCTGGATGCGCCCAAGATGGAAGGGGCTGACCTGACTTTCGAGGTCAATGTGCTGGAAGGCAGCCTCGAGGGCGGCGACGGGCCGGCCTCGACCTTCATCGACATCATCGGCATGCCACTCACCCCGCGTTCGTTTGCGGGCGTTGCGCGCCGCACTGCCTTCCGGGGAGCCTGGTATGCCGGCGCTGCCGCCGGGGCGGCCATGGCCGCACCGTATTATGCGCGGCCAGCCTGCGGTTATTATCCCTATCCGCCTTGCTATTGATGGGAGTCATTGGGCGCCCCTCGCGTCGTGCGTTCCATGGGCGAGAGAGACCAGAGCGAAGTTGGCGTCGGGTGGAGAAGAGGCCGGCACGGTGCGATAGCACCGCGTCGGCGCCGATTGGAGCTATCCGAACTGCATTCGATTCCACGCCCCTGGGAGATTAAATATGCCGCCACCTGCCACATTGGACGCAAAGCACGCTGAAGGGAGAAACAGAGACTCCCGGCTTGAAAGATTGCTCTTCCGTCTGGAGGCTCAGCACATCTGTCTGGAATGGGCCTTCCGGGAAATAGCCGGCCGTCCGGGCATTGTGTTCGAGATGGGATTGGGACACGGTCGTACCTACGACCACTTGCGCATCCATCTGCCAGAGCGCGAGATCTATGTGCTGGATCGCGAGGTCGACTGTTTCGCCGACTGTACGCCGCCAGAGAATTATTTGCTGCTCGGCGACATCGAGGACACGCTTGCTGCCGCTGCCATCCGCTTTGGCGGACAGGTCATCCTTGCGCATGCAGACATGGGTTCATACACCCAAGCGCATAATATCGCGACGAGTGCCAAACTCAGTCGACGCCTCCCGGCAGTCCTTTCACCAAACGCCATTGTCCTATCCGACTTGCCGCTCGACCTTGCGGGGACCCGTTCGCTACCGCACCCGCCGGGCGCACCCAGAGACACGTATTTTCTTTACGTCAACGGGCCTCACACGCCGATCTGATGCTCGACCGGAGCGATGTCGCTCAACCCCGTTCGTTGCGTCCGCAATTGGCGCGATGTCGCCTTTCGGCACCCTGGCTGCGAACTTCTGCTCTCCACCCGCTGCCGTCCTCGGGGAAGTTTATCCTCGCCTTGAGAGAGGAACCGAACGGCCAACCTATCTATCGGCTCGAACCCGCGCCAATAACTTGATGCGGTTCAGTGTTACAAACGCGGACGTCCTTCCGTATGCGTGACCGATACTACATTCGCCTTCGATATTTGGAAGAATGCCTGCCCAAGACACCAATGGAATGCAGGCGTTCCATCTGCCCGTTCCGAGCGAGGCAAAAAGAGCAGGCCGCAAACGTGGAATGACCGGGCTGTGCGACGGCGTCTCGGTGTCAGCCAACTTCTTGCCAGGGTTTGAATAGTCTTTTCTGCTTAGGACGAGGTTCTTTGAGCTCTCTCTGCGCCAAGACGTTCGCGCAGTGAGTTCTTCGACATTGGCTCTGCCAAATGGAAACCCTGCAATTCGTCACAGCCAAGATTGCGCAGGATCTCACTCTGCTCTTCGGTCTCCACGCCTTCAGCCGTCGTGCGCAGGCCTTTCGCATGTGCGACACCAACGATGGACTGCACGATCGCCACGCCACCACCGGGCCGGTCAAACGCTTGGACGAAAGAGCGATCTATCTTGATCCGATCGACCTCCAAGCGCTGCAATCGGCCAAATGAAGAAAAGCCCGTTCCGAAATCGTCAAGTGCGAATTTCACGCCGAACTCGCGCAGCGCCGTGATGTTCTTTTCGCAGACGCCGGCTTCGTCGAGGAGAGCTGTTTCGGTGATCTCAAGCTCCAGTCGCGACGGCTCAATCCCGAACTGCCGCAGCAGCGAGAAAACTTGAGCAGCATAATGTCGCTGTCCAAGCTCGACCGCGGAGACATTCACTGCAATATCGAGGTCCGGAAACTCACGCGCGGTAGAACAGGCTTCCTTCAGTACGAAGGCGCCGAGCCGATCGATAAGGCCCGAAGTCTCCGCAAGCGGAACGAAGACCTCCGGAGCTATGCCGCCTTTGTTTGGGTGCCGCCAGCGAATGAGAGCTTCAAGCGAGCTTATCTCATGTGACGCGGCGGAATAGACGGGTTGGTAGAAGACTTCGAGCTGATTGCCAGCTTCCAGCGCCGCCCGCAGATCTTGTTCCAGATCCCGCCTTGTCCTGATCAGTTCGTCCATATGGGGGCCAAAGATTGCGTATCGGTTCCGCCCGGACGTCTTGGCGTGATAAAGCGCGATATCGGCCTTCCGCGTGATCTCTACGGGATCGGCAGCATTCCCTTTCGCAACCGCCACACCTATCGAGAGCCCGATGAGAACGGGCTGTCCGTCTATCTCGAAAGGCCTACGGATCGCAGCGATCAGAGAATCGCAGAGTTTCTCCACCTCGTCCTGGCGCGCGTGCTCGACCACGATGGTAAACTCATCGCCACCAATTCTGGAAATAACTGCAGCAGCGCCGGCGGTTTCCTTCAGTCGCTTCGCGACTTCGATCATCAGCCGATCGCCGACGGGGTGGCCGAGTGTATCGTTCACTTGCTTAAAGCGGTCGAGGTCGAGGTACAGAAGAGCGTTGGTTTGGTCGGCTGTCGACGCAGCGACCACACGCGCCAGCAACTGATTGAAAGACGCACGGTTCGCGAGGCCGGTCAACGGATCGTGGAGTGCCAGGTGGTTGAGCTCGGCTTGACTTTGCTGCAGGCGTCTCGACCGCTTCCGCAGAATCATGCTCAGCACGCCTGTGAGCGCGAAAAGACAGAATGCGGCGACCAGAAGAACCGGTGCCGTGGCTTTCGCCACATCGGCACCGGGTCTAAACGGCAGCCAGGAGAAATATCCGACCGTCTCCCCAGACGACGACACGATCGGTGCATAGGATCGCTCCTGGCCAAGGTTCGGCACGACAGAAAAGCGCACATCTTCAAAAACATAGTCCGCCCCGAGGCGGGTAAGGAAATCGCCGTCGAGGAAACGGACGGCCACGTGAAGAAACTCGCCGCCGGGCTCCTGCTGGATATTGCCGGTGTCCGAAACGATCGGCTTCACGCTGACTATCGCCGGCCGGCCGCCGAGGCGAACCAAATCGCTCTCCCCGATCGACAGCACCTGCTCACTTGTTCCTGCCTCGTCGCCTTCTGCGAGCCTCTTCTGCAACCTCGCGATCAGCGGCATTGCCTCAGGTACTATGTTTCTGAAAGCGTTCTGCTCGTTGGCCTCTCCGACCAGGAACGCGTATAACGGCTTGCGATCCGGGCTGACGACGAACGCGCCGTCATGTCGGAAATAGCTGTGCATCCAACTACCGAGGTTGGAGTCGACCCACTCACGATCCCATTCCTGCGATATTGTCCTGACCGCGTCATCCCAGACGGTGACGCTCTCCTGATCGTGAGCGATGCTGTATTGCATCTTGGAAATGACAAGCTCGATGAGCTGCTGCTGGCGGGCGACTGCCACAGCGTCGGACTGCTGAGTTGACCAATGGACGGCCAAATATATGCCACCCATTAGAGTCATCGCGACGACCAAGGGCAGCATCGACTTGAAAACCGCGGTGCTGCCAACCGAGAACCTCATTGGCGTTCCTCCCAGGACGCTTTCTTATTGATTGGCTCAACGCTTTCCAAGCGCTGTACGCTCCCGCGTGGGTCTAAAGTTTGACGGATGCAACGACTACGAGGCAGTGCGTGTGCGGCCAAAAGCGCGCAGCAACAGGTTTACCGAAACCGCGACTTTGTCGATGTCGGGAATGTCCCGGGAATAACGCCCGGTGTAGAGCTTGGTGATCATCTTGTCGCGCTCGAACCCGTGCAGATCGAAGTGTAGATGGAGGTAATAACGCCGCATGTCACCCGACCGGGTAATGTCCCCGCGTCTCTGCGTCACCTGCCTAAGATCAGCTTCGAGCGGCGCGAAACCTTCGAGGTTCAGCATGACGCGAGTCGATTTAAACCTGATCTCGGCTGGAACCGCGACCACTGCCTTGTCGAGCGAAAGACTGACCAGGCGCCCTGCACTGCCATCGACCGCCACGGCCTCATCGAGCTTGAAGGCTTGAAGGAGACGCCGCGGCTTTTCAAAACAGATCAGCGAGGCGATAACGAGCACAACGATATTGATCCCGGACCAGAACGCCGCGATCGTCGAAAACGAGCCGCGTGTGTGCGCAGTTTCCGGAACGATATTGATCAGGAGGCCGATTGCGGTGACGACGATAAAGCCCGCGATGCAGTTGAACGTATAAGCATCAAAAGCGCTTGCTTCGTTGCCGCTGCCCTTTGGGGTGACCTTGAAGGGCTTTCCAAACGGGCGCACGAGGCTTGAAAGAACCGTTGGCAGCATCCGGAATGTGGCAAACGTGCCGACCGCGGTGGAGACCAGCGGCAGATAGCGGGTCGGTGTCATCCACAACATCAGCAGGAAATAGGCGACCAGCACTGGTACCTGATTGGAGACATAGTCAGTAACGTCCGTGAAATAGAGCGGCAGAGCACCAAACCAGAGGTAGACGATAGGCACTACAAGCACGCTGAAGCGGACCAGATATTGCACCAGCCAGGACATGGGGAGGAACATGACTCGCTGGAAGAGCGACAGCCCGAGCCCGCGCACCGGGCCGTTATGCAGGTAGAGTGTCTGGATGCCGCCTTGGCACCAGCGTTCGCGTTGAACGAAATAGCCGGCTAGGTTCTCGGCCGCCAGGCCCATCGACAGCCGCTCGTTGAGATAGCGGGTCTTATAGCCCTTGTTGAGCATCGAAAGCGTGGTTAGCAGGTCCTCGGTGATTGACTCTGTCGGGAATCCTCCGATCACATCAATCGCCTTGCGGCGGGCGATAGAACAGGAGCCGCAACAGAAACTCACATCCCACCCATCACGGCTTGGCGCGATCTCGTCGAAGAACAGGCGCTGCTCGTCCGGCCAGATGTTTTCGAGGCCAAGATTGGACTGTACCGGATCGACGTTGAAGAAATGCTGCGGCGTCTGCACGATGCCGATCGTCTCGTCCGAGAAAAACGGCAATGTCCGCCGGAGGAAGTTGCGGTAGGGCACGAAATCCGCATCGAATACCGCGATGAAGTCACCGGAACTGACGGCGAGCCCATTGTTCATGTTGCCGGCTTTGGCATGGGCATTGTCGCTTCGCGTCACATGGATCGCGCCTCTTCCTTCGCAGAAGGTCCGAAGCCATTCGCGGCGGCCGTCGTCGAGCACATAGACGGTGAGCTTGTCCTTTGGATAGTCGAGCGCCAGTGCCCCGACGATTGTCCTTTCCAGGACATCGAGAGGCTCATTGTAGGTTGGTATGAAAACGTCGACCGTCGGCAGGTCGCTTTCACTTCGCGCGAAGAACTCTCGTGCGAGCCGGTCCGCCTCGGTGCTGCGGTCGACATAGCGGCTCATCAGGACGAGGAACAGCACGACCTCCGAAAACGCGAGGACTTCGACGATGAACACAAACCACACCCAATAGAAATTGGCGCCATCATTGGGATAGGGAAGAACGGTCTCGGTGAAGCGCCAGACCAGATACCGCAGTGCGACCGCAGCAACGAAGGCGCAGGTGATCGCTCGCGCCCATGTCCGATGGCGCGACCAGTTGGACGGCCCGAGAAGAAAGAACGCGATGACCACCAGGGTCGAAGCGAGCGCTAGAAGAGACTGAACCACAGGCTTTTGATCCACTGCGTCAGCCGGAGGTTGTGTTTGGCGATGCGCACCTGCACGGTCCGCCCCACTTGGCAGAAATTGGCAAAGTCCGTGTTGAGGGCCGAAGGCTCGAGCAGGATGCGGATCCGGGCGCTGCGCTCATCGGTTTCCGGCTCGTTGGCGGCAAGCGAGTCCTTTTCAATGACGGCCGACGAACCCTTGAGGGCTTGCACCCGTCCGTTGAAGACTTCGCCGCGTCCAAAAAGCCGGACCTCCGCCGCGCGACCGGGATAAATCTCGTCGTAATCGACTTCGGGCACGAGAATGTCGACAAACAGCTCGCGACAATCGAGCACGCGCATCATCTCGTTGTTCAACACGACATTCGATCCGCTAACGATACTCCTCGTCCACACAACGCCGTCGAACGGTGATGGAACTGTTGCCGATTCGAGACTGCGAACGCGCTTCTCTTCTTCGATCATTTGCTGTTCGGTCTGACTTGCTCGCGTCTTGTTCTCGGCAATACGGGTATTGAGATCGTTGATGCGGACAATCACCTCGTCCTGGCGCTGACGGGAATATGGAACATCGTTCTGGCCATCGCCGACGACAAATATGCCTTGACGCACCGCGTCGAGGCGTTGCTGCAGCAATTCCACCGTCAGATTGCTGATCTCAAGCTCGCCGCCGGTGGCAGCGCCGGCAGCCTCAGCTGCCTCGACCATCTTACGGGTGAAGATTCCCTTGGACTCCAGCTCTTGCCGACGGTCGAGATCCACCTTTGCCACCACATCCTGGGCGCGCGATACCTCGACACGCTTCCGCAGTATCCGCAGCTCCCGTTCCAGGCTGGAGATGGTGGCGCTCTGAAAGACCGACAGGCGCACGGCAAGCTGGTCGCGCAGGCTCACAAGCTCGTCGCGTTCCCGCTCCAGCGCCGTTACGCGATCGAGGGCGGTTCGGTATTCGGCCCGCAGCGACGCCAGAACGGTCCGGTTGACGCGTTCGTTGCGAATAGTGGCGAGTGTTTCGCCCTCCGTTACCGGCGTTCCTATCCGCGGTGGCGCCTCAGTAATCTCGCCGTCGATCGGCGCGTTTATGGTTGCAAAGCGCGCATTGACGGTCCCATCCAGGCTGGTAAAGCCCGTCACCCCGGGCAACAAAACAGCGGCAGCAAGTATCAGGAGCAGAATACCGACCGTAATGCGCGTAATACGATTATTCAGGATCATCTGGACCGCCCTTACCTACTGCCTGGCAGCGTAGATGCGGACAATGTTCCTTCCTATTAACACAACCGCCGCCGCGCGATTCCACCAACATTCAGTGGAATCTCGCCTCCTCGCTTTACGCCCGCCACCAGTTCAAGATTCATCGACGCGTGATAGCGAACAACCCTTAAAATTGAGTGTTTCAATGGCGAATGTGTGAAAAACGCGGTTATCTCCCTGGTCGGACGGCATTGACTGCGACACCTTTCCTCGACAATTGTGAATGAGCGATTGCTTTGAAACCCAACTCCGAATTGACGGATTGATTGAGACGCAACGGGAAAAACGGAGAGCTAGGATGCCGGACGCGGATGCGGCGATGTCTGCTTCATCTTCCGCTGAGAACGACTTTCTCACCAATGTTGACGAACTCGTCTCTTTATACGACCAGAGCTTCCACCTCGTCGACTGTTCGGCATCACACAGGAAAACATACGCCGTCGACTCGCTTGTCGAGACAACGCTCTGGCACATCTATCCCGAGCTATTAGCGCCCGGCCCGCAATCCGCCGTCGAATCGGTCGTTGGAAGCGGACTGCCCAGAACCGTCGAGATCGTCGATGCGGCGACGGGAAATCGCCGCACACTCATTATCTTCCGCAGTGCTCGCGGTATCGGGATCACCGAAGCGGAAAGACGCTACCACCAGACATCCAACCAAAGCGAGAGCGATCGAGCGCTCCTGTTGCACCAGGCAACTCACGACGTCTTGACCGGGCTGCCAAACCGGCGGCAGTTCAGCGATCAGTTGCGCGGCGCATTGCCCGTGCCAAACGGTGCGCGACTGGCCCTCATGCAAATCGATCTCGACGATTTCAAGCCAATCAACGACACGTTGGGACACGGCGCCGGCGACGCCGTTCTCAAGATGGCGGCGGAACGGATCAGGGGTGTGCTGGGGGAACGGGATTTCGCTTACCGGTTGGCCGGCGACGAATTCGCAGTCATTCAGTGGAGGACCGATCAGCCCAGAGAGGCCGAGCGGCTAGCCGAAGCGCTGGTCAACGCTTTCAAGGCCCCGTTTACGGTCGAGGGCATCAATGTCTTCGTCGGAGCGAGCGTCGGAGTCGCCGTTGCTCCGGCAGATGGAAATGAAGTCGAGCAACTGATGAAGGCTGCCGACATCGCACTTTATGCGGCAAAGAAGGACGGTCGCGGTCGGGCACGGACGTTCACCCGCTCCATGCTCATTGTGCTCGAGCAACGGGAGATGCTGCGCCGAAGCCTACGCACCGCCCTTCCCGAGGGCCAGTTCTTCATCGAATACCAGCCGCTTGTAAGGTCATCCTCTTCAGTCGCGGGTTTCGAAGCGCTTTTGCGATGGCGCCACCCGCTGATCGGCATCATCCCACCGAACGTCTTCATTCCGATGGCTGAAGCGGACGGTCTGATGAGCGAAATCGGTCAATGGCTGCTGGAGCGCGCCTGCCGAGCAGCATCTACCTGGCCATCCCACCTCACAATCGCGGTCAATCTCTCCCCTGCGGAATTCCTGCACGAAGGTCTTACGGATCGCGTGGCACAAACTCTCGATCTGGTCGGATTGCGCGCCGATCGGCTTGAGCTCGAAATTACCGAGTCGGTGCTGCTGGAGCGAACGACCAACAATCTCGATACGCTCAACACCCTGAATGTGCTGGGCGTGCAGATTTCGCTTGACGATTTCGGCACCTACTACTCCTCGCTCAGCTACCTCAAGAATTTCCCGTTCGATACGATCAAGATCGATCAGTATTTCATCAAAGATCTGGAGAAAGACGAGAAGAGCCAGACCATCGTGCGCTCCATCATGGCGCTCGCCCATGGCCTCGGCATGCATGTTACCGCCGAAGGGGTAGAGACCAGGGCCCAGGCAGCCTGGCTCCAGAACGAGGGCTGCGACCGCCTACAGGGACATTTCCTCGGCTTTCCAATGCCCGCAGAGGCAATCGGCGAGTTTCTCCGCAAGTCGCCGACGGTCCTGTGGGAGGTCTTCTAAGAACGTGAACGGATGGATGCCGCCTGGACTGTCTTTGAACATCGCGTCAAGTTTTGCGTGCGGAGGAGGAACCTGAATGGACGGAGCTGAGAACAACTCACTGGAAACCGCGTTCGAACCCTTGCTCCAATTCGAGATGGAGATGGGGACCTTTCTGTCGGACTGGCACCACTGCGATCAGCTGTCGACGTTCGTGGCGCGGATGATCAGCCACAATCGAACGGATCCCGTTCGGCATTCGAATTTCTTTTCATCCGCCCTCAATGAACTCCTGGAGGTGTCATTCCGTGGCGGTTCTGTCGACGGACGGATTGGCTGCGCCGTCTATCGACAAGGCCCGACGGAGCGGGTGAAGCTCACGTTCCCGTGCCCGCCGGGTCAGAGGCAATTCTATCGAGAGGCAATCTCGAAGACCCGTAAAGCGAATGCCTACGCGCGCTATCTCGACGCCATTTCGACCGATCTCGCACCGAGCCGGGAGGTCGTCCTGCTCGATCTGGCAATCAATTTCGATGCTCAACTTCGGCTTGAGGAAAGCGAGCCGCCGTCGATAACGCTTGTCGTAGACCTACCTCTTGAAGGAATCGTAAGTTGAATACCGCTGCCCTTTCAGGATCCTTCAAGGCTGAGTTCGACCCAAATAGCCAAGAGTTTTCTCTTTCGGGGGTGATCCGACCGCGTTCGGTCGATGAGATCGCCGCGAGCGTTTCAGCTCTCAAGGCCGCCATCGAACAGGTGCGGGGTGTCCTCTACATCAATGTGAAACGTCTCGTTCAGATGAACAACACGGCCTTCCACGCTTTCGCGCGCGTCGTTCTCGATGCATCGCGTGAAAGATCGGATCTTCGCTTCGTTGTGGTAACGTCGAGTGTCGTGGGCTGGGCCGAACGCATGTTCGGACACTTGAACAGGGTCGAACCGCAGGTCACGGTCGAGGTTTACGACTCCAAGTTCTATCCCGGCCAGAGCTTCGTCGAGGATACGAGCTTCATTCCCATCCTCCGCGCGCAGACGAAAATGACCTGGCGCCACGAGCGCACCATCCTGCCGCGCCACGGCATGCGGCCCGGCATCGCCATGGCCGACATCTGCTGCGGCATCGGCGATTTCGCCGTGCTCGCGCAGAATGAGTTTCAGCCGGCGCGGATCGTCGCCCTCGACCACTCGAAGCCGAGCCTCGCCTATGCCCGCAAGATGGCGGCGGAGTTCGGCGTGCCGGGTATCGAATATACCTACGGCGACGCGTCGGAGATGCTACTCGAGGACAACCAGTTCGACTTCGTGACCTGCCGGCATTCGCTGCAGATCTTCAATCAGCCGGAGCTGATTCTCAAGGAGCTCTATCGGATCGTGAAGCCGGGCGGCCGCGTCTACATCACCAACGAGAAGAACTCGCACTGCCTCGGCGAGCCACGGGCGCAAAGCATCCAATGGACCTACAATGAGCTCGCGAGGCTTTTGAGCCATTTCGAGATGGATGTGGAGCTCGGGCCGAAGAGCCGGCGCTATCTCGCCGACGCGGGCTTCGACGACATCCTGGTCGAATCCTTCATGGTCACCAATCTGGACGGTGACCCACAGGATTTCGCCGACGTCATCGCCGGCTGGGAGAAGATGTTTGCGGCAATGGCGGCGAGACACGGCGAAGCACCCGAATTCATCGACCGTTTTCGTCAGGGCTTCCGGGATCACATCTTCGCGGCACTGCATCCGAAGGGCTATGCAGGCTGGCCGATCTGGGCAGCGTCCGGGCGCAAACCACTATGAGCGAAAGCAATGTCCAACGTCCCCGGTTCGGTTTGAGATCCTTTCGTGCCAAGTTCGTGCTGGTCGTCGGCAGCGCCGTGCTCTTCGACCTCCTGGCAACAGGCGGCCTGGCGCTCTGGAACGTTCAAAGATTGTCGCGCGACGCGACGACGGAGGTCGGGCAGGGCCTGCAAAAGGCAAACGAAGATTACATGCTCACCTACGCGGAATCGACGGCCGCGCGGGTTGATCTTCTGCTCGGCCAGGTTCACGCCGACGTCGCCACGCTCGCGGGCGTGCTCCAGGCGCAGATCGACCTCCCCGTGCGCAGGTCCGACGTCGGAGAGGCACTGGCGCGGCACGCACCGGAATCCGTTACCGTGACTTACGATCCCAAAGGTGGGTGGGCGCAGAACCTTCCGGGACCGCTCTCGAGCGTCAGCGTTTGGAGCTATCTCCTTGGCCCCGACCACCGGCCGCTACCCGAGGTGCAGACCGATATCGAGAACAGCGCCGTTCTCGATCTGGTTGCTCCCGCCCTGCTTGCGCACGGCCGCTCCAAACTGCAGATATACTACGTCGGACCAAAGGAGCGGCCGATTTTGCGGATGGCGCCCTATGCCGATCAGGCGCAGACGTTCGACCGTCTCTACCCCGGTCACAACGAGGCCAACTTCTGGAACTTCTTCTTCCCCGGCCTCTACGAGTCCTGGGAGGGATGGGCGAAGGATCCGAGCCTCAGGCCCGTTGCAGCCGATACCACGCAAACGGCACCTTATACGGATGCTGCCACGGGGAAACTGATCGTCAGTTTCTTCCAGCCGCTCTGGACGCGCGACCGCAAAAGCGTCGCCGGTGCTGCTGGTGCCGATATTACGCTCGACCAGCTCGCCGAGGTCGTCGAGAACGTCAAGGTCGCCGACAGCGGCTTCGGCTTTCTGGCGATGTCCGACGGCAACGTGCTCGCCATCAATCCCACCGGTGAAAAAGTGATCGGCCTGCAACGGTCGAGCGATACGGGCGGGCAAGGCGTCACCGGTCTCGAACGGTCGCTGCGTCGGAGCATGCAACCGGCGATCGCGCAACTGCCGCTCGGCGCCGACGGCGCCATACAGCGTGTCCTGCTCGACCACGCCGGCGAGAGGGTTCCCTATCTCATTCTCCTGAAGCAGCTTGCTCCGGAGAACTTCTGGCTATCCGGCCCCGTGCGACGGGAGACGATGTCGCTTGGCATCGTCGTGCCGGAACGCGAGATCTATGCGTCACTGTTTGCAGCCCAAGCAGGAATCTCTCAGGCGACGAACAGGATCGTGATCTATCAGATTCTGGCGCTCCTCGTGTCACTATGTTTCGTCATCGCCGCCGTATTCGCCATATCCAAACGGATCACCGGCGGCATCAGTGCACTTGCCGATGCCGCCAAACGCATCCAAGCCAAGGACTATTCCGTCAGGGTCGATATCCCAACGCGCGACGAGGTCGGGGAGGCTGGCGCGGCCTTCAATCGGATGGCGGAGCAGATTAGCTTCCATACCGAGAACCTCGAGCAACTTGTCGAGGACCGGACAAGGGAGATCGAAGAGGCGAACCTGCAGATCTCGGCGTTGAACCAACAGTTGCGCAGCGAAAATTTGCGCCTCGGAGCCGAGCTGGCAGTCGCCCGCCGCATCCAGATGATGGTTCTACCGAAAGCCGGTGAGCTTGAGGAAATCGCAGATCTGGAAATCGCCGCCTACATGCGGCCAGCGGACGAGGTCGGTGGCGATTACTACGACGTCTTGAAAAACGGAAAGCGGCTGAAGATCGGGATCGGCGACGTAACCGGGCACGGCCTTGAGAGCGGCGTGCTGATGCTGATGGTTCAATCCGTCGCGCGGGCACTGCAGGAAGCCGGCGAGATGGAGCCTTCGCAATTCCTCAACCGCGTCAATCGCGCCATTTACAAAAATCTCGTCAGGACCAGCACCGACAAGCATCTCTCGCTGGCTTTCCTTGACTACGACGGCGCGCGCTTGACTCTCTCTGGCCAGCATGAGGAACTCATCGTGGTCAGGAACCTCGGAGATGTGGAGCGTATCGACACTCTCGACCTCGGGCTGCCGATCGGATTGGAGCCGGACATTTCGCCCTTCGTGGCGACCCGCGATATCTCTTTTGGCCGCGGTGATATGATCATTCTCCATACTGACGGAGTAACCGAGGCGGAAAACCGGAACGGAGAACTCTTCGGCATTGAAAGGCTCTGTGAGAGCGCGCGTCGTCGCTATGGTCGAAGCGCCGAGGACGTGAAAACCGGAATCATAGACGATCTGATGGCACATATTGGCACCCAAAAGATCCATGACGATATCACGCTGGTGGTAATGAGGCACAGGTGAACGGATGACGACCTTATACGGACTGGAAGACCTCGCGATTGGAACGGGCGAAGATGTGACGAGACTTCGGCTCTTCGAGGGCCCACTCGATCTTAGCTGGAAACACTGCGCAATGACGTCGGATTTCGTCGCTGAATTTGTTGCGCTGCGCTATCGAACGTCCCGCACTCTCTATAAGGAAGTGCGGCACAATGTCGGCTACCTGACTAATGAGCTCATAGAAAACGCGGTCAAGTTTCGCACTTCCGGCGAAATTGTCGTCGAAGCATCGATTGCGACCAACGCCTTTCGGACAAAAGTCTCCAATTTCATCGACGGAGATACGGCCGAGCGGTTCCAGCATTTGCTTTCGGAAATAACCGCGGGCGATCCGGGCGAGCTGCTCATAGAACGGATAGAAGCGAATGCGACCGGCTCCGGTGCCGGCTCCGGCCTTGGACTTCTGACCCTCATGAGCGATTATGGTGCCCACTTCGCTTGGGTTTTTGGATCCGACAGACAGGATAGCAAGATCCCGCTGGAAACATACGCCGCGATTACAGTCCCTGATCTCTCGAATTGATGGACCCCGAAAAATATGGAAATCAAAGAAGACGAGTACCGCGTCTGGTTGGAAGGCAAGGACATCTATTTCGATGGAAGCATGCGCCTGCCTAGCTCGGAAGCCTATGCCCCGATCTTTTCCTTGGTAATGAGCGTACTCGAGACCGATCCCGATCGCATGACCGTTGATCTCACGGGGCTGCAGTTTCTCAATTCATCCGGAATCAACCTGCTGGCAAAACTCACGATCGAAGCGCGCAAGCGGCCGAATATCCAATTCACCGTCCGCGGAAGCTCGGAGTATCCCTGGCAATCGAAGTCTTTGCCAAACCTCAAGAAACTGCATCCCGGCGTCGATCTCAGGCTGAGTTGAGGGAACACTCAAGAAAGCCCCGTGCCCCGCGCGTCACCGCGGTGGATCATTGCGATGATTGCCGTTCAGTTGCAGCAGGCGCGACAAGCGCTGTCGTGTGCTTGCCGGCTGACGCTTCTCACCCCTGAACGGATTTGAGCCAGTCGCCGATCGTCGCTCCACGATGGCGATCTGAAAGAGCAAGCGGTGCGACATGCCGTTCGGCCGATGCCATCTTGCGGATGTCGCGCGGGCTCGCGCCGAATTCGTGGCTGAAAGCGCGTGTGAAATTGGCGGCCACATCGAAACCCGCGGCTTCCGCAATTTCGGAGATGGGCCGATTATTCGTCGGGTCGCTGAGATCCGCGTAGGCCTGCAGAAGCCTGCGTCGGCGAATGTAATTGAGGACGCCGCCGCTCGGCTCGAAAAGCTGGTAGAGCCGCGTGCGGGAAATGCCCAGCGACCGGCTGATCGCGTCCGGTGTCAGATCCTCCGAATGAAGGTTGAGATGGATGTATCGGTGCGCCCGCTCCATCATCCCCATATTTGCCGGGGACCCCGCCGCGTCCGGTCTTGTCGAGGACACCGCGCAAGCAACGACCATGTCGCGTATCGTGCGCACGATACGCGGCACTTCCGGCGCGGTGATGTTGCTGAGATTGGCTTCCATACCGTTGATATAGTTGATCAGCAAATCGGCCAGGCTGCCTGACAAAACGGAATTGTTGGCGCCCTCAAGCTTGCTCGCATCATCCGCCAGCAATTCATAAGGCATGAAGAGAAGGACGGACACGGACTCCGTCACGCGTCCGCGGTATGGATAGCTAAGGGACCGGAAAAAGATTTCTTCCGGCCCTGTCTCCGTGACGTGGCGATTGACTTCCGTCCATGCCCGACCATTGCGGAACAGTCCGACGTTCCAGTGGTCGATCGGGCTGGAGCGTAGCATCGCGCGAGACCGCTCATAGCTATATCCCGGCGTACGCTGTTGAACGACAAGCAAATCGCCGAGGCGCCATCCTATCTGCTCTGCAGGGAAGCCTTCATCCGGAGACTTCGCATCCGGCAAACGGACATCGACGAGCGGAGCCATGTGCACGCGCCAAGCGTCAAACTGCTCCGCAGGCGGCAATCCTAGCGTGGAGAAATGTGAAGGTACCAGTCTGGGGTGGATGATGGTTTGACGTTCCGTTCGCACGGTTGGCTCGCGGGGCCACCGACGCCGTTCCAAATGCACGGGCCACTCGGGAACCTCGGTCGGGCCATCTCCTGATCCGGACTCCTTGCTCATGCAACTCCTCCAGCGAATGGTCGCCCTCAAGCGTGAACCACAGGCGATCAAATGCCTAGAGGCGACCCATCTCCCACCGCGCCGCAACTCGCCCTAAAGTGGAACTGAGCCGTCAGGTTACACCCAGAAGTGCCAGTTATACCTCGTTTTGAGTAGAAATGCACGGCAAGATAACTATCCGGATTGGGTGATAATGACATTCACCACACTGCGGTTGTATCAATAGGCAACAGTCGCATCCGAATAACGCAAGGCAAAATCCAAGGTATTTTCGAACGAAAGCATTTGAATTACCTAATTATTCCTTCCGTTGCGAACAATAATCAGTTCAGCGACAAGTTCTATGGAGATTATCCGTGAATTATTTTCGCAATGATTTCAAAAACACTTTGCCGAATGTGAACGACGACAATGATTTCCTGCGGCGCCCGAAGAATCTGAGGCGAATACTCGTTACTGGTGGCGCGGGCTTCCTGGGATCACATCTCTGCGAGCTGCTTCTCGGCGCCGGTCACGAGGTTATCTGCATCGACAACTTCTCGACCGGCTTGAGACGCAATATCGCGCAGCTGAAGCGCTTCGATACCTTCCGCGTCATGGCCCATGACATCGTGGAATCGATCGACCTCGAGGTCGACGAAATCTACAATCTCGCCTGTCCGGCATCGCCGCCGCACTATCAGGCCGATCCGATCCAGACCATGAGGACCTGTGTGGTCGGGTCGCTCAATCTATTGGATCTGGCTGCGCGCAAGGGGGCGCGCATCTTCCAGGCATCGACGTCGGAAATCTACGGCGACCCGCAGGTCCACCCGCAGGTGGAAGGCTATTGGGGCAACGTCAATCCCTTCGGCCCACGCTCCTGTTACGACGAGGGCAAGCGTTGCGCAGAAACCCTGTTCTTCGACTTCCACAAGGTTCATAGGGTCGAGATCAAGATCGTTCGCATCTTCAACACCTATGGCCCCCGGATGCGCCCGGACGATGGCCGCGTCGTTTCGAACTTCATCGTCCAGGCCCTCAAAGGTGAGGACATTACCATCTACGGTGACGGATCGCAGACGCGCTCCTTCTGCTTCGTGGACGATCTGATCGACGGCTTCGTCCGCCTGATGGCGTCGCCGTCGTCGCTCTCCGGCCCGGTCAATCTCGGCAATCCCGGAGAGTTCACGATCAGTGAGCTCGCCGAACAGGTGATCCGCTTGACCGGCTCACGCTCGAAGATCGTCCGCCGGCCACTGCCTGTCGATGATCCGCGTCAGCGCCGCCCGGACATTTCGCTCGCAACGGAAGCGCTCGGCTGGCGCCCGACGATCGATCTGTCGGAAGGGCTCGCGCGCACGATCCAATACTTCGACGGTCTCCTCTCCGGTTCCGATCGGAAAGTCATGGAGCTGGTCTGATGGACGCGTCACGCATCCTCGTTACGGGCGGCGCCGGCTACATCGGCAGCCACACCGCAAAGCTTCTCCGCCTGGAGGGCATCGAGCCCGTCGTCTACGACAATCTGTCAACCGGGAACCGCTCCGCGGTGCGCTGGGGCCCGTTCGTACAGGGGGACATCCTGGACACGGCCCGCTTGATCGAAGTCATCGAACTATATCAGCCGGCCGCCGTCATCCATTTCGCAGCATCCGCCTACGTCGGTGAGTCCGTCGTCGACCCTGCGAAGTACTACAACAACAACGTTCGCGGAACGCTGTCGCTCCTCGATGCCTGTCGGCAGGCGGGCCTCGACAAGATCATCTTCTCATCGAGTTGCGCCACCTATGGCGTGCCGGCGACGTTGCCGATCGACGAAGCCACACGGCAGGTACCGATCAATCCCTACGGCAAGACGAAACTGATGGCCGAGCACATGCTCGCCGACTACGCGTCGGCCTTCGGCCTCAGCCACGTTTCGCTTCGTTATTTCAACGCCTGCGGAGCCGACCCGGAGGGTGATCTTGGCGAATGGCACGATCCCGAAACGCACCTCATTCCGCGCGCGCTGATGGCTGCGGCGGGCAAAATTCCGCATCTGGAGGTCTTCGGTGACGACTACGACACGCCCGATGGGACTTGTGTGCGCGACTATATCCACGTGGCTGATCTGGCGCGCGCTCATGCGCTGGCATATCGGCATCTCGCCGAAGGTGGCGCGAACCTTGCGCTCAATCTCGGCACCGGCCGTGGCTTTTCCATAAGAGAGGTGCTTCGGGCAATCAGTGAGGTTACCGCATATGACGTCCCGGTCGTGTTTCGCCGGCGACGTCCCGGAGATCCGCCGGCGTTGTATGCGGATGCTGGACTCGCTTACGAGACGCTCGGCTTCCTGCCCCGCTATTCCGATCTTGAAACAATCGTGCGAACGGCTGCGCCATTCTTCGGGCTGGAGGCGCGGTCATGACCTGCCTTTCTGCCAATGATCGTGCGAACCCTCCGCAGAGCGATGAGCCGCTGCTCGTCCCCATGCTCACCGGCTATCGCCGCGCGGAATATCTCCTCGGCGCCGGCCTCTGGGCAGCAGCCCTCGTTCATTTCTGGGCCTGGTGGCTGGAGCCGCGCCACCACGTGGACACTTTGGGCAGCGTTACGGTGACCGCGGTCCTCGCATGGGTCACGCTCCTCCCCGCCTATTTCATTATGGTCTTCTATCGTGCGGCAAAACCAAATGGCCCCCTGCGGCTGCCGGCCGGCAGCCGCGTCGCCATGATCGTGACCAAGGCACCATCGGAACCCTTTTCGATCCTGTCGGAAACGCTGGAGGCGATGCTCGCGCAGGATGTTCCGCACGACACCTGGCTCGCGGACGAAGATCCCTCCGAGGCGACGCTCGAGTGGTGCCGGGGGCGTGGCGTCCTCGTCTCGACACGTAAAGGACGGGCCGACTACCATCGCACCTCGTGGCCGCGACGCACGCGTTGCAAGGAGGGCAACCTCGCCTTCTTCTACGATCACTACGGCTATGATCGCTATGATTTCGTGGCTCAGCTCGACGCAGACCATGTTCCTGAGCCTGGCTATCTTTTTGAGATGCTCCGCCCTTTTGCCGACCCGAGGGTGGGGTACGTCTCCGCACCAAGCATCTGTGACCGCAACGCGTCCGCGAGCTGGGCGGCGCGCGGAAGGCTCTATGCCGAGGCGAGCATGCACGGCTCGCTTCAGACTGGCTATAATGGGGGGCTGGCGCCGCTGTGCATAGGATCGCACTATGCGGTCCGCACAGCGGCGCTGGAGGAGATCGGCGGACTCGGCCCTGAGCTGGCCGAGGATCACTCGACGACGTTGATGATGAACGCTGCCGGCTGGCGCGGGGTGCATGCGCTCGACGCGATTGCGCATGGTGATGGGCCTCGCACATTCGGTGATCTTGTGACCCAGGAATTCCAGTGGTCGCGCAGTCTCGTCATGCTCCTGCTGCAATATTCGCCGCGTTTGATTGGCCGACTGCCGCTGTGGCTGAAGTTCCAATTCCTCTTCTCGCAGCTCTGGTATCCGCTTTTCGCGTGCTTCATGGCGCTGATGTTCGCGATGCCGATTATTGCGCTGGCACACGGCGAGAATTTTGTCGCTGTGACCTATCCTGATTTTCTCGCGCATGTCGCGCCACTTTCGATCATCCTCGTGCTTTTGGCCTATCGCTGGCGGGCCGGCAGTTCGTTCCGGCCATATGACGCGAAGATCCTCAGCTGGGAATGCACGCTCTTCCTCTTTGCGCGTTGGCCTTGGGCGCTCGCTGGCACTCTGGCGGCGGTGCGCGACTGGCTCACCGGATCCTTCGTGGATTTCCGCGTCACTCCGAAAGGTGCATCCGAGGTCGACCCGCTGCCGCTCCGCGTTCTCGTGCCTTACGTCCTTCTGGCCGCTGCAGCCGTACTGCCGGTCCTCCTTGTCGACGATGCCGCAAACGCCAAGGGCTTCTATCTCTTCGCGATCCTGAATGCCGCGATCTATTGCCTGCTTCTGCTGGTCATCGTCGCGCGGCATTCGCAGGAGAACGCGATCGCCACCACCTCCCGTTTTCGCCGTCCGGCGATGGCGGCCGGCCTTTCGGCACTCGTCGCATTGCCCGGTATCGCGACTGCCGAACACGGGAAAGACGGGCTTGAGGCGCTCACCTGGGGCGCCGGGCACCTTCGCCTCTTCGAGGAGCGCTATGCGGTAGCCGGCGCCGGTCGGGGCGACACGGCCTTGCGAACGATTGTCTTTCGACCGCGCTGGATTTCCGTCACGGCGGAACAGGGAAACCGTGGAATGCGCTGAGGATAGAGCCATGGCAGAAAAAGTCGGACTTGATCACAAACAGAGCTGGGGTACCCGTTATGCAGTGCTCGTCAGGCACCTCGCCCTTGGCGTCGTGCCAATGGCCCTTCTCCTCAGCCAATCGCCGGCGTCGGCAGAGGTTGTCATACCCGAAAAGGCCCGCGTCATGACCGGCGCGGAGCTCTACATGATCTTCCGCGACAAGACCTGGAAATGGGAGAACGGCGCCGGTCGAATGGAAGACGAAGGTCGCGTTTTTCGAGCTTGGGCGCAGTCCGAGACGGGAGCGACCTGGGCGGAAGGACGCTGGAGCGTAACTGATAACGGTCAACTCTGCCTTAAAGCCGTATGGCATGGCCAGAGCGCAACGGCCCGCGACAAGACCTGCTTCACCCACCGGATCCCCGACGGCAAGATCTATCAGAAACGGGAGCCCGCCGGCGACTGGTACGTCTTCAGACATGCAAAGCCGACGGCCGATGACGAGTTCAATCGTCTAATCGTTGAGGATCTGGTCGAAACGAAGCTCCCGATCATCCGGGAGGTCTTCAATACACAGGCGGAAGCAAAAACGGATAGCGTTCGCCCGCAAACCAAGGCGAACGAAGTTGGAGGTGTGCAATGAACAAGAGATCAAAGGCGGTTGCCTTCACATTTTTTGGCTTGTTGCTGTCGGGTACCGTCCTTGCAGCCAGCATGCCCCGCGGAATCCCAGACGCGCATTCCATCACCACGGCAACACCATCGGACAAGCGTCCGGTGCTGACGCCGAACTCGATAGATTTCGGTGCCTATGATCCGCACGGCGACTTTGGGGAGCAGTCGCAATCCAAGATCGAACATCTCTTTCTGCCTTGGGAAGACGTCGATCTGTCGACCCTGACGCTTGCGGACAACTATGCGCAAGCGCGCGGACGCACGCTGATGATCACGATCGAACCGTGGTCCTGGTCACCTGACTGGCGCGTTTCGGATCAGGAGTTGCTGCGCAGCATCCTGAGCGGAGAGCGCGACGACAACATGGCCGCGGTCTGTTCGACGGCTGCCACGCTGAGAAGCCCGATCATCATAAGGTGGGGCCAGGAAATGGACGAAACGGATAACCAGTTCTCCTGGTCGCACTGGCGGGGTGCGGAATTCAAAGCGGCCTACCGACGCATGGTGGATGTGTGCCGAGCGCATCTGAAAAACGCAAAGTTCATGTGGTCGCCCAAAGGCAATCAAGGACTGGAGGCGTTTTATCCCGGGGACGACGTCGTGGACATCGTCGGATTGTCGGTGTTCGGCTATCAACAATACGATCGAGGCACGACCGGCCGCGACCAGTCGTTTTCGGAACGTCTGATGCCTGGATATGAGCGGGTGAAGGACTACGGCAAGCCAATCATGGTCGCCGAGCTCGGTTATGAAGGTGACGCGTCCTATGTGGCGGGCTGGGCGGCAACCGTCGCTAGGCGTCATGCCGAATTCCCGGGACTGACAGCGGTCGTCTATTTCAACGACCGCGAAATCTACCCGTGGCCCGGAGGTTATGGACGGCCCGATTGGCGGGTGATCCGGGAAGCTACCGATTAGCCAGCAAGCCCGACAGGAGACATGAGATGAACTCAGCATTACGCACAATATTTTTGCTTGTCGCCATGACCGCGGCCATGGGTGCGACACCATCGGTTGCCGAGGCCGCCAGCGGACGCGTCAGCGCTCAAAATGCAACGCCCCTGACGCACGAAGAACTCTATAAGCTGTACGGTCAGAAATCGTGGATCTGGAAAGCGGGCGCGGGTTATTTCTCGGTGCGGCAGCGCCGGTTTACGGCTTGGTCGAGCGAGAACGGCCGGCCCTCATACGGTGTCGGCCGCTGGTTCATCACCGGACCGGGAAAACTCTGCTTCAAGGCCGACTGGCATGCCAAGGACGGCTCCGCTCCCGCAACGACATGCTTCAGCCATCGCAAACAAGGTAGCCTCATTCTTCAGAAACGCGAACCGAACGGCATATGGTATGTCTTCAGGAATGCGCCGGCAAAATCTGATGACGAATTCGCCAAGCTTCGCCGCGGTAATTATGTGAGCGCTCGGCTGAACCACATCGAAGCCAGGCTCGGCAAGATGGACTGATCTTGACCGGGTGAAGGGGTTGCGCAGCCTATGGGCGTCAGCGATCAATTCGGCTCCGCAGATGAGCCCGTCGCCTATCGGCGCGCAACTCCGCCCCCTATCGAAGGAAGCAACGCGAGGTGCTGCCAAAACCGCTTGGCGTGCAAATAAATGGCGCGCGCCCGAGATAGGCGGCCCGTTCGAGTTTTGCCGCCCGTTGAACGACGACCTGCTTGGCTGCGGCGGGCTTACTCAACGCCGAATAGCCGACCTGTCTCGTCAGCGACGAGGTCCGGATACTCTGATCCGGCGTGGCCGAACATCCCGACACCGCTGCAGCAAGGAACAGAGCAAAAACGCCCCGCACTATACTGCTGCGGCTGTCGCTCAGCCCGATCGAAATTCTTGTTTGCGCTTTCATGGCTAGAACTCCTGGTTCTGAAACCCTCATGCGCAGCACGGTAGATGAGACGATTTAAATGGCCGTGCAGAAAACGTATACAACTTGACCTATCCCAGCTATGGTCCGCCCGCATGTGGGTGGTGGGTAAATCGCGACCCTCACAGCTAAAAGATCCGGCATGTCAGCCATAGGCATTCCAAGCTGACCCGTTTGGACCAGCGCACCTTCCCCGATGCCGGCTCGCCGACGTTCGCGCAACGCTCAAAACACCGTCGACACGCTGCTCTTCTGTCTGCGCGATCATGCCGCCGCGACCGCGAAGCAGCCTTTCATCGACCTCATGCGGCAGCTTGTTCAGAAGGTTGTGGTTGGCAAGACGCCGGGCCACCAGCCGGCGACGATTCTGGGAGACCGGTTCAGGTGCTGAAGCGCCACGCCGATGCCGGCCTATGAAATCGTGCGGTGACTTGGCCGGTCAAGCTGTCCGTGAACGCGCGTGCCTGCGTCCGCACCCGTGACAGCATTCATCCGGGATCACAGGCGCGGCGCCCGGGAATGCTCGGGCCGCCTCCGCGATTCCGTTTGGTTATACGATCTTTTGAGCACGCAACCCCCCAATACACTGCGCCAAAGGCTCATAAAGGTACAGCTGCTGTCGACCCGTTCCGGTCGTTCGGATTCGAGCGTGTTATGACGGTAAAGTGTCCCCGTTGCCGTCGTTCGGGTTCGAGCACAAGATGGGCGCGAGTCGATCCCATCCGGTCAACTTGAAAACGGGGCATCCTGACGCCAAGTTGGAAAACGGACGTTCCCTGCCACCGCGAAGGACCTCGCCTATGCAACATCTCTTCGGCGTCGATCACTGTCCCCTTCTTGTTCACGACCTCGACGCAGCGGATACCAAGGTTCGCCGGCTGGGCTTTCGCCCCACGCCCCGAGGGATCCATTCGGCGCATATGGGGACGGCCAATTCTACCGTTCCGCTCCGCAACGGTACGTATTTCGAGACCGTGGGGACCCTGCAGCCAGCACTCCTGCTGGCACGCCGCTCTCGGCACCATCAGGGCTAGCGTCGACGAACCGCGCATCTCCTGTTCCGGCGACTATTGGAATGTCTGGCCAATGCGCGCTCTGCTGCTGCCGACCAACTCGACGAATGACGGCATTCCACCCTACTGCGACGCGATCTGAACCGGAAAGGTCGACCCGTTGTGGTCCTTGGCGCTGGACACGACTAACGGGACGATTGCCCCCTAAAGCGGACGCTTGGGCACTACAGCGCCGCGCGTCTTTTCAGACGCGCAAAAGGACGCTGTAGCACTTTGAAGTGCTGCATGTTTTTGTCCTTTAATCGGCTACGATTAAAGGCAACATGCAGTAGCACGAGGTTGCCGCCGCGACGCCGACGCCCAGCCGATCGTTGCATCCCGTTCCGCCGGCACCCACGCGATCCCGCTAACCTGACGGTACCCTTGTCCCAATCCCGGATAAGGATCATTCTGCTTGACGCATCAACCTGCCCCCCGCGGCCTCGCCAACAGCGTGGGTTTCGACGCGGCAATTGCGACCAGCACACGTGAAAGCGACACAAACTGCGGCTCGACATGTTGGGCAATCTTGTGTCGAGTGCCGCTGACGCATCGTCTGACGGCGGCATCTCCTCACAGCATCACTGCAACTAGACAGTTCACAAGCGAAAAGCGTGAAGCCTGAGGGAGGAAAATCATGGCGAATCTGATCGGCGGAATCCCGCCTTATCCCGGGATCAACAACCTCATCGTCGGCACGTCCGACAGCGACTTCATCTTCGGTGATCCCCACACAAGCGGCAATACATTGGGCGTGGTCGAGATCGGTGGGCCCCTTGCCGCCGGTAGCGGCGGCAATGACCGGCTCATCGGTCTCGGCGGCGCTGACTGGCTCTTTGGCGATGCCTGGGATATCTCGGGGCTTGGACGCGGCGGCAATGACTGGCTGATCGGCCTCAGCGGCGCTGACCGGCTCTTTGGCGATGCCTGGGATATCTCGGGGCTTGGACGCGGCGGCAATGACCGGCTGATCGGCCTCAGCGGCAATGACCGGCTCTTTGGAGACGCCGACAGCATTTCCGGCAGCGCCAAGGGAGGTGACGACTGGCTCTCAGGCGGCCAGGGAAGCGATACGCTCTACGGTGATGCTGCTTTTATGGAGGGCAGCGCCCAAGGTGGTAACGACTCGCTCGCCGGCGGTCGGGGGAACGACACGCTCTATGGCGATACCGCGACTGTGACCACCGACTTCTCCAATTCAATTCAAGCCGGTGACGACCAGCTTAAGGGAGGGTCTGGAAGCGATGTCCTCTACGGCGACGTCGGCGACGGTGATTTCCTCCCCTTCCTGCGTGAGGGCGGCGACGACCGACTTGACGGCGGCTCCGGGGACGATCTCCTCTACGGCGATGGGGGCAACGGCATCTTCGTCGACCAGGGCGGCAATGACCGGCTCAACGGCGGCACGGGAAACGATACCCTCATCGGCGATGCGGTAACGACCCAGGGGAGTTTTGGCGGCAACGACGTGCTCGACGGCGGCAAGGGCGACGACACCCTCTACGGCGATAGCCAGGACCACTTCATCGACGGCGGCTTTGGTGGCAACGACCAGCTTTGTGGTGGCTCAGGGAACGACATCCTCATTGGCGACGAGGGCTCCGGCCGGCTAAGTCTTGGCGGCAACGACCGGCTGGACGGTGGCGCGGGAGATGACACTCTTTATGGTGACTTCGAATCGGACGTGCAGTCCGATTGCGGGGCTGACCTCCTGATCGGAGGAGCAGGCAACGACCTGCTGTTTGGCGATGCCGGCCCCTTTTCGGGCGTGTTCAGCACCGGAGCGGACCAGTTTCTGTTCGCGTTGGGGAGCGGGCAGGACACGATCGGCCGCTTCGAACTCGGCAGGGACGTCATCCAGATCGACAGCGATTACGGCTACGGCAACTTCGCCGAGCTGCAACCCAATATCAGCGACGACGCAAATGGCAACGCGGTCGTGCATCTGAACGGCACCGTCGACCAGGTCACGCTGAACGGCGTTCAGGCAGCCAATCTCACCGCCGCCGACTTTTTCTTCGTCTAATGCATGTCGCCCAAAAGTGTGCAGCGGTTTTGGGAAAACGACATGCATAAAAGCAAGGACCTAAAGCGATCGCATGGGTCCGATTGAACGCGACGCGCTTTAAAAGGTCGTGCTTTGAGCCTTGCCTCCGGAACCCGATTCGCAGGTAGTAACCAGATGCTCCACTCGCGGCCTCATCCCTGTGCTTGTCACAGGGATATGAGCAGTGGCCCAAGTCTGCTGCGCGGAAGAGTCCTTTCAGCCCAAGGACTGCTGCATGTTTCCTTAAAATCGTAGCCGATTTAAGGATAGAAACATGCAGCAATTCAAAGTGCTACAGCGTCCTTTGCGCGTCTGATAAGACGCGCGGCGCTGCAGAAGTTCCGCTATTGGCGCAAACCAGACCTGAACCGAGCGGATGCGGACTTCTGCTCTCCACCCGTTTCTGTCTTTCGCCTTGGAGTACCGCATGACCCAAGTTGAACGCAGATCGGTCATTCCTATAGCGCTGCCGGGTCTTGGGCGCAGAGATTGCGTGAGTGGTCGGTGGGCGGAAATCGGCACGCTATTTAGCTATGCGGTACTGCAACGGGCACACGCCGCATCGTGCGGCATGTCAGCCTGCGGAGCTCGTGGCAGTGCGGGAGAATGGCCTGATGTGGGCGAACATGCTGCGGGCGTTCCAAGTCGGGAGGGCTCTTGCGAGCGACTAATACAGAGCGTGCTGACCTCACGGCTTCCGGCACCGCGCCTCGTAGAGGCGTTCGAGGCGACGGACGGTGTCGTGACTCGGGCGGCGTCCCTCGCCGACAGTAAGCCGCCAGATCGTCATGCGCGAAAGCTGCGCTTCCCGCGCAATGGCGGAAGGCCGCATGCCGCTGGCCTGCAACCCGGCAATCATCGCCTCGACCATTTCAGGTGAAGTCGGCTCGTCGTCCCGCATGGGAAAATTATACGCCGAAAGGGTGCAGTATCAGGCAGCAATCCGCAGAGGCGAGACTATTTCCTGCAGCAGGTCCGCCCATGCGTCCAATGCCACCCGTTTCTCGGCAAGATAGTCGTTCTTGTCGTAGTGCACGGCGGTGACGCTACCATCCTTGTGCGCCAGTATCTGCCCGACGATGAACCGGGTGAGATTGGCTGCTTTTTCAGGTTCCACCCTTTTTCGCACCCGTTCCGATGTGATGTTGGTGCCACCAGTGCGCCGGAAATCATGCGGTGTGGCATCCGGTATCTCCAGATTCTTGGCGAGCCGGTTGAAGGCGCGGGTTAATGAATGGCGGTCAATCGGCATCGCTTCCTCGCTCTGTGACGATTGGAAGACGTAGACGTCGCCGCCGATCTTGGTTTCCGCCTCGGAAAGCATCTGCAGCGCGAGGTCCGATAACGGCACGCATTGGGTGCGCTTGCCTTTCATCCGCCCTGCCGGGATCGTCCACGTCTTCTGGTCCCGGTTGACTTCGGACCAACGCATGCCGGTCACTTCCTTGCCGCGTTGCAAGGTCAAGAGCGCCATGCACATGGCCAGCCGCATTTCTATTGTCAGCCTACGGTCGTTGCTGCCGCGCAACGCCGTCCAGAGCTTCCTCAGCTCGTCATCCTCCAGCACGCGCTCGCGTTCGGTCGGCGCAACGGTCGGCAGCTTGAGAGCGATGTTCGCCGGAATGATCTCTTTTAGCAGCGCGTAGCTCATCAACTGCCGGATCAGAGTGTAGCAGTGACGGCCACGCGACGGTGCCGCCTTGGTCTCACGCTTGATGAACTCGGCGATTTCCTGCCGTGTGATCGATGTTATCGGACGTTCGCCGAATTCCGGTTTGACGTGATTTTCCCAATGCCGCTTTTCCTCTGCCAGTACGCCCGGACGTTTCGGCTTGCCCTTCACCTTGTGTGTGCCGTTGGCGGCTGCGGCAAAATACTCGTCGGCAAGCATATCGAGACGGTTGAGCTTCTGCCGCTCGATTTCCGCCTTCTCTTCTTTTTCCCGTCCGACCACGTCGATCTTCTCGGCCACGTCGCCCTTGATCTGGCGCGCCAGCACGCGGGCACGTGCCAGTCCGATGTCGGGGTAGCGGCCAATCGTCTTGCGGCGATGCTCACCGCTCTTGGTGACGTAGCGCAACGACCACGACTTGGCACCGTTCTTAGTCACTCTGAAGGACAGACCCGGCTCGTCGTCGTCGCGGTGCTCCTCCCGGTCCTTGGTCGTCGAGAGGTTTTTCAGGGAGTCGTTTGTCAGCTTCATCGGGGGCAATACCTTTCTCGGGGGCAACTCGGGGGCAAGTCATTTCGCCGCGCCTTGCCGTGACATATAGTGGTAAAATCCAAAAAAGCTAGTATTTTCAAAGTGAGCGTCACCTTACGGCACGCCGTGTCACGCTCTGGACTAGATTCCTAATCTGGGGGTCGCGCGTTCGAATCGCGCCGGGATCACCATTTCTTTCCCCTACTTTTTCGCTTCCTCGCAGACGATGCCGGCCTCACGCTTCAGCCTGGTCGTGGCACAATGCGATTGATCTCCTATTACACTGCTATAGAATTCCGTCCGTTCTTCATCTTAGGGGAACTCGGACCGCATGCTCGCCGAGTCTTGAATGCGCAGACGAACAAAACAACGCACCGCGGCAACCATCTTGATTGCGCTCCTCGGCGCGTACCTGCTTGCCGCCTACGTCGTGGTGCCGGCGATTTGGACGGTCCATGACGAGGATCGCGTTTTCCCACCCGAGCGGATGGTCACCACCACGGAGCAGGGCATCCCCGGCGATCCCATCAATGTCGGCCTGATGGGCTCGAAGGAGCAGGTTATCCACGCCTTTGCAGCCGCGCACTGGGATCCCGCTGACGCAATCACCTTGCGGTCCTCCGTCGACATCGGGTTGAGCGTGGTGCTCGACAGGCCCGACCTCGATGCTCCGGTCAGCTCGCTAATCTTCGAGGGCCGAAAACAGGATCTCGCCTTCGAGAAGCCCTCCGGCGAGAGCGCGGACAGGCGTCACCATGTCCGTTTCTGGCAAACGACCAAACTCGGCGAAGACGGCAAGCCGTTATGGCTCGGGTCGGCCAGCTACGATCGCGGCGTGGGTTTCAGCCATGACACTGGCCAGATTACCCATCACATCGGACCGGATCTCGATGCCGAGCGCGACCTCCTCATTGGTGATCTCATGAAAGCCGGGCGGTTGCAGTCCACCTACGAGATCGAAGGGGCCGGAGCTACGAAAACCGGTCGCAACGGCGGCGGCGATCCGTATTTCACGGACGGCAAAGTAATAGTCGGAGTGCTCGGCAAGCGCGCAGCCCAGTAGTTTATCGTCACGCCGAATTCGGGCCGCCGGAGACGGCCTACATCCTCTCGTCGCGTGGATTTCGTCGGGGCAAATTGCGGCGAATCGCGTGGGGATCCCGTCCCTCCTGTCGACTATCCGGTCTTCCTGCAAACAACGCCGGGATCCTCCTCGCCCTTCGTGACGTCGAAGAGCGTCGCCTCCTCGCCCTCGGTCCACCAGACATATCGGCCGCCAGCGTATCTTGCGCCCGATCCGGAGATGACCGCCGAAGCGACGATGTAAGTGCCGCCGATCGAGAACGTCACCAGCGAGACGGGGCCAGCATTGATATATTCAGCCTCTACCGTCTCGCCGGCGCAATCATAACGAACCTTCTGTCTATCGACTGCGCCGGCATCGGGGATGCTGAGCGTGACTTCGGCGACGCCAGGGACCGCAGCCTCCATCGAGGCGAGCCGCATGACCGGCGTGCCGTCCGGCCTCGTCAGCGTCAGTCTTCCGCTGTCGATCGTCCAGGTAAGGCCCTCGCGCAGAGTGGAGAAGAACTTCTCCTCCTGATCCATGATCGCCGGCGCGCACATCTTGCGCGCCGCAGCAGTCGGCCCGAATGTGATCGTCGTGCCCGAAAGGCTGAAGGCACCGGTGAAAATGTTGCACCCGGCCATGCCGCCATAGGTGCCGTCCTCGCGTATCTCGAGCACGCTCTGAAGGTCGTCGATCACGCCGCCGCCGCCGATGTCTTCGGCAAGCCACGAGCCGACCAGCTCTTCCGGCACCTTTTCGGCGGCAACTATCTCAGTGGAAGCAAGCTCGATCAAAACGCAAGCGCAGGAAGCGGCAGTCAGAGCCTTGAGCATCTGGAACTCCTCCACAAATCGGCACGTTTTCGCTGCCTGCACCGATGCTAATAAGTCATGACACAGGATGCGAGCGGAAAACGCTTCGCCTATTCGGTACATCCCGCTTTAGTCGGGCGGTGCGACGGAGGAACGGTAAGTCCGCCCTTGTTGCCTGGGGCGTTCGGCTGTAGAGCCTACTGACGAACGAAAAGAATACGGGATTTGGCAATGGCATCCGGCGACAGCACGAAGCGCCGTCTGACGATATTGGGCTCCACCGGTTCGATCGGCACAAACACGCTCGACGTCATCGACCGGCTGGGCGGGCGAGATCGTTTCGAGGTCGTCGCGCTGACCGGAAACGGCAATATCCCGCTTCTTGCCGAACAGGCGCGCCGGCTCGGCGCCGAACTGGCGGTGACCGCGGACGACAATCTTTATCAGGAGCTCAAATCGGCGCTTGCCGGCAGCGGGATCGCGGTCGGCGCCGGTCGCGGCGGCCTGATCGAAGCGGCCGAGCGCGACGCCGGCTGGGTGATGGCGGCAATCGTCGGCAATGCGGGTCTGGCCCCGACGCTTGCAGCGGCGCGGCGCGGTGCCGATATCGCGCTTGCCAACAAGGAATGTCTCGTCTCGGCTGGCAGCCTCTTCGTCGACGCGGTCAAGAAGGGCGGCGGCCAGCTGCTCCCCGTCGACAGCGAGCACAATGCGATCTTCCAGGTGCTGGAGAACGATCAGCGCCATGCCGTCGAACGAATCATCCTGACGGCCTCCGGCGGCCCGTTCCGCACCAAATCCCTCGACGAGATGCGCCATGTGACGGCCGAGACGGCGCGCGCCCATCCGAACTGGTCGATGGGGCTGAAGATCTCGATCGACAGCGCCTCGATGTTCAACAAAGCGCTCGAAATGATCGAGGCGCGCCATCTCTTCGGGCTGCGTCCCGAGCAGATCGAAGTCATCGTGCATCCGCAGTCGGTCATCCATTCGATGGTCGGCTACAGTGATGGATCGGTGCTGGCGCAACTCGGCTGCCCCGACATGCGTACCGCCATCGGCTACGCGCTTTCCTATCCGAGCCGGTGCGATCTGCCGGTCGAGCGGCTCGATTTCGCAAGGCTTTCGCGGCTCGACTTCGAGGCGCCGGACGAAATCCGCTTTCCGGCCCTTCGCCTGGCGCGACGCGCCATGGAAGCCGGCGGCGTCCAGGGAGCCGTGCTGAACGGCGCCAAGGAAACGGCGCTCGAGGCCTTCATCAAGGGAAGGGCCGGCTTCCTCGCCATGGCCGAGATTGTCGAGAAGGTGATGGACGGGCTTGCGAACCTGCCTGCGGCCGTAACCATGGATGATGTCTTCGCCGCGGACAAAAAAGCCCGGGAGATGGCCGCCGGGCTGATCGATTAGCATCCTGGCTCCTTCGAGCCGGTTTTCGCGTCATCTGCCCCTCATCCGGCCTGCCGGCCACCTTCTCCCCGCAAGCGGGGGCGAAGGGACTCGAGGCACGCCCTCAATCCTCTCTCCCCGCCTGCAGGGAGAGGGCTAGGGTGAGGGGCAAGTCCGCTCCAAGAGTGTCGGTGGTTCGCCCGTGCTTACGCGACGGCCCTTGCCAGCGCACAGCGCGACCAAAGCGAATGCAGCGCCCCGACCAGATGATCGATGTCGGCATCCGAATGCAGCGGCGTCGGGGTGATGCGCAGGCGCTCGGTCTTCTTCGGCACCGTCGGGTAGTTGATCGGCTGGACATAGACGCCGAAATTGTCGAGCAGCAAGTCGGAGATCCACTTGCACTTGGCGGCATCGCCCACCATCACCGGCACGATGTGGCTCGGATTGACCATGTGCGGGATGCCGCGCTGGTCGAGCAACGAGCGCAGCCGCCGCACGCGCTCCTGATGCGCGAAACGTTCGACCTGGCTTCCCTTCAGGTGCCGGATGGAAGCGAGCGCACCGGCTGCAAGCGTTGGCGGCAGCGCCGTCGTGAAGATGAAGCCGGAAGCGAACGAGCGGACGAAATCGCAAAGCGCCGCCGAGCCGGTGATGTAGCCGCCCATGACGCCGAAGGCCTTGCCGAGCGTGCCCTCGATCACCGTCAGCCTGTGCATCAGCCCCTCGCGTTCGGCAATGCCGCCGCCGCGCGGGCCGTACATGCCGACCGCGTGCACTTCGTCGAGATAGGTCATCGCGCCATACTTGTCGGCGAGATCGCAGAATTCCTTGATCGGCGCGATGTCGCCATCCATCGAGTAGACGGATTCAAAGGCGATGATTTTGGGCGCACGCGGATCGGCCGCCGCAAGTTTGGCTTCGAGATCGGCGACAGAATTGTGCTTGAAGATCACGCGTTCGCATTTCGAATGACGGATCCCTTCGATCATCGAAGCGTGATTCCCGGCGTCAGAGAAGACGATGATGCCGGGAATCTTGGAACAGAGCGTTCCAAGCGCGGCCCAGTTCGACACATAGCCGGAGGTGAACAGAAGCGCGGATTCCTTGCCGTGCAGATCGGCGAGCTCGCGTTCAAGCAGCACGTGGTAGTGATTGGTGCCGGAGATGTTGCGCGTGCCGCCGGCGCCGGCGCCGCATTCGTCAATGGCGCGCTTCATCGCTTCGGTGACGATCGGAGACTGACCCATGCCGAGATAGTCGTTCGAGCACCATACGGTCACTTCGTGGGTACCTTCGGCCGTGTGGCGCGTCGCCCTCGGAAAATCACCGCGATGGCGGGCGAGATCCGCGAAAACCCGATAGCGGCCTTCCTGATGCAGCCCGTCCAGCTCGTTTTTGAAGAAACTCTCGAAATCCATCATCATCTCCAGTGCCCTGACGCCTTTCTTCATTCAAAGCGATCAGGGGTCAACCCCGGAAAGGCCCCCGCTCCTGCGGCAAAAGGCCCCTACTTTTGAACTATTCCAAAACAGCTAGTGCAACTCAATCCCCTCAACTTTGATCGAAGTCAAGCTATTGCAAAAAAGGACGGCCAAAGCCGCCCTCTTTCAATACTTAAGTCCCATCAAGCCGTGGCCACGGCGCGCTTGGTCATAACCTTGATAAGGTTGGCGCGATAGGCAGCGCTCGCATGAAGGTCTGTCAGCAAATCCGATGCATCCACGGAGACATTGCCGACCGCATCCGGCGACCAGTTGCCGGCAAGTGCCGCCTCCATGCCCTGATGGCGGAAGACACCATTCGAACCCGCTCCGGTCACGGCAACGCGCACGTCGCCATTGTCGCGGCGCACGACGAAGACGCCGGCCATCGCGTAGCGCGAGGCCGGGTTCGGGAACTTCTGGTAGGCCGCCTTCGTCGGCGCATCGAAGGTGATGGCGGTAATGATCTCGCCATCCTCCAACGCCGTTTCGAACAGTCCGGTGAAGAAGTCCGCCGCCGCGATCTCGCGGCTGTTGGTGACGATCACCGCGTCGAGTGCCAGCATCGCCGCCGGATAGTCCGCCGCCGGATCATTGTTGGCGATGGAGCCACCGATTGTTCCCATGTTGCGGACGTGCGGGTCGCCGATATGGCTGGCCAGTGCGCAAATCGCCGGACAGACCGCCCCGAGTTCGGCCGACGACGCGACCTCGCGATGGGTTGTCGCCGCGCCGATCCGCACGGACCGGCCATTGACGGTAATCCCTTTCATTTCCGCGATGTGGCGAATGTCCACGAGATCGCTCGCCGCCGCAAGCCGCTGCTTCATGGTCGCAATGAGCGTCATGCCGCCGGCGAGATATTTGCCTTCGGCCGCTCCGCTGATCAGCTTCACCGCCTCCTGGACGGAGGACGGTCTATGATAGTTCGTCTCATACATCTCTGGTCCTCCGTATCAATTGGCGGCGTGGGCCGCAGCCCAGACCTTCTCAGGTGTCGCGGGCATGGTAAGCGCGTTGTTACCGATGGCGTCGGTGATCGCATTGATCAGCGCCGGCGGCGAACCGATCGCGCCGGCTTCCCCGCAACCCTTGACGCCGAGCGGATTGCTCGGACAGGGCGTGTTCGAGGTCGACACCTTGAAGGACGGCAGGTGGTCGGCACGCGGCATGGCGTAATCCATGTAGCTCGCCGTCAGCAGCTGGCCGTTTCCCGGATCGTAATGGACGCCTTCGAGCAGCGCCTGGCCGATACCCTGCGCCAGCCCGCCATGCACCTGACCCTCGACGATCATCGGGTTGATGAGGTTGCCGAAATCGTCCGCCGCGACGAACTGGATGATCTTCGTCTCTCCGGTATCCGGATCGACCTCCACCTCGCAGACGTAGCACCCGGCCGGGAAAGTGAAATTCGACGGATCGTAGAAGGCGCCCTCCTTCAGGCCGGGCTCCATTCCGGCCGGCAGGTTATGGGCGGTGTAGGCGGCAAGCGCCATCTGGAACCAGGGCACCGCCTTGTCGGTACCGGCAACCTTCAGTTCGCCGTTTTCGATGACGATGTCGCTTTCGTCCGCCTCCATGAGATGCGCGGCGATCTTCTTGGCCTTGGCCTCGACCTTGTCCAGCGCCTTGGCAACCGCCGACATGCCAACGGCGCCCGACCGGGAGCCATAGGTTCCCATGCCCATCTGCACCTTGTCCGTGTCGCCATGGACGATATTGACGCTGTCGATCGGCACGCCGAAGCGGTCTGCGACGAGCTGGGCAAAGGTCGTCTCGTGCCCTTGGCCGTGGCTATGCGAACCGGTCATCACTTCGATCGTTCCGACCGCATTGACCCTGACCTCCGCCGATTCCCAGAGGCCGACGCCGGCCCCGAGCGAGCCGACGGCGGAAGAGGGTGCAAGCCCGCAGGCCTCGATATAGCAGCTCATCCCGATGCCGCGCTTCATGCCGCGCCGCTCCGCTTCCGCCTTCCGGGCGGCAAAGCCGTTCCAGTCGGCGGCCGCCATCGCGGCGTTCAGCGACGCTTCGTAGTCGCCCGCGTCGTAATTCATGATCACCGGCGTCTGGTGAGGGAAAGTGCGGATGAAGTTGATGCGCCTGAGTTCGGCGGGTGAAATGCCGAGTTCCCGTGCCGCGGTTTCCATCGTCCGTTCCAGGAGATAGGTGGCCTCAGGCCGCCCCGCACCGCGATACGCATCGACCGGAGCAGTGTTGGTATAAACCGTACGGACATTGGCATGGATCGCCGGGATATCGTATTGCCCGGAAAGCAGCGTCGCGTAGAGATAGGTCGGCACGCACGAGGAGAAGAGCGACATATAGGCGCCGAGATTGGCGATGGTGTCGACCTTCAGCGCGGTAATCCTGTTGGCGCTGTCGAACGCCATCTTCACGGTCGAAACGTGATCGCGGCCGTGGGCGTCCGTCATGAAGGCTTCAGTACGGTCGCACGTCCACTTCACCGGCACGCCGGTCCTTTTCGAGGCCCAGAGACAGACGATCTCCTCCGGATAAATGTAGATCTTCGAGCCAAAGCCGCCGCCGACATCGGGTGCAATCACCCGCAACTTGTTTTCCGGCGCGACGTTATAGAACGCGCTCATCACCAGTCGGGCGACATGCGGGTTCTGGCTGGTCGTGTAGCAGGTGTAGTGATCGTCGCCCGGGTCGTAGACGCCGAGAGCCACGCGCGGCTCCATCGCATTCGGCGATAGACGGTTGTTGAGGATCTTCACCTCCGTTACATGCGCCGCCGCCGCGATCGCCGCGTCGGTCGCGGCCGCATCGCCCAGCTGCCAGTCGAAGATCAGATTGTTCGGTGCTTCCGGATGCAGCTGGGGCTGACCGTCGGCCAGCGCCTTGACCGGATCGGTGACCACCGCCAGCGGGTCGTAATCGACGACCACAGCCTCGGCCGCATCGCGCGCTTCGTTTACGCTGTCGGCGACGACCACCGCGACCGCATCTCCGACATAACGCACCGTCTGGTCGGCCAGCGGCCGCCAGGCGCCCATCTTCATCGGCGAGCCGTCTTTCGAGTGGATCATCCAGCCGCAAATCAGGTTCCCGATGCCATCGGCGGTAAGCCGCTTGCCATCGAGCACGTCGATGACGCCGGGCATCGCTTTCGCGGCCGTGGCATCGATGCTCTTGATCTTCGCGTGTGCATGGGGACTGCGTACGAAGATCGCGTATTTCATGCCAGGGACGCTCATATCGTCCGTATAGCGGCCCTTGCCGGTCAGGAAACGCTTGTCTTCCTTGCGCGCCACCCGCGCGCCAATTCCTTCAACGCCCATTGCCTATCTCCTCTCGAGACATTCAGCGAAAGTCCTGCGATGAAATCCATAGGGACGATTTTCTCGGTCCCCGTGAAAGCGCGTCATTCGGCCGCTTGGCGCACGCCGCCCATCTCGGCCGCGGCGGCGAGGATCGCCTTGACGATGTTGTGGTAGCCGGTGCAACGACAGATATTGCCCTCGAGCTCGGCCCGCACCGTCGCCTCGTCGAGGTTGCTGCCGTGCCGGGCGATCATGTCGACGGCCGTCATCACCATGCCGGGCGTGCAGAAACCGCATTGCAGCCCGTGATGCGCCTTGAACGCCGCCTGGACCGGGTGAAGTTCGCCGTCCTTGGCCAACCCTTCGATGGTGGTGATCGACGAGCCTGCCGCCTGCACTGCCAGGATGGAACAGCTCTTGACCGACAGTCCGTCCATGTGGATGACGCAAGCGCCGCACTGCGACGTCTCGCAGCCGACATGCGTGCCGGTCAGTCCAAGATTTTCGCGGATAAAGTGCACCAGCAGCGTCCGGTCATCGCACGTGCCGCTGACCTGGCGGCCGTTGACCGTCATCGTTATTTTCGCCATTTCGCTCCTCCGGGGTCGGTCGTGCCAACTCGAGCGCGGCTTCAATTCGGGTGACATACGTCCACGCGACTGAAGTACGCGCCAACTGATATCAATGCCCTTTGCCCGCGGGCCCGCTCCTCCCGGACTGACGCGGCGCCTTGTATCATTTGTCTTTTTTTGGAATGCCGCAACCGTTTCGGCCAGCGCGCGACAAAAAAATTCCGTTGTGGCTGTGACTGCGGGAACAGCGCCTTCATGTTCCGTTCAGGAAACATCGCATTATCTTGCGCCGGGAACATTTCGGCGGCCCCGTGGACTTTCCCGGGCGGCCGTTTATTTTCCCGAATGCAAGTTCAAGTGGCGGAGACATTCGTCGACCCGCCTTTCAATCCAGGGACGGACGAAGCGACAGGCTGAGATCCGTAGAGATCGGAGAGGACAACATGAAAAAAGCCATCGCATTGGTGCTGGTCGCCTTGTCGGTCGCAAGCTGCACACAGACGGAAAAGGGCGCCGGCATCGGTGCTGCTTCGGGCGCGATCATCGGCGGCGCCATCTCGAACGACGTGCGCGGCGCGGCTGTCGGCGCAGCCATCGGTGGCGTCGGGGGCGCGCTTATCGGCCATGCCACCGAGCAGCCGGGCCAGTGCTACTACCGCGACCGCTACGGACGCCGCTACATCGACCGTTGCTGATTGCCGCGGCAATCGTCAATTAGACAGGCCCCGGAGCGATCCGGGGCTTTTTTTTTGCGCCACTTGTTTCGCGGATGCAGCGACATTGCGACCACTTGAAATCGGGTTCGACTCCTCCACTTTTTGAGGTGGTATCAATTCCACGAACGTGGAGGGCCAGGAGCAACCTTGCTGGCCACAGATATTCAACAGAGCAGGTCGCTCTGCTAATCGTCCGCATTGACCGGCAGTCTTGAAAAAACCGTGGCCTTCCTCCTCGTCTTCAGTGAAGGGAGATGGAAATGGCAAAGGTCGTTTGCGTCCTATATGACGATCCGGTCGACGGCTATCCGATGGCTTACGCGCGGGATGGCTTGCCGAAACTGGAACACTATCCCGGTGGCCAGACGCTTCCCACCCCGAAGGCCATCGATTTTCAGCCGGGCGTCCTCTTGGGCAGCGTGTCCGGCGAGCTGGGCCTAAGGAAATTTCTCGAAAGCCAGGGGCACAGCCTGGTGGTGACCTCGGACAAGGACGGTGCCGACAGCGTGTTCGAACGGGAACTCGTCGACGCCGAGGTTGTGATCTCGCAACCATTCTGGCCGGCCTATCTGACCGCCGAGCGGTTTGCCAAGGCGGCCAAACTGAAACTCGCGATCACCGCCGGCATCGGCTCGGACCATGTCGATCTGCAGGCCGCGATGGACCGCGGCGTAACCGTCGCCGAAGTGACCTATTGCAATTCGATCAGCGTGTCCGAGCACGTCGTCATGATGATCCTCGGCCTCGCGCGGAACTACATCCCCTCCTACCAGTGGGTCGTGAAAGGTGGCTGGAACATCGCCGACTGCGTCGCGCGCTCCTACGATATCGAGGGCATGGAGATCGGCACGGTGGGCGCGGGGCGGATCGGAACTGCGGTCTTGCGGCGGCTGAAGCCTTTCGATGTCAAGCTGCACTACACCGACCGCCACCGGCTCCCCGACGCGGTCGAGAAGGAGCTCGGCGTTACCTTCCACAAGACGGCGGCGGAGATGGTGCCCATCTGCGATGTCGTCACCATCAACGCGCCGCTCCACCCGGAGACGGAAAACCTCTTCGACGAGGCCATGATCGCCAAGATGAAACGCGGCGCCTATCTGGTGAACACCGCGCGCGGCAAGATCTGCAATCGCGATGCCGTGGCACGGGCGCTCGAAAGCGGCCAACTCGCCGGCTATGCCGGCGACGTGTGGTTCCCGCAACCGGCACCCAAGGACCATCCATGGCGGTCAATGCCCCATCACGGCATGACGCCGCATATTTCGGGCTCGTCGCTGTCCGCTCAGGCGCGCTACGCGGCCGGCACGCGCGAGATCCTCGAATGCTGGTTCGAAGGCAAGCCGATCCGCGAGGAATATCTGATCGTCGCGGGCGGCAAGCTTGCCGGCGCCGGTGCGCATTCCTACAGCGCCGGAGATGCGACGCGCGGGTCCGAGGAGGCGGCACGCTTCAAGACCTGAATGCGGCCGGCGGCACAGCCACAAGCTGGGTGCGGCAAAGGGACTTTTTGACCGCGGCGGATGAGGAACCACCGAACGGTGGAGCTGGACTTTTGTGCCTGAAGGACAACATAACGTGTCCTTTTTGCCGAAAATCGCCGTCGAATCTCCGCTCCAGGGTAGAACACGCAGGCCGTCACCGTTAACACATGGAAAATCATATCCTGCTATGATGGCCTGTGCCGCATATGCAGGCAGTTGTTAAGAGTCGCCTGAAACGGGATGCGGAGAGCGATGTCTCCAGCACGGTCGAGTATTGCGCACTGGAAGGCAGCAACCGCGCTCGCAGTTGTGGCTTCGGCGCTGTTCGGCCCTTTTGCCGTCGATCAGGCCCACGCGTTCAGGCTCTTCGGCATGCGCTTCTTCGAAAGCGACGAGGAAGAAGTCCAGGTCATCAACCCGGTCAACTATGCCCTGACATTCGAGCCGGGTACCGACGACAAGGAACTGCGGGAAGCCATCGAGAACAGTTCGATGCTCTTCCAGGACCGGGAAAATCCTGTCTCGGGCGATCTCGGCCTCGCGATCAAGGCGCGTGACGACCGGGAGCGCATTCTCGCGGCCCTTTATGAGAAGGCCCGCTACGGCGGAACCGTAACCATTCTGATCAACGGACAGAATGTCGACAGCCTGCCGCCCGATCCGTCATTCCCCAAGGGCAAGCCTGTGCCGGTCTCGGTCACGGTCATGCCCGGGCCGGCGTTTACATTGGACTCGGTCAGATTCGAAGGCGATGCCGCCGGGCTCGATCCGGCCGCTTACGATCTGAAGCTCGGCGCCCGCGCCGACTCGACGCTGATAATCAAAGCGGGCGAGCAGATCGTGAACGATCTGAAAGAACAGAGCCGACCCCTGGCAAAGCTGACGGAGCGCAGCGTCGTCGCCGACCACGCCACTTCTACGGTCGACGTGACGATCAGCGCTGCCGGCGGACCGGTCGCGCCGGTTGGACAGCTCACGGTTACGGGCACGAAAACCGTCGACCCGGATTTCGTCAGGGATTATTCCCGCCTCAACCACGGCCGCCCCTATTCGCCGGAGAACATCCGCAAGGCCGCCGAGCGCCTGCGCCAGCTGAACGTTTTTTCGAGCGTCACGATCAAGGAAGCCGATGCGCTAACGCCCGACGGCAACATCCCGATGAACATCGAGGTTTCCGAAGGCAAACACCGCTATTTCGGTTTCGGCGGCCAGGTTTCGACCACCGACGGCCTCGGCGTGCAGGGTTACTGGGGCCATCGCAATCTCTTCGGTCGCGCAGAATCTTTGCGAATAGAAGGCTCGGTCAACCGCATCGGCGAGACCACGGACGTCGGAGGCCTCGACTATTCCGCCGGTATCCTGTTCGCGAAACCTGGCGCATTCGGGCCGGCATCGACCTTTACGGCAAGCCTCACGGCCAGCCTCGTCGACCCGGACGCCTACCGCGCAAAGATGATAACCGGGGCGGCCGGTGCGATCTTCGAACTTTCGCCACAGGATACCTTCTCCGGGGGTGCGGAATTGAGCTGGGCGGACGTCGACGACGCTTTCGGCGAGAACTCCTATCTTACCGCCAGCATTCCGCTCGAATATGTCCGCGACACGCGCGACGACAAGCTGAACGCAACCGAAGGCTACCGGGCGCTGATCAACGCCAAACCGAGCTACGAGATCGAGGGGCAGACCTTCTTCAGTTCATTCGAGGCCTCGGCCTCCGGCTACTATGCGCTGGGCGAAGAAAAGCGCTTCGTGCTGGCCGGCAAGCTCGGCGCCGGCGTGCTGGTCGGCGGCGACGAGCTTGTCGACATACCGGCCCCTCGGCGCTTCTATCTCGGTGGAGGCGGGTCGGTGCGCGGCTATTCCTATCAGGAGATCAGCCCGCGCGACGAAAACAACGATGAAACCGGCGGCCGCTCCTATGTCAGCGCCTCGCTGGAAGCGCGCATCGCGATTACTGACACGATCGGAATCGTCCCCTTCCTCGACGCCGGCACGGTTTCGGAAAACACGACCCCCGATTTCTCCGATATCCGCGCCGGCGCCGGCATCGGCCTGCGCTATGCCACCCCTTTCGGACCGATCCGGTTGGATTTTGCGGTCCCGCTCAACAAATATCCCGACGGGACCGACTACGGCATCTACGCCGGCATCGGCCAGTCCTTCTGAATTGCGCCTGATTTCGTTGATAGTTCAGGCAGATATATTCCGCAGGCGCCAAGGTCCATAAGGATTCCGAAACGGCGTAAGTTGGTCTATGGGTAGGATATGAATCAGGTCATTCGCTTCCTTCGATCCGGGCTGCGCTTTTTCCTTGCCGGCCTCGGCACTCTTGTGGTCCTGCTCCTCCTCATCATCGCCTTTGTCGGCTTCACGACACCCGGCGCGCGGCTCGTCGCCTGGGCAATCGAGAAATATGCCGCAACGCCCGACCAGATCGTCCGGATCTCGGATCCAAGCGCCCTGTTGACCGGCGATTTCAGGGCCGGCTCGGTCACGCTTTTCGATGGTAAGGGGATCTATGCGGAAATCCGGGACCTGTCGGTCAACTGGTCGCCGGCCGAGCTCCTGTCCATGCGGTTCGATGCAAGCCATATTTCGGCGGGTTCGATCCGCGTCGAACGCACCCCCATTCCCTCGACCGAGACGAGGGAGGTACGCAGGAGTTTCGCACTGCCGCTCGAGGTCAAGATCGACGCCTTCGATCTCAAGGAGATCATGATCGGCAAGGCAATCGCCGGTGAGGATCAGTTCCTGACCGCGCGCGGCAGGGCCAACGCCACGAATTCGAGCATCGCCCTGGCCTTCGATGCCGCCGTACGCGATCGCCCGGAGGCGCACGCCGTCGCGGATATCGTCTTCAATCCGGGCGGCAACCAATTGAAACTGGAAGCGAATATCTCCGAACCGAAGGGAGGACTGCTCGCCAAGCTGCTCGGCTTGCCGGGCGAGCCGGCTGTCGGCATCGCCTTGACCGGAGAAGGGCCGCTTTCCGACTGGGCGGGATCGGGCATCGCCTCGCTTGACGGCAACGAGATTCTCCGGCTCGACGGACGCCATGTGCAGGCCGGGGACGGCATGCACCGGCTGGCCGTCTCCGGTGGCGGAGCCTTCGTTTCACTCGCGCCGGCGATCTTCAAGCCGCTGTTCGAAGGCACGACGAGCATTGACGTGACGGCTGTCTTCGACGGATCGAGCAAGGTCGAGATCGAGACCGGCAAGCTTTCGACCGGTGCACTGACGCTCGACGCCTCCGGGACGGTCAACAGCGAGGGCGAGAACAACCTTCAGGCAAGCCTTGCAGGCACCAGCGGCGCCATCGACTTCCGCTGGCCGCTGAGGGAAGGCGAGTTCAGCGCGCTGATCAACACCGCCAATCTGTCGCTGATCGGCGACGGACAATCGGCGATCCTCGACGTCGCCGCCGATCTCCCTTCCGTCTCGCTGCCGCAGATGAGCCTTGGCGCCGTTCGGCTTTCGGCGCAAAGCGACGCTTTCAATCTGCAAACGCAATCCGGACCGCTGAAGACGACCGTCGAGGTCGGCGAGAGCCGTTTTGCAAGCGCGGATCTCGACCGGGCGATCAGGGCGCCGCTGAAGCTCGACGGAACGATCGATGTCCGCCCGGAGAACATCCGCTTCGATCCGCTGACGATCGAAAGCGCGAGTGTCGGCGGCAGCGTCACCGGCAACCTGAACCGCGTCAATACGACGGTCGAGGCAGCCTTCAAGCTGTTCGCGATGCCTGGCGTTCTGCCACCCGGCATCGCTGCAAAGTTCGACAACACGATTGCGGCAACTGGAAGCGTCGCGACCGGTGAGGACGGCAGCGTCCGGCTGAGCGGGCTGGAAGTCAAATCCGGAACCCTGGACGCTTCGGGTACCGTGACGCTCGCCGACAGCGCGTTGACCGCAGATATCGAGGGCAATTTGCCCGATCTCGGCAGGCTCATCGCCGACGCCCGGGGTGCGGCGGCGTTCCGTGCTTCGATCTCCGGTCCGCTCAACGAACTCGGCATCAAAGCGGAGCTGACCTCCAGCGGCGCAACGCTGGCCGGCCGCATGCTGGAAGAACTCAGAATCAACGCCGATGCGACGGCGACGCCGAACAACCCTCAAGCCAAACTGACCGCAACCGGAAACCTCGGCGGCCAGGCGATCAACGCAAGGGCCGATGTGGTCTCCGAGAACGGCCGCACCTCGATCCCGACCCTGGAGGCGACGATCGGCGACAACCGGCTGACCGGCGCACTCAATCTGACGCCGGACTTCAAGCCGGACGGCACGGTCGACTTCAACCTGCCCGACCTCGGCCTGCTGGCCGCGATGGCCGGCCAGACCGCATCCGGCGATCTCGCCGGTTCGGCAACGGTACGCACCGTCAATGGCGTCACTTCCGTGTCGGTCAAGGCAAGCGGCGGCAGCATCAGCCGCGATGCGCTGACGATTGCCAAACCCACCGCCGATATCACCATCGCCGATATCGCCAGGCTGGCGATCCGGGGCAACATCGGTGCGGAAAGCCTCGGGCAGGGAGAGAACCGCCTCTCGGGCCTCGCTCTCGCCTTCGAGCAGCAGGCGGGACGGACCGGCTTCTCGATCGATGCCGCCTATGATGGCGCGCCGGTCGCAGCCACGGGCGATCTCGTCAGCGATGCCGGTCGCACGGAAATCCGGCTGGCATCCTTCTCGGCAACCCCGAAGCGGGTTCCGCTGCAGCTTGCCGCGCCGACGACGATCGCCATCGAGAACGGCATCGTTCGCCTCAGCGACCTCACCATCCTTGCGTCGGACGGCACGATTGTCGTCGCCGGCACCGCCGGCGAAGAGCTCGACATTTCGGCGCAAATCAACGCGCTCCCCGCGACCCTGATCAACACCTTCGCCCCGACGCTCGGCGCCGAGGGCACGATCGGCGGCACCGTCGATGTCAGCGGGGCGGCAGCAGCACCGGTGGTCGGGTACGAGCTCGGCTGGAACGGCGCATCCATCGCATCGGTTCGCTCCGCCGGCATCGTCGCGCAGGACGTCATGGCGAAAGGCACGATCACGGTCGCCGCAGGCGATGTCCGCTTCGATCCGACGACGATCGAGAGCGGCGGCTTCCATGGCAACGTCACCGGCCGCCTGGACCGTGCCAATGCAACCGCCGAGGTGGCCTTCAAGCTCTTTGCCGAACCGCATCTGCTGCCCCCCAATCTTGCCGCAAAATTCGACCGGACGATCGCGGTATCCGGCAAGGTCGAAACCGGCGAAGGCGGCAGCGTCAGACTGAGCGCGCTCGAACTCACGTCCGGCACCATCGACGCCCGCGGCACCGCCGCGCTTGCGGATGGCGCCCTGACGGCGGCCATCGAAGGCACGCTGCCCACCCTCGGCAAGCTGCTTGCGGACGCAGAGGGCACAGCCGCATTCAGCGCCGACATCTCCGGTCCGCTCAACGAACTCGGCATCAAAGCGGAGCTGACCTCCAGCGGCGCAACGCTGGCCGGCCGCACGTTGACGGACTTGATGATCAATGCCGACGTGACGGCCAAGCCCGGCAGCCCGCAGGCAAAGCTGACTGCAACCGGCGCGCTCGGCGGCCAGGCGATCAATATCCGGGCGGATGTGGTGTCCGAGAACGGTCGCACCTCGATCCCGACCCTGGAGGCGACGATCGGCGACAACCGGCTGACTGGCGCACTCAATCTGACGCCCGACTTCAAGCCGGACGGCACGGTCGACTTCAACCTGCCCGACCTCGGCCTTCTGGCCGCGATGGCCGGCCAGACCGCGTCCGGCGATCTCGCGGGTTCCGCGACGGTACGCACCGTCAATGGCGTCACTTCCGTGTCAGTCAAGGCAAGCGGCGGCGGTATCAAGCGCGACGCCTTGACGATCGCAAGACCTGTCGCCGACATCAGCATTGCCGATGTCGCCGCGCTCGCGATCAGGGGCAGCGTCCGGGCAGACAGCATCTCGCAGGGGGCAAACCGTGTCTCAGGCCTCAACCTGACTTTCGACCAGCAGGGTGGCAGGACGGGTTTTTCCATCGACGGAAACTATGATGGCGGGCCGGTCGCAGCCACGGGCGATCTCGTCAGCGATGCCGGTCGCACGGAAATCCGGCTGGCATCCTTCTCGGCAACCCCGAAGCGGGTTCCGCTGCAGCTTGCCGCGCCGACGACGATCGCCATCGAGAACGGCATCGTTCGCCTCAGCGACCTCACCATCCTTGCGTCGGACGGCACGATTGTCGTCGCCGGCACCGCCGGCGAAGAGCTCGACATTTCGGCGCAAATCAACGCGCTCCCCGCGACCCTGATCAACACCTTCGCCCCGACGCTCGGCGCCGAGGGCACGATCGGCGGCACCGTCGATGTCAGCGGGGCGGCAGCAGCACCGGTGGTCGGGTACGAGCTCGGCTGGAACGGCGCATCCATCGCATCGGTTCGCTCCGCCGGCATCGTCGCGCAGGACGTCATGGCGAAAGGCACGATCACGGTCGCCGCAGGCGATGTCCGCTTCGATCCGACGACGATCGAGAGCGGCGGCTTCCATGGCAACGTCACCGGCCGCCTGGACCGTGCCAATGCAACCGCCGAGGTGGCCTTCAAGCTCTTTGCCGAACCGCATCTGCTGCCCCCCAATCTTGCCGCAAAATTCGACCGGACGATCGCGGTATCCGGCAAGGTCGAAACCGGCGAAGGCGGCAGCGTCAGACTGAGCGCGCTCGAACTCACGTCCGGCACCATCGACGCCCGCGGCACCGCCGCGCTTGCGGATGGCGCCCTGACGGCGGCCATCGAAGGCACGCTGCCCACCCTCGGCAAGCTGCTTGCGGACGCAGAGGGCACAGCCGCATTCAGCGCCGACATCTCCGGTCCGCTCAACGAACTCGGCATCAAAGCGGAGCTGACCTCCAGCGGCGCAACGCTGGCCGGCCGCACGTTGACGGACTTGATGATCAATGCCGACGTGACGGCCAAGCCCGGCAGCCCGCAGGCAAAGCTGACTGCAACCGGCGCGCTCGGCGGCCAGGCGATCAATATCCGGGCGGATGTGGTGTCCGAGAACGGTCGCACCTCGATCCCGACCCTGGAGGCGACGATCGGCGACAACCGGCTGACTGGCGCACTCAATCTGACGCCCGACTTCAAGCCGGACGGCACGGTCGACTTCAACCTGCCCGACCTCGGCCTTCTGGCCGCGATGGCCGGCCAGACCGCGTCCGGCGATCTCGCGGGTTCCGCGACGGTACGCACCGTCAATGGCGTCACTTCCGTGTCAGTCAAGGCAAGCGGCGGCGGTATCAAGCGCGACGCCTTGACGATCGCAAGACCTGTCGCCGACATCAGCATTGCCGATGTCGCCGCGCTCGCGATCAGGGGCAGCGTCCGGGCAGACAGCATCTCGCAGGGGGCAAACCGTGTCTCAGGCCTCAACCTGACTTTCGACCAGCAGGGTGGCAGGACGGGTTTTTCCATCGACGGAAACTATGATGGCGGGCCGGTCGCAGCCACGGGCGATCTCGTCAGCGATGCCGGTCGCACGGAAATCCGCCTCGCCTCCTTCTCGGCAACGCCGAGACGCATTCCGTTGAGGCTTGCCAATCCCACCGTCGTTGCGATCGGCAACGGCGTCGTGCGTCTCAACGACATCGTCATTCAGGCGTCGAGGGGTACCATCACGGTCACCGGCAAAGCGGGGGAAAGGCTCGACATCTCGGCGCGACTGAACGCCTTGCCTGCGGCACTGATCAACACCTTCGCGCCCACTCTTGGTGCGGAAGGCACGATCGCCGGAACAGTCGACATCGACGGCACACCGGCCGCACCGGTGGTCGCATACGATCTCAGGTGGAGCGGTGCGTCCGTCGCGCCAGTCCGTTCCGCCGGAATCGGCGCCGTCGACATTTCCGCGAACGGCAGGCTTGTCAACAACCGCGTCACGCTCGACACCGTGTTGTCCGGTGCTTCCGGGCTTTCCATCAGGGGTGGCGGCACCGTGGAGCTCGGTGGTGCGATGCCGCTTTCGATGAGATTTTCGGGCAACGTGCCCTTCGCGCTGCTTGCCAATCTTATGGCGCAAAACGGCTTCACGCTCACCGGGTCCGCAACGGTCGATCTTTCCATTTCCGGCTCCGCGAGGGCGCCGCAGATCAGCGGCACGATCAGGACTGCCGGCGGTCGGCTGGTCGACGTTCGGCGCAATCTCGCTCTCAACGACCTGACGGCAAACGTCACGCTCGACGGCAGGCAGGCGACGATTTCGAGACTTTCCGCCAATCTCGCCAGCGGCGGCTCGATCGAGGCAAGCGGCACCGTCGGGATCGCTGCCAATTCCGGTTTTCCTGCGGATTTGCGCATCCGCCTCAACAACGCAACCTATGTCGACGGCACGCTCTTCACCGCGAATCTCGCCGGTGACTTGACGCTCAAAGGTCCACTCGTCGCGACGCCGGTGCTCGGCGGCAGGCTGACGATCCGCCGCGCGGCGATCACCGTTCCGGAAAAACTGCCAACGTCGCTCACTGCGATCGACATCACGCACAGGAACGCCCCGGCCAGAGTGCAGCAGATGACAAGGACTTTGCGCAGAGACACCTCGGCAGGGGCCAACGCCAGAGGCGTCATCGCCTTCGATCTTGTCGTCAGTGCTCCCGGACAGTTTTTCATGCGCGGGCGCGGTATCGACGCGGAGCTCGGCGGCGAGCTGACGATCCGTGGCACGGCCGTGCAGCCAATCGTTTCCGGCGGCTTCGACATGCGGCGCGGACGGCTCGAAATTCTCGGCAAGCGCCTCACCTTTACCCGAGGGCGGATCGGTTTCGGCGGCGACCTGATCCCGACGCTCGATCTCGACGCAACTTCGAGTGCCGGTTCGACGACCATCACCGTCAATGTCTCCGGGCTCGCCAACAATCCGCAGGTGACGTTCTCGTCCTCGCCGGCGCTGCCGCAGGACGAAATACTGGCACGCCTCATCTTCAACCGGTCGCTCAACAACCTGTCGGCATTCCAGATCGCCCAGCTCGCGTCGGCCGTCAGCCAGCTCGCCGGCGGTGGCTCGACCTCCCTGCTCGACGGCCTGCGCAACAAGCTTGGCGTCGACGATCTCGATGTGACGACCGACGAGAGTGGCGGCACCCAGGTGCGCGCCGGCAAATACCTGAACGACCGGACCTATCTCGAATTGCAACAGGGCTCGGGGGCCAGCGCCGGCAAGGCCGTGATCAACCTCGATGTCGGCAGGGGCGTCAAGCTGCGAGGTGAAGCGGGTGGAGACGGATCGGCAGCCGGCGGTGTCTTCTTCGAGAGGGAATACTAGATCACGATGATTTCGGTCGAATCGACCCAAAATCGACCCGTCGAGCCGCCTATGCAAATCCAAGAGATCGACCTGCCGCCCTGCTTCCGCGACCGGCTTTCGGGCTACGCGTCACAAAAGGACACGCTTGGCCAGTCGACGTCCACTGTGTTCCTGCTCAGCGCCGACGACCGGCCCTCGCTTGTCCTCAAACATGAAAAGTCAGGACCGTTCGCGGAAAACGAGGCGGCGCGTCTCAAGTGGCTGAGGGCGCAGAGCGTGCCCTGTCCGCGAGTTCTCGGGCAAGAGCAGCATGCAGGACAGACCTGGCTGTTGATGGAGGCGGTCGAGGGGATCGACCTTGCCTCGTCTCCGCTCACGCCTGCCCAACGCATCGCCATTCTTGCCGATGCCCTCCGCAGCCTGCACCGCCTCGACCCGGCCACTTGCCCGTTCGATCACCAACTGAGGAGGCGCATCGCCGCCGCGGAGGCGCGCATGGACGCCGGCCTTGTCGATGAGAGTGATTTCGACGACGAACGGCAGGGAAGGACGGCGAGAGAGCTCGTCTGCGAGCTTCAAGCGCGGATCCCGAAGGGCGAGCAGTTGGTGGTGACCCATGGCGACGCCTGCTTGCCCAACATCGTCGCGCGAGCGGACCGATTCGCTGGCTTCATCGATTGCGGCCGCCTCGGCGTTGCGGATCTTCATCAGGACATCGCACTCGCCTGCCGAAGCATCGGCTACAATCTGGGAGAGGACTGGGTTCAGCCCTTTCTCGACCGATATGGGTTGCCGGATCCCGATCCGGAAAAGCTTGCCTACTACCGCCTTCTGGACGAGTTTTTCTGAAGCTGACGGGCGTGGACAGTTTCCGCTCGACTCGCGCATTGTTCGAGCTTCTTCCTCAAAAAACGCAGCACCCTCCACGCACGACCGGACGTGGCCACCTGCGGGAATTGGGGTAGCGCCTGCGAGCCCCTCCCATTGTGGAGAGTTCAGAAAGGAAGGGCGAAACGACAGGGCAGCGGCACACGGCCGCCTTGTCAGGCGGCGTTTCGGTCGACGCCGAACGCGTCCAATACCTCGCTTTCGTCATTGGCGGTGAACAGCGCCCATATGTGCCCGAACGGATCGATGAGGGCGCCGACCCGATCTCCCGTCGGCAGCGTCTCGGCGGCATTGCGCAGGCTCGCGCCAGAACCGATTGCCCGTCCGAGCACCCGGTCCACATCGTCGACGTGGAGTTCGAGGATGGCCGCGGTCGTGCCGAGCGCGTGCGGCGACCGCGGTCCGCCAAGCCCCGGCTCGGCATCCCGGCGCGGATTTGCGCCTGCGACGCGGAAGACGGAATCGCCGATGCAAAGGTCGGCGCTCGTCAGGATGCCGCTCCACTCATGGCGCTGCAGAAGCTCGGCGCCGAAGACGTCACGATAGAACGCGATCGCTCGCTCCTCGTCCCCATGCCTGACGAACAGCTTTATGCAAATCTGCCGTGCAGGGCCGCCATTGTACATGGCCATGACAACCTCCCAGGATCGCGATGAACGTGATTGTTTCCACTGCATGATTCCTCAAATCGGAACCGATTTGAGGAATCATGCAGCAACTCAAAGTGCTACAGCGACCTTTGCGCGTCTCAAGAGACGCGCGGCGCTGTAGAGAACGAGTACGGATGCGGAAAGACGCCGCGCACTTTCGTATCCCTCCGGCGGGGACCGCCTTGCGAAGTTCCGCTTATCCCGTGAGTCTGCGCTCTTAAGAGTGGACTTAAGAGCGCACTGAGCAATTCATGGGACATGCAGTTTTGCTGACCGGACCAGAGCGGCGGCGGCGGTGGTCGTTGGAAGATCGCGCGCAGATACTGGCAGAGGCTTTCGCCCCAGGCGCGGTTGTTTCCGAAGTTGCACGCCGCTTCGAGGTTTCGACCGGCCTGATTTACACATGGCGGCGGCAGGCTTTGGTCCAAGAGGCCGAGCCCGCCTTTGTGCCGGCAAAGCTCGTTGACTCTGCCAGCAGTGACGCAGTCGAATTGGCCATGGCGGTGGACTTCCCGAACGGCGTCAAGGTGAGAATTGGCTCAGCAGCGCCATGCGACCTGGCAGCCGCGATCATGCGGGCGCTCAAATGATCCCGATCAGTTCCGGGGTGCGGGTGTGGATCGCGAGCGGTCACTGCGACATGCGCAAGGGCATGCAGGGTCTGGCTCTGCTGGTGCAGGAGGGCCTCGGTCGCGATCCGTTTAAGGGCGACGTCTTCGTCTTTCGCGGTCGTAGCGGCCGACTGATAAAAGCCCTTTGGCATGATGGGATCGGCCTATCGTTGTATGCGAAACGGCTCGAGCGCGGCCGCTTCATCTGGCCGGCGACGGAGAGTGGCGCAATCGCGCTGACCGCCGGTCAGATGTCCTATCTGCTGGAGGGGATTGATTGGCGAAATCCGCAGCAGACATGGCGGCCGACGAGTGCCGGGTGAGCCGCCCGAACGCGAATATTCCGGGGCAAGTCCTTTGAAACACTAGGCAAATCAGGACTTCTGTGATTCACTTCGGGCATGGAAAACAGCCCTGATTTGCTTCCCGACGATGTTGCCGCCCTGCGGGCAGAGCTCATCGCGGTACGCGCCAAGGGCGCACAGATCGAGGCTGAACTTGCCGTTGCCAAGGCCAAGGCGTCGGAGGATCTTGCCGTCATTGCCCGGCAGAAGCTGCGCATCGAAAAGCTCGAGCGGCAGCTCTATGGCCCGAAGGCAGAGCGTCGCGCCCGGCTGATCGATCAGATGGAGTTCCAACTGGCAGAGTTGGAGATGGCGGTGACCGAGGACGAACTCGCGGCCGAAATGGCGGTCGCGGCCACCGTCAATGTCGCCGGCTTTACCCGCAGCCGGCCGGCGAAGAAGTCTTTCCCCGATCATCTTCCGCGCGAACGCGTCGTCGTGCCCGGTCCCGTGAGCTGCCAATGCTGTGGCGGCGACCGACTGCGCAAGCTGGGTGAGGACATCACCGAGACCCTCGAGGTCATTCCGCGCCAATGGAAAGTGATCCAGACGGTGCGCGAGAAGTTCACCTGCCGCGATTGCGAGAAGATCAGCCAAGCTCCGGCCCCTTTCCATGCCATCCCGCGCGGATGGGCCGGCCCCAATCTCCTGGCGATGATCCTGTTCGACAAGTTCGGCCAGCATCTGCCGCTCAATCGTCAGGTCGAGCGCTTCGAACGCGAAGGCGTTTCCCTCAGCCTGTCGACGGTGGCCGATAGCATCGGCGCATGCTGTGCCGTACTCGATCCGATCATCAAACGGATCGAGGCCCATACGTTTGGGGCAGATCGATTGCACGGCGACGACACGACGGTCCCGGTTCTGGCGGCAGGAAAGACCGATATCGCCCGAAGTTGGGTCTATGTCCGCGACGATCGACCGTTCGGCGGCACAGCCGCACCGTCGGCGATGTTCTACTATTCCCGTGATCGCGCGGGCGAGCACCCGCAGGCGCATCTTGCCGGCTATAGCGGCATTCTGCAGGCGGACGCCTATACCGGCTACACCAAACTCTATCTTCCGGATCGACGGCCAGGCCCGATAACGGAAGCAGCCTGCTGGGTCCATGCGAGGCGGCCCTTTTTTGCGATGGCCGACGTCGAGGCGAATGCGCGCCGAAAAGCGCAGGGCAAGAAGGCGGCCGTCATCTCGCCGATCGCGCTGGAAATGGTGGAGCGGATCGATGCCCTGTTCGACATCGAGCGCGAGATCAACGGTCAGAGCGTGGAGCTCCGCAAGGCCGCTCGTCAGGATCGGAGCCTGCCTCTGGTCCTCGAGCTGGAAGCATGGATGAAGGCTCAGCGTGCCAAGCTGTCTCGCAACGATGATCTCGCCAAGGCCTTCGATTACCTGCTGAAACGCTGGCCTGCCTTCACCCTCTTCCTCGACGACGGGCGTGTCTGTCTGTCGAACAATGCCGCCGAACGCGCCCTGCGCGGCATAGCCTTGGGCAGGAAATCCTGGTTGTTCGCCGGATCGGACCGCGGTGGCCAGCGCGCCGCCGCTATGTACAGCTTGATTGTCTCGGCCAAGATGAACGACGTCGATCCGCAAGCCTGGCTCGCCGACGTGCTTCACCGCATTGCCGGTTATCCCGCGCATCGGCTCGATGAGCTCCTGCCCTGGAACTGGAAGAGCGCGTCGCCAGTGGCGCACAAGCTGGCAGCCTGAAGATGCCGGCTTCTCTGGTCCGCCTGAAGATCACCCTCGACCACGTCGAACCGACGGTGATGCGGCGCGTTGTGGTGCCGTTCCGCATCAAGCTCCATCGCCTTCATGAGGTGCTGCAGGCGGCGATGGGCTGGAGCAACAGCCACCTTTACGAATTCCGCATCCGCGACGTCGGCTTTGGTCTGCCTGATCAGGACTGGGGAGATGGCCCGCTCGATGCGCGCAAGATCTCGCTGCTGGCGGCAGTCGAAGACATCGGCGCGAAATCGTTCAAGTACCTTTACGACTTCGGCGACGGCTGGACGCACAGCATCAAGATCGAGCGCACGTTCCCCGTCATCGGCCCTGCGGAGCCAATGCTTCTCGAAGCAGCCGGACGTTGCCCTCCCGAGGACATCGGCGGGCCATGGGGCTATCAGGAGTTCCGCGAGGCTCTCGCCGATCCGACCCACGAGCGGCACGCCGAGCTCGTCGAATGGTGGGGCAGCAACGAATACGATCCGGACCAGGGCAACTTCGCCGAGCTCAACAAAGCCGTCGATGATCTGGCGGCAAAGTGGGCCCGCAAATCACGCCGAAAAATCTGAAAGTCCTTCAGCCTGCGGTCTTTGCCGGATGCTTACGCACTTTCCTCATGCCTCTCTTTTTCGCTGAGGTGGGATATCTTACAGGGAATAGGGAACAAAGCAAGAACAAACTGCTTTGCGACGGCAAAAAATGGGCGATGCAATGGCGTCAGGACGCTCCGCTCATCTTGCTGGTCTTCAGGAGGATATTGGTCTCGGTCACGGTGATGCCGTCGATGAGCCGGATGCGCCGGAGCGTTTCATCGAAGCTGACGAGGTCGCGATCCTCCAGTTCAGCGATGAAATCCCATCGTCCGTTGGTGCTGTGGAGTGCCCTGACCTGCGGCAAGCCGCGCAATTGATCCGCAACGCGGTCGGCCATCTTGCCGTGAACTTCGATCATGACGACAGCGCGCACACCGGACGCCGGAATTTCCGAGCCGGTCCGGATCGTGAAGGCCGCAATCGTTCCATTTGCCACCAGCCGATCGATGCGCGCAGCAACGGTCGCACGCGACACGCCCGTCATCGCCGAAAGCGTCGAGACCGGTGTGCGCGCATTCTGTCGGAGCGCGCTGATGAGGGCTTGGTCGAGATCGTCCATGTTTCTCAATTTGGCAAATTCGTCTTATCAATATGGCGATTATAGCCTTCCAATCGACAGTTTTCCATCTTTTTGCTGTCATGCCTTTTGACGATAATCCGCGCCATTCTTGCGGGAATCAGAGGAAGGAAAAGGGCGGAAATGAAGACCATTACCTTGATCGGCGCACCCATCGAAGAAGGTTCCGGACGGCGCGGCGCGGCCATGGGCCCGACGGCGCTGAGGATCGCCGGCATCGACACGGTTCTGGCCGAACTCGGCCATACGGTTCACGACGAAGGCGATGTCCGGCCGCTGCCGGCACGCGATCTCGCCAATCATGCGCGGGCCAACAACCTGCAGATGGTCGCAGCCTTCGCCCGCGCGTTGCACGACACCGTGCACGACGTCGCGCGCAAGGGATATTTCCCGATCATCCTCGGTGGCGACCATGCGCTTTCCATGGGCAGCGTCTCCGGCATGGCCCGCCACGCCGACGAGGTCGGCCGGCCGCTTTTCGTCCTCTGGCTCGATGCCCATGCCGACTTCAATTCGCCCGACACTTCGCCCTCCGGCAACATGCATGGCATGCCCGTCGCCTTCTTCTGCGGCGAGGCGGAATTCGCCCCGATCCTCGCCAGCGATCGGCCGCTGGTCGACCCGAAGAAGGTCTATCAGATCGGCATTCGCTCGGTCGACGCGCGCGAGCGCGAGGAGATCACCGAGCACGGCGTCAATGTCTACGACATGCGCGCCGTCGACGAACTGGGCATGGCCCAGATCATGCGTCAGATCCTCGATGAGGTCCGCGCCGCCAACGGCCTCTTGCATGTGAGCCTCGACGTCGATTTCATGGACCCGGAAATTGCGCCCGGTGTCGGGACCACCGTTCCAGGCGGCGCGACATTCCGCGAAGCCCACCTGATCATGGAGATGCTCTGCGACAGCGATCTCGTCTCCTCGCTCGACGTCGTCGAACTCAACCCCTTCCTCGATGACCGCGGCAAGAGCGCCCGTATCCTGGTCGAGCTCACGGCAAGCCTCTTCGGCCGTCGCATTCTTGACCGGCCGACCCGCGGCGCATGAAGGTAACTGAGGCATCTCGGCGATCTCGCGCATGACCCACGAGGCGCGCGGCGCCACGATACAACCCGGAGGAATTATTTATGACGACAACTGAGGCCCTGATCGAAACCGAATACCGGCTGGGCGCGCATAACTACAAGCCGCTCGACGTCGTGCTTTCGCGCGGCGAAGGGGTCTACGTTTGGGATATCGACGGCAATCGCTATCTCGACTGCCTGTCGGCATACTCCGCCGTCAACCAGGGCCATTGTCATCCGAAGATCTTCAAGGCGATGATCGAGCAGGCGCAGAAGCTGACGCTGACCTCGCGCGCCTTCCGCAACGACCAGCTCGCGCATTTCTACGAGGAGATCGCAGCGCTTACCGGCTCGCACAAGGTGCTGCCGATGAACTCCGGCGCCGAAGCGGTCGAGACCGCCATCAAGGCGGTGCGCAAGTGGGGATACGAGGTCAAGGGCGTCGCCGACGACAAGGCGGAGATCATCGTCTGCTCCAACAATTTCCACGGCCGCACCATGGGCATCGTCGGCTTTTCGACCGATCCGGACGCCCGCAGCGGCTTCGGGCCGTTCGCGCCGGGTTTCAAGATCATTCCCTTCGGCGACATCGACGCGTTCCGCGAAGCGATCAGTGAAAACACCGTCGCCTTCCTCGTCGAGCCGATTCAGGGTGAAGCCGGCGTGATCGTGCCGCCAGCGGGATATTTCACAGGTGTGCGCGAGCTCTGCACGAAACATGGCATCACGCTCATTCTCGATGAAATCCAGACCGGTCTCGGCCGCACGGGCAAGCTGCTTGCGGAAGAGCATGAAGGCATCGAGGCGGATGTGACGCTGATCGGCAAGGCGCTGTCCGGCGGCTTCTATCCGGTCTCAGCCGTGCTTTCGAATTCGGAGGTGCTCGGTGTCCTGAAGCCCGGCCAGCACGGCTCGACCTTCGGCGGCAATCCGCTTGCCTGCGCGATTGCCCGGGCAGCGCTGAAGGCGCTCACCGAAGAGGACATGATCGAAAATTCCGCCCGGATGGGCGAGCGCTTCCAGAACGGCCTGCGCGATATTCGCTCCAATATCATCAGGGATGTTCGTGGCCGCGGCCTCATGCTCGCCGTCGAGCTGGTTCCGGAAGCCGGCGGCGCCCGCAAATATTGCGAGGCACTGAAGGCGCGCGGCATTCTTGCCAAGGACACCCATGGCGACACGATCCGCATCGCCCCGCCGCTCGTCATCACCGAAGACCAGGTCGATTGGGCGGTCGAACATTTCGCGGCCGTACTCGCCTCCGCATGAAACGATACTTCCGATCCGTCTCGACATCGGGGCGGATCGGCCGCTTCGCAAAAGCAAGTCTTAACGAATCCCGGCTTAGAATAGCTCCCCAAAGCGCAAAGCGGGTTCCTCCGCGCATGATGCAGCCTGCGCCCCGCCGGATGTCCTCGGCGGATTGTAACGACAGCCCCTGACTGGCTGGAGACTGCTTGGCAGCAGCACCGCAGGAGGCGTCGACCGGCAAGCTGGAGGGACCTTCGATGACAGGCACATTGAGAACGGCCGGATTTGACGGCGAGACGCTGGAAATCATAGCGTTCCGTCTTCACGATCAGGAATTTTGCGTCAAGACCACGACGATCCGTGAAATCCGCGGCTGGGCACCGTCGACGCCCATCCCGCATTCGCCTCCGGAAGTCATCGGCGTGATGAACCTGCGCGGCACCGTGATCCCGATCATCGACCTTGCCCACAAGCTCGGAATGAAATCGACCGTCGCCAACGAGCGCAGCGCGATCGTCGTCGCCGAAGTGCACAACATGGTCATCGGCCTCGTCGTCGACCGCGTCTCCGACATTCTCACAGTCCAGGGCAGCCAGGTTCAGCCTGTGCCGGAAGTGACGGCTTCCTTCGACAAGAGCTTTGCCGAAGGCATCATCGCCAACGAATCGGGCATGATCTGCTTCCTCAATCTTTCCCGCATGTTCAAAGAACGCGACGTCGAAGAACTCGCCGCCTGAGGTTTCGCCTATTCTTGGATAGAGGCCGTCTCGCTCGCGCTGAGGCGGCCTTTCCGTTCGGGGCGACAGGTTGGGTCCAATTGAGTCGAGACAACCCTCCCCAACCCCTCCCCACAAGGGGAGGGACTTCCGATGCCGCACTCGCTCTATTCATCTCTCGACGGTTCTCTGCGCTCGGAGTTTGATGATGGCGGTGGCCGGACGGCGGGGAAAGCCCCTCCCACCTGTGGGGAGGGGTTGGGGAGGGGTCTTCTTCGGCCCGCTGACGATAACGGACTACGCGGCTTCCGGCCGCTTGATTTTCGAAGCCGCCTCGATCACCAGCGGGTTCAGTCCTTCGCCGCCATGATCGATATGCTCGAAAAGCTTGCGGCGCATGCGCGGCTCCCAATATTTGTTGATATGGGTCGCAACGCCCTCAGCCGCTTCCGCTGCCGGCTGGCTCTTGAAGAACGTGGCGATCTGGTTGGCCATGTAGATGAGCTTGGCATTGGTATCAGGCGACATCGGCAACAGCTCCGGGATGTATGCGCGCGGCATGGGTGAAGATTTCGAATTCGTCGCCGCGCACGAGCGCAATCAGCGTCATGCCCGCCTCTTCTGCCGTGCGAATGGCGAGCGCCGTCGGGGCCGAAATGGCAATGATCACCGGGCTCCCGATGATCGCGGTCTTCTGAACCATCTCGACCGATACGCGCGAGGTGACGACGACGGCACCCTCACCGCCCTTGAAGCCGGCGCGCGCCGCCGCACCCACGAGCTTGTCGAGCGCGTTGTGGCGTCCGACGTCCTCGCGTACCGCAATCAGGCCCTTTCCCGGCACATAGAACGCCGCGCCATGCACCGCACGCGTTTCAAAATGCAGCGGCTGCTGGCCGTTGAGCAGGGCGACGGACTTGACGACGTCCGCCTGCGAAAGCCTGAGCGTCGCCCCAGAGACATCCGGGGTAAGGCGGACAGCCTGCTCGATCGATTCGATGCCGCAAAGGCCGCAACCGACCGGACCGGCCATGTGCCGGCGCCGCTGCCGCAGCATGTCGTTCTCTTCGTCCCGGAGCGTAATCTGCAGGTCGATGCCCTTGTCCTCGGCCACGACGTCGACGGCCTCGATCTGGTCCGGCTCGGTGATGATCCCTTCGGTCAGGCTGAAGCCGACGGCAAAATCCTCGAAGTCGGCGGGCGTCGCCATCATCACTGCGTGCGTGGAACCGCCATAGGTCAATGCGATCGGCGTCTCCTCGGGCACCACGCGTGACCCGGCGACAAGAGTCCCGGCGCGGCGCGCAGCTTCAGCGACCTTTACGCTCGTCTTGAAATCGGTCATGCGACGCGCTCCCGCACTCCCCTACTCCGCCGCCTCCAGCTTGCCGCTGATGCGGCGCGACTGCCGGGCCTGCTCGTCATAGTCGCGCTGCCAGTCGGACGGACCGTTGGAGGGCGAGACCTGCACCGCGGTCACCTTGTATTCCGGGCAGTTGGTCGCCCAGTCGGAGAAGTCGGTGGTGATGACGTTTGCCTGCGTCGTCGGGTGATGGAAGGTGGTGTAAACCACGCCAGGCGCGACGCGATCGGTGATCAGCGATCTGAGCGTCGTGTCACCCGAACGGCTGGCAAGCCTGATCCAGTCGCCGTCGCGAATGCCGCGTTGTTCAGCGTCATGCGGATGGATCTCCAGCCGGTCCTCCGGATGCCAGACGACATTTTCCGTGCGACGCGTCTGGGCGCCGACATTGTAGTGGCTGAGGATGCGGCCGGTGGTCAGAAGCAGCGGGAAGCGTGGGCCCGTCTTCTCGTCGGTCGCTACATATTCCGTGCGGATGAACTTGCCCTTGCCGCGGACGAAACCGTCGACATGCATGATCGGCGAACCAAGCGGCGCCTTCTCGTTGCACGGCCACTGCACCGAACCCATCTTGTCGAGATAGTCGTAGGAGACCATCGCGAAGGTCGGCGTCGTCGCCGCGATCTCGTCCATGATCTCGGACGGGTGGCGGTAGTTCCAGTGAAGCCCCATGGCCTGGGCGAGCTTCTGCGTCACCTCCCAATCGGCATAGCCGTTCTTCGGCCGCATCACCTTGCGAACGCGATTGATGCGGCGTTCGGCATTGGTGAACGTGCCGTCCTTTTCGAGGAACGTCGAGCCCGGCAGGAAGACGTGGGCGTAGTTTGCCGTCTCGTTGAGGAAGAGATCCTGCACCACGACGCATTCCATCGCGGCAAGACCGGCGGCGACGTGCTTGGTGTCCGGATCCGACTGCAGGATATCCTCGCCCTGAATGTAGAGCGCCTTGAAGGTGCCCTCGACGGCGGCATCGAGCATGTTGGGGATACGTAAGCCCGGCTCGTTGTTGAGCGTAACGCCCCAGAGCTTCTCGAAGATGTCGCGCGTCGCGTCATCGGAGATGTGCCGGTAGCCGGGCAATTCGTGCGGGAACGACCCCATATCACAGGAGCCCTGCACGTTGTTCTGACCGCGCAGCGGATTGACGCCCACCCCGGGCCGGCCGATGTTGCCGGTCACCATGGCGAGGTTGGCGATCGCCATGACGGTCGTCGAGCCCTGGCTGTGCTCGGTGACGCCGAGGCCGTAATAGATCGCGCCGTTGCCGCCGGTGGCGTAAAGCCGCGCCGCGCCGCGGACGAGCCCTGCCGGTACGCCCGTATAAGCCTCGGTCGCTTCCGGGCTGTGATAGGGTTCGGCAACGAAGGCCGCCCAATCCTCATATTCCGACCAGTCGCAGCGCTCACGGATGAAGGCTTCATTGGCGAGGCCTTCAGTAACGATGACATGGGCGAGCGACGTCAGGATGGCGACGTTGGTGCCGGGCTTCAGCGGCAGATGGTAAGAGGCTTCGATATGGGCAGAGCGGACGAGATCGATCCGGCGAGGATCGATGACGATCAGCTTGGCGCCCTCGCGCAGACGCTTCTTCAGCCGCGAAGCGAAGACCGGATGTCCGTCGGTCGGGTTGGCGCCAATGATGATCGCGACATCCGTATGCTCGACGCTGTCGAAATCCTGCGTGCCGGCGGAGGTGCCGAAGGTCTGGTTAAGACCGTAGCCGGTCGGCGAATGGCAGACGCGGGCGCAGGTATCGACATTGTTGTTGCCGAAACCGGCGCGCACCAGCTTCTGCACGAGATAGGTCTCCTCGTTGGTGCAGCGCGATGAGGTGATGCCGCCGACGGAATCGCGGCCGTACTGATACTGGATGCGGCGGAACTCGGAGGCGACGTGCGCAAAGGCCTCTTCCCAGGTGGCCTCGCGCCAGGGATCGGTGACCTTCTCGCGGATCATCGGGTTGAGGATGCGATCCTTGTGGCTCGAATAGCCGTAGGCGAAACGCCCCTTGACGCAGGAATGGCCGCGGTTCGCCTGGCCGTCCTTCCACGGCACCATCCGCACCAGTTCCTCGCCGCGCATTTCCGCCTTGAAGGAGCAGCCGACGCCGCAATAGGCACAGGTGGTGACGACCGAATGTTCCGGCTGGCCGATCTCGATCACCGATTTTTCGGTCAGCGTCGCCGTCGGGCAGGCCTGCACGCAGGCGCCGCACGAGACGCATTCTGATGAAACAAAATCCTCGTTCATGCCGGCGGAGACGCGGGAGTCGAAGCCGCGGCCGCTGATCGTCAGCGCAAAGGTGCCCTGCACTTCTTCGCAGGCGCGAACACAGCGCGAGCAGACGATGCATTTCGCCGAATCAAAAGTGAAATAGGGATTGGATTCGTCCTTCGGCGCCCATTGCCGATTGATCTCGCCATTGTTGCGCGCCTTGACGTGGTTCGCGCCGTCATAGCCGTAGCGAACATCGCGCAGACCCACGGCTCCGGCCATGTCCTGCAGTTCGCAATCGCCATTGGCGGCACAAGTCAGGCAGTCGAGCGGATGGTCGGAGATGTAGAGTTCCATCACGCCGCGGCGCACGTCCTTGAGGCGCGCTGTCTGGGTGGAAACCACGATCCCCTGCGCGACCGGGGTCGTGCACGAGGCCGGCATTCCGGCGCGTCCCTCGACTTCCACGAGACAGAGGCGGCAGGAACCGAAGGCGTCCATCATGTCGGATGCACAGAGCTTCGGCACCTCGATGCCGGCCTCCATGGCTGCGCGCATGATCGAGGTGCCCTCCGGCACGGTGATCTCGCGACCATCGATGGTGAGCGTCACCTGCTTTTCGGATTTCGAAGCAGGAGTGCCATAGTCGATTTCATGAATGAGAGACATTAGGCCTCCTGGGAAATTGTGTTCAGCGGCATGTACGCCACCGCCGCCGATGCCGTCGTCCGCCCCTCATCCGGCTGCCGCCACCTTCTCCCCGCAGGCGGGGAGAAGGGATATGCCGCACCGTCTTGTTGAGCCGCTACCGACGCACAGGGGGTGTCGCCTCTCCCCGCCTGCAGGGAGAGGGTTAGGGTGAGGGGCAAGCTCCCATATGCGATTGCAGCCATCATTCCGCAGCCTCTACCGCCGGGGCCGGCGAAAAATCCTCCGGGAAATGCGTCATCGCGCTCATCACCGGATAGGGCGTGAAGCCGCCGAGCGCACAGAGCGAGCCGAACTTCATCGTGTTGCAGAGATCGGCGAGCAGTTCGCGGTTCCTCTGCGGCTCGATGCCGGCTGCGATCTTGTCCGCGACCTCGACCCCGCGGATCGAGCCGATACGGCAGGGCGTGCACTTGCCGCAGCTTTCGACCGCGCAGAACTCCATGGCGAAGCGCGCCTGTTTCAGCATGTCGGCCGTGTCGTCGAAGACCACGATGCCGGCATGGCCGATCAGGCCATCCTTGGCCGCGAAGGCCTCGTAGTCGAACGGGGTGTCGAACAGCACACGCGGGAAATAGGCGCCGAGCGGGCCGCCGACCTGCACCGCCTTTACAGGCCGGCCGCTTGCCGTGCCGCCGGCGATCTCGTCGACAAGCTCGCCAAGCGTCACGCCGAAGGCGGTTTCATAGAGGCCGCCATGCTTGACGTTGCCGGCGATCTGAATCGGGATCGTGCCGCGCGACCGGCCCATGCCGAAGTCTCGGTAGAAGGCGGCGCCCTTGTCGAGGATCACCGGTACGGAGGCCAGCGAGATGACGTTGTTGATGACGGTCGGACAGTCGAACAGGCCCTTGTGTGCCGGAAGCGGCGGCTTGGCGCGAACGATACCGCGCTTGCCTTCGAGGCTGTTCAGAAGCGAGGTCTCCTCGCCGCAAACATAGGCGCCCGCACCGGTCCTGACTTCCATGTCGAATGCGTGACCGGAGCCGAGCACCGAAGGTCCGAGCACGCCGGCTGCGCGGGCTACCTCGATCGCTTGCGTCATCGCCGCGATCGAATGCGGGTATTCGGAGCGCGTGTAGACATAGCCCCTGGTCGCGCCGGTCGCGATGCCGGCGATCGCCATGCCCTCGATCAGCACGAAGGGATCACCTTCCATGATCATCCGGTCGGCGAAGGTGCCGCTGTCCCCCTCATCGGCATTGCAGACGATGTATTTGCGCGTGCCCGCCGCATCGAGAACCGTCTTCCACTTGATGCCGGTCGGGAAGCCGGCGCCGCCGCGACCGCGAAGGCCGCTTTCAGTGACCTCTGCAACGATCGCCGCAGACTGCATGGCGACGGCCGTTTCGAGACCGCGCAGACCACCGTGGGCGCGGTAGTCGTCGAGCGACAGCGGATCGATGACGCCGCAGCGGGCGAAGGTCAGCCGCGTCTGGTTCCTGAGGAACGGAATCTCCTCCGTCTTGCCAAGACAGAGCGGATGCGCCCCGCCAGAGGGCAGTCCGGCATCGAGCAGCGAGGCAACATCGCGCGCCTTCACCGGCCCATAGGCGATGCGGCCCCCGGCCGTTTCGACTTCGACCAGCGGCTCCAGCCAGTGCATGCCGCGTGAGCCGTTGCGGACGATCGTGGCGTCGAGCCCGCGAGCGGCGATCTCTTCGGTCATCGCCGTCGCCACCTTTTCGGCGCCGACCGCCAGTGCCGCGGCATCGCGCGGAATGTATATCTTCACGGTCATCGGCGCGCCTCCGCGACCAGCGCCTCAAGCTCTGCTTCGTCGACCCGGCCATGCACCTCGCCGTCGAGCATCGCCGACGGCGAGCAGGAACAGAGCCCGAGACAGTAGACCGGCTCGAGCGTCACCGCTCCGTCCGGCGTGGTCCCATGGAAATCGATGCCGAGCAGCGCCTTCGCGCGTTCGGCCAGCTGGTCTCCGCCCATGGACTGGCAGGCTTCGGCGCGACAGAGCTTCAGCACGTGGCGACCGGCCGGATGCTCGCGGAAATCATGATAGAAGGTGACGACGCCATAGACCTCGGCGCGCGAAAGGTTGAGCTCCCGCGCAATCACCGGCAGGCACTCCTCAGGCACGTAGCCGAACTCGTCCTGGATTTCGTGCAGGATCGGAAGAAGCGGACCCTCGAGCCCCTTGAGTTCACCGACAATCGCCAGTGTACGCTCGCCCACGTCTGCGCGCGGCACAGGAATATTCACGCGAAGAGCCCTCCCGGCTCGCGGCGCCGCCCGGTGTTTCCCCGACCGTCATCGCGCCGAATTATCAACCACTTGGCAAAGATCAAAGCCTCCTCGGTCTTTGCCTATGGATTGAAGCTTCGCGCTTATGGCCCGAAGGGTCAATAATGCTGTTCCGTTGGTTGATAGAAAAAAGCTATTGAGCTTTGTTGCGTTCGGCGAGGATGCGCGCCTCATGCAGCAGCGCGGAGACCAGCGGCGTGAACGGTTCGCGGTAGGTGGCGACCAGGCCGACCGTGTGGCGGACATCCGGATCGACGATCGGGATCATCCGGATATCCTCGTGAAAACCGAATGATTTCGCAACGTTAAAGGGCATGATGCTCGCCCAGCGGCCGGTGCGCACATGGGAGAAGAGCACGATCATCGAATTCGATTCGAGCGTCGGGCTGGCGATCGCGCCGGCTTCGGCAAAATGCTGATTGATGATACGGCGGTTCTGCATGTCGGCGGTCAATAGACAAAGCCGAATGTTGCTGACTTCCTTCCAGGTCACGCTTTTGCGATCCGATAGCGGCGTGCCGGAGGCGGTAACCAGATGATATTGCTCGATCTGCAGCGGCACGCTCGTCACCCGGCCGAGCGGCTCGTTCTCCAGATAGGTCAAACCGGCATCGATCTCGAGGTTTTCCAGAAGCCCCAGAATCTGCAACGATGTGGTCGAAAGCACCGAGAAAGTGACGTCCGGATGCTTTTCCTGGAAGGGCGCGGTGATCATCGGCACCATGGCAAGCGTCGTCGGGATCGCGGCCAGCCGGATATGCCCTGACAGACCCTTGCGTGCCGCGCGCATTTCCTCGCGCATGGTCCGGGTGTCGCTGACGATCCGCCGCGCCCATTCGAGCACCCGCTGGCCCTCGGGCGTCAGACCCTGATAACGCGATCCGCGGTTGACGAGCATGACGCCGAGTTGGTCCTCGAGTTGCCGGATCGCCGCCGACAGCGTCGGCTGCGTTACGCCGCACTCCTCCGCCGCCCGGCCGAAATGCCGTTCGCGGGCAAGTGCAAGGAAGAACTCCAGCTTATCGATCATGCCTGCCTTCTGGATCGCGGCGTTCTACACTGTGGGTCGCCCCTCACCCTAGCCCTCTCCCGCACGCGGGGAGAGGGGACTGAGACGTTGCGGCGTCTTCCCTTCGCCCCGCCTGCGGGGAGAAGGTGCCGGCAGGCGGATGAGGGGCAGCAAGACAGCGCCCATTCTGCTCAAGCGATGAGCTGGCCGCCGTTCACCTCCAGCACCTGGCCGGTGATATAGCCCGAAAGGGCGTTGGACGCGAGGAAGAGATAGGCCGGCGCGCAATCCTCGGCGGTGCCGAGCCGGCCGAGCGGGATCGTCTTGCGCGTCGCCTCCAGCTTTTCCGGCGATGAATAGCGCTCGTGGAAATCCGTGGCGATCGTTCCCGGCGAGACGCAGTTGACGCGGATGCCCTCCGGCGCCAGCTCACGCGCCAGCGCCTTCGAATAGGTCGCGACGAAGGCCTTGGTGGCGGAGTAGATCGACGAGCCGGCGCTGCCGCCGGTTGAAGCGGAGATCGACACGGTGTTGACGATCGCAGGATGGCTGCCCTTGCGCAGCAGCGGCAACATCGCCCGCGTCATCTCGACGACCGACGTCTGATTGAGCTGCACGACGGTGCGGTAGTCTTCGTCGGTGAGGTCGGCGGCAGGAAAGCGCCCGACCATCGTGCCTGCATTATTGATGAGGACATCGACGCTGTCGAACCGCTCACGGACGGCATCCGCCAGACTTTCGACGCCGCCAGCGGCAAGAAAATCGGCGGCACAAAGGAATGCCCTGCCCTCGGTTGCCGCCAATTCGAGAAAATCATGACGGTCGCGGGCGACTGTCCTGCCCATGTGGACGAGGACATGCGCGCCGCAATCGAGAAATTGCCGCGCAACCTCCAGCCCGATGCCACGGCCGCCGCCGGTCACCACCACATTCATGCCCTTGAACAAGGCTGGATGAAACATGCCTTCCCCCTCTGACCCACGATCCCCAACAGGAGCAGTCCGGATCACACCCGCGATCAACAGTCATAAAGTTGGAGCAGAATGCGGGAGAAAAAAGCGCCCGACGTCTCTTCTCCTGCCCTGACAGACCAACAGGCTCGCCCATCCTCCGCCGGATTGCAACATGGGCGCGTCCGCGACTGCCGCGAAACCAGCATCATGCAAAAACACTGACTTCTGAAATTGCAAGGCTTTCGTTTTTGCATATTATGAAAGAAAACGAAACCACGGGAGGCAAAATGTATCTCAGCGGGCGGCAAGCGGAAATCCTGGAGCTGGCAAAAACGGAGGGGCGCGTCCTCGTTGAGGAGCTTGCCCAGCGCTTTTCGGTGACGCCACAAACGATCCGCAAGGATCTCAACGATCTCTGCGATGCAAGGGTGCTGAACCGCATTCACGGTGGCGCCATCTTCCCGAGCGGCAAGGAAAACGTCAAATACGACGCGCGCCGCCAGATCGCTGCTGCGGAAAAGCAGGCGATCGGCCGTGCCGCTGCCGCGCTTATCCCCGACAACGCCTCGCTCTTCATCAATATCGGCACCACAACCGAAGCGGTGGGAGAAGCACTGCTCGACCACAAGGAATTGATGGTCATCACCAACAACATCAATGTTGCCAACAGGTTGCGCGTTTTCCCCTCGATCGAGGTGGTGATCGCGGGCGGTGTCGTGCGCGGTTCCGACGGCGGCATCGTCGGCGAGGCCGCCGTCGACTTCATCAAGCAGTTCAAGGTGGATTTCGCCGTCATCGGAGCCTCGGCAATCGACCACGACGGCGCGCTTCTCGATTTCGATTACCGGGAAGTGAAAGTCGCCCAGGCGATCATCGCAAATGCCCGGCACGTCATTCTCGTTTCGGACTCCACGAAATTCGAACGTACGGCACCGGTCAGGATCGGTCACATCTCCCAGGTCCAGACTTTCATCACTGACCACTGCATCATTGAAAACGTTCGGAAAATATGCGCCGAACAGGACGTTCGACTGATCGAGACCGATGGCTAATTCAGGGCGCGCGTCGGGCGCGCAGAATGGGGAAACATTCGTTTGACATTCGATATGTTTTCGTTTTAACTGATTTCACTTTCGCAGCCGCATCAATTTGTGCATTGCGAAATGCGGAGGGGAAGTACAGTGTCAGAGCAGACGATCTTCGACGTCTTCGTCATAGGCGGCGGCATCAACGGATGCGGCATTGCACGCGATGCGGTCGGTCGGGGTTATTCCGTCGCGCTCGCCGAAATGAAAGACTTCGCCTCGGGCACCTCCTCCGGCTCCACCAAACTTATCCACGGCGGTCTGCGCTATCTCGAATATTACGAGTTTCGCCTCGTTCGCGAGGCGCTGATGGAGCGCGAGGTTTTGTGGGCGATGGCGCCGCACGTCATCTGGCCGATGCGCTTCGTGCTGCCCTTCCACAAGGGCGGCATGCGTCCCGCCTGGCTCATCCGCCTCGGCCTGTTTCTCTATGATCATATCGGCGGCCGCAAGCAGTTGCCCCCGACCCGCACGCTGGACATGACCCGCGACCCGTCGGGACTGCCGCTGAAGCGCCTTTTCACCAAGGCATTCGAATATTCCGACGGGTGGGTTAACGACGCTCGCCTGGTGGTGCTGAACGCTCGCGACGCCGCCGACCGCGGCGCACGGGTCATGCCGCGCACCCGAGTCGTCTCCGCACGCCGCAACGATGGCCACTGGGCAATCGAAACGGAAAATACGGTGACGGGCGCGCGCGCAACCCTGCGTGCCCGCATGCTCGTCAACGCCACGGGTCCCTGGGTGGATCGCGTGCTCGCCGACGCGATCGGCAAGAACGACGTGCACAATGTCCGCCTCGTCCAGGGCAGCCATATCGTCGTGAAGAAGAAGTTTGACGATCCCCGCGCCTATTTCTTCCAGAACCCGGACGGACGGATCATCTTCGCCATTCCCTACGAGAACGAGTTCACGCTGATCGGAACGACGGATCACGATTTCGACGGCAACCCGGCGGAAGCGCACATCAATGACGCCGAGATCGACTATCTTTGCAAGGCGGCGAGCGAATACTTCACTGACCCGGTAACGCGGGACGACATCGTCTGGACCTATTCGGCGGTGCGCCCGCTGTTCGACGACGGCGCCAGCAAGGCGCAGGAGGCGACCCGCGATTACGTGTTGCGCCTCGAGGGCGAGAACGGCCAGGCGCCGTTGCTCAACGTCTTCGGTGGCAAGCTCACGACCTACCGGCGGCTGAGCGAATCCGCGCTGGAAAAGATCGGCGAGGCGATTGGGGTCAAGGGCCGGAAATGGACGGCCGGGTCGAGCCTGCCGGGTGGCGATTTTCCCGCCGCCGGCTACGACGCCGAGGTCGCCAGCCTCAAGGCCCGCTACCCTTTTCTTGCCAATTCACACGCGCGCCGCCTCGTGCGGCTCTACGGCACGCGGGCGGCCCGGATTCTCGGCAAGGCGGCAAGCGAGGCCGATCTCGGAAAACGTTTCGGAGCAGACCTCTACGAAACCGAAGTCAGCTGGCTGATCGATCAGGAATGGGCGCGGCGCGCGGAGGACGTATTGTGGCGCCGGACGAAACTGGGACTGAAGCTCTCGCCGGCGGAAGCCGCGGAGCTGGAGGAATATATACAGGGCGCGGCCAACGCTGCCGCCTAGGTGATGACGCGGGGGGAAGCAGAAGAGCCTTTTCCTCTTCCCGCTCTGATACCCTGTAATTGAGACTGCCGATGGCTGGGTGGAACACCGGAGAATGCAATGCTTGAAATGAAGAATATATCCAAGGTCGTGGGCGGGGAGACGCATATCCACCCGACCAACCTTGTGCTGGAGAGGGGGTCGCTCAATGTGCTGCTCGGCCCCACGCTCTCCGGCAAAACGTCGTTGATGCGGTTGATGGCCGGTCTCGACAAGCCTGCCTCCGGTTCGCTTCGCTTCGATGGCGCCGACGTCACCGGCCTGCCGGTGCAAAAGCGCTCGGTCGCCATGGTCTACCAGCAGTTCATCAACTATCCGGCGATGACGGTCTACGACAACATCGCCTCGCCGATGCGCATCAAGGGCGCCGATAGCGCAACCGTCGACCGGGAAGTGCGCAAGGCCGCCGAACTCCTGAAGCTCACCCCCTATCTCGACCGCACGCCCTTGAACCTTTCCGGCGGCCAGCAGCAGCGCACCGCGCTTGCGCGTGCGATCGTCAAGAACGCCGATCTGGTGCTGCTCGACGAACCCCTCGCCAATCTCGACTACAAGCTGCGCGAGGAACTGCGCGAGGAATTGCCGAAGATCTTCTCCGCCTCCGGCGCAATCTTTGTTTATGCGACGACGGAACCGTCCGAGGCCTTGCTGCTCGGCGGCAATACCGCGACCCTGAGCGAGGGGCGCATCACCCAGTTCGGCCGCACCATCGATGTCTATCGCCGCCCGATCGACATCATCACCGCGCGCACTTTCGCCGATCCGCCGTTGAATACGATCGAGCTCGTGAAAACGGGAATGGATTTTACGCTCGATGGAAAGCCAGTGCTTAGCGTCCCGGCCCACCTTTCGACCGTTCCCGACGGCCCCTGCACGGTCGCCTTCCAGCCGCACCACCTTTCTTTCGATCCGCCAAACGGCGGCGGCAATGCGCTTACCGTTAAGACGGCGATCTCTGAAATCGCAGGCTCGGAGAGCTTCATTCACGTCGGCTTCGCCGGCGCGCGCTGGGTCATGCTCGCGCCCGGCGTTCACGACATCGAACCGGACGCGGTTCTTCAGGTGTTTGTCGATATACGCCACCTGATGGTCTTCGGGCCGGACGGTCGCGCGATCGGCGGCACGGCCTGAGGCGGCGCTGGGAGGAGAAAATGGCACAAATCAACCTTGAACATATCCGCCACGCCTACGGCGCCAAGCCAAAGTCGGAAGCGGACTACGCCCTGAGAGAAGTGCATCACGAGTGGAACGACGGCGGCGCCTATGCGCTGCTCGGTCCTTCCGGATGCGGCAAGACCACGCTTCTCAACATCATTTCCGGCCTCATCAATCCGTCGGAAGGCCGCATCCTCTTCGATGGCCACGATGTCACGCATCTGTCCACCCAGGAACGCAACATCGCCCAGGTGTTCCAGTTCCCGGTGATCTACGACACGATGACGGTCTACGACAATCTCGCCTTCCCGCTGCGCAACCGGCACGTGCCGGAGGCGGAGGTCGACCGGCGCGTCAAGGAGATCATCGAGATGACGGGGCTCGGCGGCTGGGCGAACAAGACGGCCCGGAGATTGACTGCCGACCAGAAGCAGAAGATCTCGCTCGGCCGCGGCCTGGTGCGCTCGGACGTCAGCGCCATCCTCTTCGACGAACCGCTGACGGTCATCGACCCCGAGATGAAATGGGTGCTGCGCTCCCAGATCAAGCGGCTGCACAAGCAGTTCGGCTTCACCATGGTCTATGTCACGCACGACCAGACCGAGGCGCTGACCTTCGCCGACAAGGTCGTCGTCATGTATGACGGCCAGATCGTCCAGATCGGCACGCCGGCCGAACTCTTCGAGCGGCCCCGCCATACCTTCGTCGGCTATTTCATCGGCTCGCCGGGCATGAACGTCCTGCCGGCGACGATCGAAGGCAGCAGGGCGGCGGTAGGCAACGAGCGCATCGCCCTAAATTTCCAGCCGAAGGTTACGCCCGGCGCCAAAACCGAACTTGGCATCCGCCCGGAGTTCATCATGCTTGGGCGCGAAGGCATGCCGGTCGCGATCACCAAGGTCGAGGACATCGGACGCCGCAAGATCGTCCGCGCCCGCTTCGCCGACCGGCCGATCTCGATCGTCGTCGACGAGGACGGCGAAATTCCCGCCGAGCCGCGCGTCACCTTCGATCCGAAGGCAATCAACATCTACGCCGATTCCTGGCGCGTCGGAGAGGAGGCCTGACCCATGGAAAAAACCTGGAACAACAAGGCCTGGTTCATGGTCCTGCCGGTGCTGGTGCTCGTCGCCTTCTCCGCCGTGATCCCGCTTATGACGGTCGTCAACTATTCGGTGCAGGACACTTTCGGCAACAACGAGTTCTTCTGGGCCGGCACCGACTGGTTCCTGGATGTGCTCGAGTCCGACCGTTTCTGGGATGCGCTCATCCGCAACCTGATCTTCTCGGCGATCATCCTGACGATCCAGATTCCGCTCGGCATCGTGATCGCACTCAATATGCCGAAGAAGGGCATCGGCGTCCCGATCTGCCTGGTGCTGATGGCGCTGCCGCTGCTCATTCCGTGGAACGTCGTCGGCACCATCTGGCAGGTCTTCGGTCGTGTCGATATCGGACTGCTCGGACGTACGCTCGCATCGCTCGGCATCAACTACAATTATGTGCAGAACCCGCTCGACGCCTGGGTGACGCTGATTGTCATGGACGTCTGGCACTGGACCAGCCTCGTCGTGCTCCTCTGCTATGCCGGCCTCGTGTCGATCTCGGACGCCTACTACCAGGCGGCCAAGATCGACGGCGCCTCGCGCTGGTCCGTCTTCCGCTACATCCAGCTTCCGAAGATGAAGCGCGTGCTCTTGATCGCATTCCTGCTGCGCTTCATGGACAGTTTCATGATCTACACGGAACCTTTCGTCGTCACCGGCGGTGGTCCGGGCAATTCAACGACCTTCCTGTCGATCGATCTCGTCAAGATGGCCATCGGCCAATTCGACCTCGGCCCGGCCGCAGCCCTCTCGATCATCTACTTCCTCATCATCCTGCTGCTCTCGTGGATCTTCTACACGGTGATGACCACCAGCGATGCGCAAGGCTGAGAAAGGAGGGAGGAGACATTATGAAAACCAATACACAACCGCTCTCGCAGCGCCTCTCCTGGCTGGTGCCGACGGTCTATATCGTCTTCCTGCTCCTGCCGATCTATTGGCTGGTCAATATGAGCTTCAAGGAGACGGGCGAGATCCTCAGCACGTTCTCGCTCTGGCCGCAGAACCCGACCCTCCGGAACTACCGGGTGATCTTCACCGACCCCTCATGGTACAACGGCTACATCAACTCGATCACCTACGTGGTGATGAACACGGTGATCTCGGTCTCCGTGGCGTTGCCGGCGGCCTACGCCTTCTCGCGCTACCGCTTCCTCGGGGACAAGCATCTGTTCTTCTGGCTGCTGACGAACCGGATGGCGCCGCCGGCCGTTTTCGCGCTGCCCTTCTTCCAGCTCTATTCCGCCTTCGGCCTGATCGACACGCACATCGCGGTCGCGATCGCGCACTGCCTCTTCAACGTGCCGCTGGCGGTCTGGATTCTCGAAGGTTTCATGTCGGGCGTGCCGAAGGAGATCGACGAGACGGCCTATATCGACGGCTACTCCTTCCCGCGCTTCTTCGTAAAAATCTTCGTGCCGCTGATCGCATCCGGCATCGGCGTTGCCGCCTTCTTCTGCTTCATGTTCTCCTGGGTCGAACTCCTGATCGCCCGTACGCTCACGACCACCGATGCCAAGCCGATCGCGGCCACCATGACCCGCACCGTCTCGGCGTCCGGTCTCGACTGGGGCGTGCTTGCCGCCGCCGGCGTGCTGACGATCATCCCCGGCGCCCTCGTCATCTATTTCGTTCGCAACTACATCGCCAAGGGCTTCGCCCTGGGGAGGGTCTGATGGAAACCATCGCCACTCGCAAGAACCGCTGGCCCGTCGCACTTGTCGCCGTGCTCGTCATTTATGTCGTCGCTGCGGGCCTGCTCGTTTCCGCCCTGCCGGTCGAGGACGGCAAGCGCGACTGGTTCGCCCCGCTGATCCCCGGCGGCTGGATGGCCTGGTCCTTCCCGACCGCCATGTTCTTTCTGACGATCTTCGCGCTGCTGTCTCTGATGGCCGTCTGGGAATATGCCCGGCCCGGAGGCAATCCGCGCGTCGGCATCCTGCGCTTCGAAACGACCCGCGGCGACCGGCTCTTCGTCTCGCTGCTCGGATCCGCCTACATTCATCTCGGCTGGCTGGGGCTCGTCGGCACAAACCTCTGGTGGGCGGTTGCGCTCTCCGTGGTCTATGCCATCGGTGTCTTCCGCTACGTCTGAGAATGGAACGAGGGGCGCATCGACGGCGCGCCCCTCGAAACTGCAATGAACTGCAATCGCAAAACCCAAGGGAGGAAATTATGCGACGGCATCTTCTAACGACGACCGCAGCAATGTTGCTGGCTCTCACCGGCTCGGCCTATGCCGGCATGGATGAGGCAAAGGCGTTCCTGGACAATGAAATCGGCGACCTCTCGGCGCTCGACCGCGCCGCCCAGGAAGCGGAAATGCAATGGTTCGTCGATGCGGCGAAGCCCTTTGCCGGCATGGAAATCAAGGTCGTCTCAGAAACGATCACGACCCATGAATATGAATCGAAGACCCTCGCCAAGGCCTTCTCCGACATTACCGGCATCAAGATCACCCACGATCTGATCGGCGAAGGCGACGTCGTCGAAAAGCTGCAGACGCAGATGCAGTCGGGCGAAAACGTCTATGACGCTTACATCAACGACTCGGATCTGATCGGTACGCATTGGCGCTACCAGCAGGCCCGCAGCCTGACGGATTTCATGGCGAACGAGGGCAAGGACGTCACCAACCCCAACCTCGACATCGACGACTTCATCGGCAAGTCCTTCACCACCGCTCCGGACGGCAAGCTGTACCAGTTGCCCGACCAGCAGTTCGCGAACCTCTACTGGTTCCGCTACGACTGGTTCAACGATCCGAAGATCCAGGAAGAGTTTAAGGCAAAATACGGCTACGACCTCGGCGTTCCGGTCAACTGGTCGGCCTATGAGGACATCGCCGAGTTCTTCAATGGTCGCGAGATCGACGGCAAGAAGGTCTACGGCCACATGGATTACGGCAAGAAGGACCCGTCTCTCGGTTGGCGGTTCACCGACGCCTGGCTGTCGATGGCCGGCAACGGCGACAAGGGTATCCCGAACGGCAAGCCGGTCGACGAGTGGGGCATCAGGGTCGACGAGAATTCGCGTCCCGTCGGATCCTGCGTTGCGCGCGGCGGTGACACCAACGGCCCTGCGTCGGTCTATGCCATCCAGAAGTATCTCGACTGGCTGAAGGCCTATGCTCCGGCTGCTGCCCAGGGCATGACCTTCTCGGAATCCGGTCCGGTACCGTCGCAGGGTGAGATCGCCCAGCAGATGTTCACCTATACGGCGTTCACCGCGGACTTCGTGAAGGAGGGCCTGCCGGTCGTGAACGCGGACGGCACGCCGAAGTGGCGTTTTGCCCCGAGCCCGCATGGCGTCTACTGGAAGGACGGCATGAAGCTCGGCTATCAGGACGCCGGTTCCTGGACGATCCTGAAGTCCACTCCGGACGACCGCGCCAAGGCCGCGTGGCTCTACGCGCAGTTCGTGACCTCCAAGACCGTGGACGTGAAGAAGAGCCATGTCGGCCTCACCTTCATCCGCCAGTCGACGCTCGATCATCCGAGCTTCACCGACCGCGCACCGAAGCTTGGCGGCCTGATCGAGTTCTACCGTTCGCCAGCCCGCCTGCAGTGGTCGCCGACCGGCACGAACGTACCTGACTATCCGAAGCTGGCTCAGCTCTGGTGGCAGGCGATCGGCGATGCTTCCTCCGGCGCCAAGACCGCCCAGGAGGCCATGGACTCGCTTTGCGCCGAGCAGGAGAAGGTGCTGCAGCGCCTCGAGCGCGCCGGCATCCAGGGCGACATCGGCCCGAAGCTCGCCGAAGAGCACGACCTCGAATTCTGGAACGCGGAAGCCGTCAAGGCAGGCAGCCTCGCCCCGCAACTGAAGGTCGAGAACGAGAAGGAAAAGCCGATCACCGTCAACTACGACGAACTGGTCAAGAGCTGGCAGACGAACTAAGCCTCCCAAGGCAGGTGCCGTCCGAATAGTCGGGCGGCACCACGACGTCTGGAGATGCGGCGCCGGGGCTGGAAACAGCTCCGGCTTTCGTTTGATGGGAAACGAGCATGCTATCCCCGTTTCAAGTCGGGCCGTGCGCGTCTTGCAACGGCAAGTATCCAGAAGCGAACGGATAACATACGGGGCCGATGCGTTGCCGATCGACCGTATTACCGCCGATCAATCGAAAACTGTTTCCACTATTTCAATAAAGTAATGCCTCGCCGTCGCTGCCATAGTTTGCCACCTACCTCATGACGGGGCGGGAATACATGCAAAGGTATTGGAGGAGATTACCTTGGCAAACGATGCAGACGCAACTGTACGACATACGCGGCCGGAGGACGAGAATCTCGGCATCGGCGCCAATCTGGCCTATGGCCTGCAACATGTTCTAACGATGTATGGCGGCATCGTCGCGGTACCGCTGATCCTGGGCCAGGCGGCGGGCCTGAGTTCCAGCGATGTCGGCCTGCTGATCACAGCCTCCCTTTTCGCCGGGGGCCTCGCCACCATCCTGCAGACCATCGGCCTGCCGTTTTTCGGAAGCCGGTTACCACTGGTCCAGGGCGTTTCTTTCTCTGGTGTTGCGACCATGATTGCCATTTCCGGCAATGGCGGCATCGAGTCCGTGCTCGGAGCCGTCATGGCCGCGTCGCTGATCGGCCTTCTGATCACGCCCGTCTTCTCGCGGATCACCCGCTTCTTCCCGCCGCTCGTCACGGGCATCGTGATCACCACCATCGGCTTGACCCTGATGCCCGTCGCCGCACGCTGGGCCATGGGAGGCAACAGTGCTGCGCCGGACTTCGGCAGCCCGGCCAACATCCAGCTCGCGGCGGCGACTCTTGTGATCGTGCTCCTGCTCAGCAAGCTCGGCAGCGCATCGATCTCAAGGCTGTCGATCCTGATCGCACTGATCATCGGCACCGTCATCGCCTATTTCGCCGGCATGACCGATTTTACGAAGGTGGCCGAGGGACCACTCTTCGCCCTTCCGACCGTGTTCCATTTCGGCTATCCGACCTTCGAGATCGCGGCGGTCGTCTCGATGTTCATCGTCATCATGGTCACCCTGGTCGAGACTTCGGCGGACATCCTTGCCGTCGGCGAAATCATCGAAACGAAAGTGGATTCACGCCGCCTCGGCGATGGGCTCAGGGCGGACATGCTGTCCAGCCTCATCGCCCCGGTCTTCGGCTCCTTCACCCAGAGCGCCTTTGCCCAGAATGTCGGGCTGGTGGCTGTCACCGGCGTGAAGAGCCGCTACGTGGTGGCGACGGGCGGCATGTTTCTTGTGGCGCTCGGCCTGCTGCCCGTCATGGGCCGCATTGTCGCGGCGGTTCCAAGTGCCGTGCTTGGCGGCGCCGGCATCGTGCTCTTCGGCACGGTCGCGGCGAGCGGCATCCGGACGCTCTCGAAGGTCGACTACAACAACAATATGAATCTCGTCATCGTTGCCACGTCCATCGGCTTCGGCATGATCCCGATCGCTTCTCCCGGCTTTTACGAGCATTTTCCGGCCTGGGTCGCGACGATCTTCCACTCCGGCATCAGCTCCGCCGCACTGATGGCGATCAGCCTTAATCTGGTCTTCAACCACATGACGGCGGGAAACTCCGACCAGCAATCGGTGTTCGTTGCCGGAACGGAGCGGACGCTCCGGTATCAGGATATCGCGGGGCTGCACGATGGCGACTACTTCCTCAACGGCAAGCTCTACGACGCGAAGGGCATCGAGGTGCCCTTGATCGCTTCGGAAGCGCACTAGGTCTGAGTCCCGGGCATTTTCAACCCGGCGGCCGATGGTTGCTGAACCACCATCGGCCGCGTTGCCAAGCGTTCAATTACCAAGAAAGAACCGCATGACACAGGAACACGAGACGCTCCCCTTGCTCGACGCCCTGCTGACCACGATGGAGCGAGGCATCGTCCCCGCAACAGAGGCCGGAGTAGCGGCCGGCAACAAGGTTTTCGGCGCCGCCCTCCTCAAGAAGTCGGATCTGTCGATCGTCCTCGTCGAGACCAACAACGAAACCGAGAATCCGCTCTGGCACGGCGAAGTCCACACCTTGAAGCGGTTCTACGAAATGGCTGGATCCGACCGCCCCGACTCGCGCGACCTCATCTTCCTGTCGACGCACGAGCCCTGCTCCATGTGCCTCTCGGCGATCACCTGGTCAGGTTTCGACAATTTCTTCTATTTCTTCAGCCACGAGGATTCGAGAGACGCCTTTTCGATCCCGCACGATCTGAAGATCCTCAAGGAGGTCTTCACCCTGGAACCCGGCGGCTACAACAAGACGAACGCCTTCTGGAGAGGCCAATCGATCGCTGCGCTGATTGCCGGGGTTCCCGAGCCACACCGGACCCGGTATCAGCAGCGCGCCGAAGCGATAAGCCGAAAATACGCCGAACTCTCCGCCGCCTACCAGGCTGGCAAGGAGAACAATGCCATTCCGCTGAATTAAGCGGCTTCCGCAATCAGACCTCAGAGCGGCCGCGCCATCCAGTGAAAAGATCCCCCCGTATCCGGGAGATCTCCCGCAGATGCATCACATTTCGATCGGGACCGAAGCATCCATCTGTCGACGATGTTAGAAGAGCGGCATGGACTCGCTTCAAGGACTGGATTGATGACCGCCGCCAAGACAAACATTGCCTTCGAACTCTTGCTTCTTCTCGCGCTTGCGACCCTCTGGGGCGCCTCCTACACGTTCATCAAGCTCGGCGTCGAAACCATTCCACCGGTCACTCTGATTGCCGCGCGCACCCTGCTCGCCGGCGCAATTCTTCTGGCAGTGATCGGATGGCGCGGCCTTTCGTTGCCTCGTGACACCGCCACCTTGAGGCGCTTTCTGTTCCAGGCTTGCCTCAATAGCGTCTTTCCGTTCACGCTGATCGCCTGGGCCGAACGGACGATCGACGCCGGTGTGGCGGTGATCCTCAATTCCACCACGCCCATTTTCGCCTTCCTTTTGACGGCCCTGATCACCCGGCACGAGCCTGTTACCGCCCGCAAATTCGTGGGCGTCATTGCCGGCCTCACCGGCATCAGCCTGATCATTGGGCTCGAGGCCTTTCGCGGCATCGGCGATCAGTTGGTTCCGCAGCTTGCCGTTGTCCTTGCAACCATTTGCTATGCCGGCGCGGCGATCTTCGGCAAAAGTTTCAAGGGCCTGGATCCGATCATACCCGCCGCCGGGTCGCTTCTCGCCGGTACCGTCTTGCTCGTCCCGGCGAGCCTGGTCATCGATCGGCCCTGGACGCTCAACCCCTCGCCCGAATCGCTGATCGCGCTCGTCTGCCTGTCGGTCTTCTCGACGGCACTCGCCTTCGCCATCTATTTCCGTCTGATCCACACGCTCGGATCCGTTGGTACGACGGCACAGGCCTATGTCCGTGTTCCGATCGGCGTTGCCATCGGAGTCCTGTTCCTCGGCGAAACTCTATCGACGACCGGATGGATCGGCCTCTGCTGCGTTATCGCCGGCGTCGCCGCCATGACGTTACCGGCGCGGCAACGCGCGACGACGGCCGCAGCCGAAGGGTGATCCCGGTCAGTCCTTGTGCTTCCGGCAATAGAGCTCGAGCCGGTGGCGCACAAGATCGTAACCGAGCTCGGCGGCGATCTCCGCCTGCAATTGTTCGATCTTGTCGGACCTGAACTCGATCACAGCACCTGTGTCGATGTCGATCAGATGGTCGTGATGCGGCGCGTCCGCCGTCTCGAATCGCGCCGTTGCGTTCTCGAAAGCATGGCGCTGCACGACCCCCTGCTGCTCCAGTGCCGACAGCGTCCGATAGACCGTCGAGAGCGAGACGGTTGCGTCGATTTCCTTTGCGCGGCGATGCAGTTCGCTTGCATCGGGGTGATCCTCGGCCTCCGCCAGAATCTTCAGGATTGCAGCGCGTTGGCGCGTGACGCGCACGCCCCCTTCGCGTAGGATTCCTTCCAGCTCCTCGATCCGATTCTTGCTCTTTCTCATCCGGCGACACTAGCCAAGGGCAATCTGTTTGGGAATAGCTAGTTGCAAATGGTTCTCATTTGCATTGACTTATGCAAGTCATTCGCATAGTCAAGGCATTGGTTACATTTGAGGAGTGATGAATGATCGATTGCACGAAGCGCATGATATTGGCGGCAGCCGCGGCGGCGGCTGCCTTTTCCTTCGTACCCGGCGCGGCGCTGGCCCAGGAAAAATTCAAGGCCGTCACCACCTTCACGGTCATTGCCGACATGGCGCAGAATGTCGCGGGCGACGCGGCAATCGTCGAATCGATCACCAAGCCCGGCGCGGAGATCCACAACTACCAGCCGACGCCGCGCGACATCCTGAAAGCGCACGACGCCAAGCTCATCCTCTGGAACGGCTTGAACCTGGAACTCTGGTTCGAAAAATTCTTCCAGAATTTCGATGAGGTTCCGGGCGTCGTCGTCTCCGAAGGAGTCGAGCCGATGGGGATCGCGGAGGGGCCCTATACCGGCAAGCCGAACCCGCATGCCTGGATGTCGCCCTCGGCAGCACTGATCTATGTCGACAACATCCGCGATGCCTTCGTGAAATTCGACCCTCAGAACGCCGAAACCTACAAGGCAAATGCCGAGGCCTATAAACAGAAGATCGAGGCGGCCATCGCGCCGATCCGGGCGGAACTCGAGAAGATCCCTGCGGAAAAGCGCTGGCTCGTCTCGAGCGAGGGCGCCTTTAGCTACCTGATCCGCGACTTCGGCATGAAGGAACTCTATCTCTGGCCGATCAATGCCGATCAGCAGGGCACGCCGCAGCAGGTGCGCAAGGTCATCGACGCGGTGCGTGCCAACAACATTCCCGTGGTCTTTTCCGAGAGCACGATCTCGCCGGATCCGGCGGAACAGGTGGCGCGGGAAACCGGCGCGAAATATGGTGGTGTGCTCTATGTCGATTCCTTGAGCGAGGCCGATGGTCCGGTGCCGACCTATATCGATCTCCTGCGTGTCACCTCCGAAACGATCGCGAAAGGTCTTTCGCAATGAACCTTCAGGTAAAGGAGCGCGCTACGCCGGCGCCAGCTTCAACGGACGAGGAGGGCGGCATCCGCGTCCGCGGCGCGACGGTGACCTATCGCAACGGTCACCGGGCGCTTCGCGATGCCTCCTTCGAAATCCCCACCGGCACGATTGCAGCACTCGTCGGCGTCAACGGCAGCGGCAAGTCGACGCTGTTCAAGGCGATCATGGGCTTCGTCCGGTTGGCGAAGGGCGAAATCACGATTCTCGGCCTTTCCGTGCCGGCGGCGCTGAAGCGAAACCTCGTCGCCTATGTGCCTCAGGCCGAGGAAGTCGACTGGAACTTCCCGGTTCTTGTCGAGGACGTGGTGATGATGGGCCGTTACGGCCACATGAACATGCTTCGGATCCCGAAGAAAGCGGATCATGAGGCGGTCGAGGCCGCACTTGCACGCGTCGGCATGAGCGATTTCCGCAAGCGCCAGATCGGTGAGCTTTCCGGCGGCCAGAAGAAACGCGTTTTCCTCGCCCGGGCGCTAGCCCAGGACGGCCGTGTCATCCTGCTCGACGAGCCCTTTACCGGCGTCGACGTCAAGACCGAGGATGCGATCATCCGCCTGTTGATCGGCCTGCGCGATGAGGGGCGCGTAATGCTCGTCTCTACCCACAATCTCGGCAGCGTGCCGGAATTCTGCGACCGCACCGTGCTTCTGAAGAACACCGTGCTCGCCTACGGACCGACGGCAACCACATTCACCCGCGACAACCTCGAGCTCGCCTTCGGCGGCGTGCTGCGCCATTTCGTGCTCGGCGGCGAGAACCTCCACGACGACGCCGACCCGCGCCAGCTTGCCGTCATCAGCGACGACGAGCGTCCGCTCGTCATGTACGGCGCGAAGGGGCGGATGGTGACGCAGCCGGCAAAGCCCGAAACCGAGGCGGACGCCGAATGATCGCCACGCTCGTCGAGCCGTTCACATACGGGTACATGCTAAATGCCATGTGGGTCAGCGCGCTGGTCGGCGCGGTCTGTGCCTTCCTCTCGGCCTATCTCATGCTCAAGGGCTGGTCGCTGATCGGCGATGCCCTCTCGCACGCTATCGTGCCCGGGGTCGCCGGTGCCTATATGCTGGGGCTTCCGTTCTCGCTCGGCGCCTTCTTTTCCGGCGCGCTTGCCGCAGCCTCCATGCTGTTCCTCAACCAACGCACGCGGCTGAAGGAGGACACTATCATCGGCCTAATTTTTACGTCCTTCTTCGGCCTCGGTCTTTTCATGGTGTCGCTATCGCCGACCTCGGTGAACATCCAGACGATCGTGCTCGGCAACATCCTCGCCATCACGCCGGCCGATACGCTGCAGCTCGCGATAATCGGCGTCGTCTCGCTGGCGATCCTCTTCGCGAAATGGAAGGATCTGATGGTCACCTTCTTCGACGAGAGCCATGCCCGCTCGATCGGCATCAACACGACCTTCCTCAAGGTGCTGTTCTTCACGCTGCTCTCGGCCTCTACGGTCGCCGCCCTTCAGACCGTCGGCGCCTTTCTCGTCATCGCCATGGTCGTAACGCCCGGGGCGACCGCCTACCTGCTCACCGATCGTTTCCCGAAGCTGATTGCGATCAGCATCGCCATCGGCGCGGCTACGAGCTTCTTCGGCGCCTATGCGAGCTATTTCCTCGATGGCGCGACCGGCGGCATCATCATCGTGCTGCAGACATCGATCTTCCTGCTCGCCTTCGTCTTCGCCCCGAAGCATGGACTGATTGCCGCCCGCCGCCGCGCCTCCGAGGCACTGGAGGTTGCGCGATGATCTCACTCGACATGCTTCTCGCCGTCTTCGAATTCGAGTTCATGCGCAACGCGCTGCTGATCTCGGTTCTGGTCGCAATACCGACGGCAATGCTCTCCTGCTTCCTCGTCCTCAAGGGCTGGTCGCTGATGGGCGATGCGATCTCGCACGCGGTTTTTCCAGGCGTCGTCATCTCTTACATCGTCGGCCTGCCGCTTGCCGTCGGCGCCTTTGCCGCCGGCATGTGCTGCGCGCTCCTGACCGGCTATCTCAAGGAAAACAGCCGCATCAAGCAGGACACGGTGATGGGCATCGTCTTTTCCGGCATGTTCGGTATCGGCCTTGTGCTCTACACCAAGATCCAGAGCGATGTGCATCTCGACCACATCCTTTTCGGCGACATGCTCGGCATCGGCTGGGGCGATATCCTGGAAACGGGCATCATTGCGCTTGTTGCCGCCGGTATCCTCGGGCTCAAATGGCGCGACCTGCTGCTGCACGCTTTCGACCCTGCCCAGGCGCGCGCCGTCGGGCTGCCAGTCGGATGGCTGCACTACGGGCTGCTTGCGATCCTGTCGCTGACGATCGTCGGCGCGCTGAAGGCCGTCGGCCTTATTCTTGCGATCGCGATGCTGATCGCGCCCGGTGCAATCGCCTTTCTGCTGACGCGCACATTCGGCGGCATGCTGATTGTCGCGGTGCTTGTCGCCGCCATCGCCTCGTTTGCCGGGGTCTACCTGTCCTTCTTCATCGACAGCGCCCCGGCCCCGACCATCGTGATGCTGATGACCGCGATCTTCCTCGCCGCCTTCGCCTACTCCACCTGGAAGACCGCGCGCCTGACCAGCTCGTTGAATTCAAACACGCAGCGCTCGCAAGAATAACCACCCGCGCCAATCATTCTGTGGCGGGAATGCTCGTCCGGTCGATTCCAGTCAGGCGCTCATGGTGAAAGGCTGTTCTTGTTGCCACCGCTTTGAGCGCGACGTTCATTTCTGCGCCAAAGGTTTCGCATCGCGCATGAGCGGGGCAAGTTGACGAGCAAGCGCTTCGCTCAACGTGCGCATATAGGTCGCCGTTACGTGATGCTTGTCGTAATAGACCTGCACATTGCCAATGACTGCGGGGCACATTTCAGCGGTGCAGAAATAATCGGAAAAGTCCAGAAAATGCAGGTTTTCCCTGAAGGACACCGCGCGGGTGGGATTGATCGGAGCGAGCACCGAATCCCGCTCCACAATGCATTTCGGCGAGAAGCGGCCATTGATTTCCACGCACTCGGGCACATCAAAGCCAAACCAGGGCGTGTCGCGCATTGCCACGACAGGAATTCCCGCCGCCGCCAGCTTCGCCCATTGCCGTTGATAACCAGCGGGAACTTCCTCGATGCCATCGATCACCCGCGTGGATGTGGTGAAAATCAGGTTCGGCTTTGTCGCCAACAATCTTTCCATCAGCAGTTCGTTCCACTTGGTGCAGGCATCGCGATATGCGGGTACCTCGGACGACTCCTGCGAACTGAGGACGCAACTGCTCTTGGTGTACGTGACGATTTTCCAGTCCGGATACCGCTGCAAGACGCCCTGCAGTGCCGGTAGCCAATGCACGCTGTGCGAACCGCCAACGAGCGCCAAAGTGTGGCTTGCGCCTCTCGGTCCATAACTGCAACTGAGCAAAGTGGTGCCCAGCAGCGACTGATGGCAGCCGTCCCGATATACGTCTGCATCGTCCCATCTTGCGGTCATTGCTCCAGGATGGACGGGGACTTCACTCGAACCCGCCGCGAGGCCCTTGATCGCCGCACCGGGGTAACGCGCGGGATCCGCGACACGCAACCGCTCCTCGGCCATGCTCCGAGCAGCCTCCCCTCTCCAGACGAACAGGCCCGCGGCTATCACGGCAAGAGCAATGATCGCTCCGAACGCCGTTTGCAAAGGCCGGTCATCATTCTTCCGTCCAGGAAAACGTCCATCGAGCATTCGCGTCGTAGCATGGGAAAGGACGATGGAGACGATCAGGACGACCGCGCCCTCTATTGGACCGGCCGAGGTTTGATACGAGTAGGTGAGATAGAAGACGAGGATCGGCCAGTGCCAGAGATATAAAAAATAGGATATGTCTCCAAGCCACACCAGCGGTCGCGCGGCCAGCAATCTGGCAACGCCGAACCGTAACGGCGGACCATTGCCACAAACAAGGATCGCTGCGGCGGCGAGCGTCGGCCAGAGCGCGGCGTAGCCGGGGAAAACAGTCGATATCTCAAGCACGATGCCACAACTCAAGATGGCAACCAAGCCGATCCACCCGCCGATCGTCCGGTGTATTGGCGACAAATTGATACCGGGCAGCAGCAGGCCAGTGATTCCGCCAAGCGCGAACTCCCAGATCCGTGCAAAGGTGTCGTAGTAGGCGAATGCCTGGTTTCGGGACGTGCTGTAGATCGAGTAGGCTAACGACAGCGCGAATACACTTATGAGAAACGCCAACAGGTCAGTGCGCGACGGCCGACGCCTTATCAAGGTAAATACGGCAACAGCCGCACCCAAAATCAGCAAGCATTGGACTTGGGCGGCCATCGCCCAGTAGTGCTGGACCGGGCTTGCCACTTCGTCTCGTGCAAGATAATCGATCGCCGCAGTCGCCAGCAGCCAATTCTCGAGATAGACAGAACTGGCCGCAATCTGCTGCATAACGGTTTGCCATTGCATTCTCGGTAGCCAAAAAGGCGCCGACGTCGCGATCACAGCAAGCACCAAAAAGGACGAGGGCAGAAGCCGGCGGGCCAATTTGGTGGTAAAGAGGACGAGGTCCACGCGATGCTCGGCTTCCGCCTGGCGCGCCAGCGACGCAATGAGCAGGTAGCCGGAGACGATGAAGAACACATCGACACCCCCAGACACCCGGCCGATCCATATGTGATATATCGCGACCAGAAGCGCGCCGATTGCCCGCAGGCCCTGAATGTCATCGCGCCGCGGTACGGCGCGAATATTTGGCTCGACTGTCACGTCAGTTCGACCCCGATAATCAGGCCGGGATGCCAAAGCAGCCTCGACAGAGTCTCGAAACGCCTTCAAAGGTCTGTTTTCCGATCGCCAAACTGCGTCACTCTCAGGATTGAATTAGCCCGGCCTTACATAACAGTTTTATAGTGCCGGGCAAAACAATGCCAAGACGGGGAAGTTCCAGGGATGCGGATCACTTTGGGCGTTAAATGTCACAAAGGTTGATAGTGGCTCTGTCACTCAACCTCAGCAACAGCAATGGGCACGAGACCGGGCGATGACAGGCGTGGAGCAGCAGTCTCATGCCTTGTCGTGAGATCTTGGCATGAGTGAAAGTGCCGTTCGGCCGATGTCTCAGCCGATCCGGATCGCCTTCAACCGCTCCTCGTCGAGGACGACGCCGAGACCCGGCGCCTCGCCGAGTTCGAGCCAACCCTTCGCGTGTCTCAGTGGCGCTGCCATCGGATAGTCGCGACGCGCTTCGCTCCACTCCGGATTGTCGTACGGGTATTCGAGCCACGGCGCTTCGCCGACGCCCGCCGTCAGATGGGCGTTTGCCAGCACGCCGATGCCGTTGGTCCAGGAATGCGGCGTGAACATCACGCCCGCCTCGCGCGCCTGCCAGGCAAGCCTGCGGCAGCCGGTGATGCCGCCGACCAGCGCGGCGTCCGGCTGAATCACATCGCAGGCCCGCTCCTCGATGATGTCACGGAATTCATAAAGCTCGCGCGTCATCTCTCCGCCGGCGATGCGGACGGACGTCGCATCGCTCAACCGCCTCATGCCTTTCCGGTCGGAGCGATGCAGCGGTTCCTCGATCCAGTAGACACCGAGCCGCTCCAACTCTCTCGCAACCGCCACCGCATCCTTGAAGGTCCAGGCAAGTGTTGTATCCCAAGGCATGCGCCAGCCCTGATTGCAGTCGACCATCAGTTCCAGCCGGTCGCCGACCCGCGCTCGGATCGCCTCAAGTGCCCGCACATCGGCGCGCCAGCCGTTGCGGCCGCCGGCGGACGAGGTGAAGCGGACCTTCATCGCCGGAAAACCTTCCTCCAGATAGCTCTCGGCCTGCGCCGCCATCGCCCCGGCATCACGGAGAACGCCCGATGAAGCATAGAGACGGACGCGGTCCGCCCGTCCGCCAAGCATGCGCCAGACGGGCTCGCCTGTAATCTTGCCGATGAGATCCCAGAGCGCCAGATCCATCGGCCAGCAGCGGCCATAGTGGAAACTGATATGCGACAGCACTTCGTAGTGCCGCTCGACATGGCGCGGGTCTTCGCCGATGAAAAGGTCTTCGTGCCCCTCGAAGCCCTTCATCAGATCACCGGATCCGATCCCTTCGCGGCCCTCGTCATCGCGCACCCGGACGATCGTCGCATCGAAGTGTTTACGCGGCCGCCCGTCCCAGCTTGCCTTGAACGGCGGATCGAGCGGCAGGCGGTGATGGGTGATCTCGATGGAAACGATCTTGCTCATGACTCCTCCGATCCGCCTCTTTTCACATCCGGCGAAGATTCTAGCCGAACTGCTGCCAGATGGTCTTGTAGTCGCAATATTTGTCGATCGCATGCACCGACCGGTCGCGGCCGAAGCCGGATTGCTTGAAGCCGCCGAAGGGAGTCGCGAAGTTCGACATGTCGTAGGTGTTGATCCACACCGTGCCCGCATGGATCGCCTCTGAGAAGCGATGCGCCCGGTCCATGTCGCGGGTGAAGACGGCGCCCGCCAGCCCGTAGATCGTATCGTTGGCGATCCTCAGCGCCTCCTCCTCCGTGTCGAAGGGAATGGCGGCGAGCACCGGCCCGAAGATCTCCTGGCGCGCGAGCGTCATGTCGTTGGTGACGTCGATGAAGACGCCGGGCGAAACATAATGGCCGCCGGTTTCACCCATCACCCGTTCGGCGCCGAAGGCACGGCGACCGCCCTCCTTCTCGCCGGTGCCGATCATCGAGAGCACCTTGTTCATATGGTCCTCCTCGATCAAGGCGCCGATCTGCGCCGAAGGATCGAGCGGATGGCCGAGCGTGATCTCGCGTCTGGTTACCGCCTCGATCTTTTCGATCAACGTCTCCTGTATCGAGCGCTGGACGATCAGCCGCGTCGATGCGTGGCAGGTTTCGCCGGAATTGTAGAAGCAGCCCCAGGCGACGGCGCTCGCTGCCGCATCGAGATCGCCATCTTCGAAGACCACGAGCGGCGACTTGCCGCCGAGTTCCAACGCCACCCGCTTGACGTTCGACTGCGCCGCATAGCCCATGATCAGCTTGCCGACCTCGGTCGAGCCGGTGAAGGCGATCATGTCGACATCCATATGCAGCGCCAGCGGCTTGCCGGCCTCCTCGCCGTATCCGGTGACGACGTTGAACACACCGGCCGGAAGCCCGGCCTCTAGTGCGAGTTCCGCGAGCCGGATGGCCGAGAGCGACGACTGTTCGGCCGGCTTCAGCACGACCGAATTGCCGGCGGCAAGCGCCGGTCCGAGCTTCCAGGCGTCGATGATCAGCGGATAGTTCCACGGCGTGATCGCACCGATGACGCCGAGCGGCACTTTCCGCACCAAGGCTCGCGCACTCGGCCCGGTCGGCGCGATCTCGTCATAGAGCTTGTCGATCATCTCGCCGTAGTACTGGATGCCATCGGCCGCGAGGCGGACATCGACGTTAAGAGACGCCATGATCGGCTTGCCGACATCGAGCGTTTCCAGCAAAGCGAGCTCCTCGCCATGCTGCCGGATGAGATCCGCCCATTTGAGCATGATCTTCTTTTTTTCCAGCGGCTCCTTTTTGCGCCAGACGCCGCTGTCGAAGGCGGAGCGGGCAGCCGCGACCGCGTTATCGACATCGGTGGCATCGCCGCGGGCGAGCTTGGCGCCCGGCTTTCCGTCCATCGGCCGGATGCGCGTGAACGTCGCGCCGGATGCGGCCGCCCTGTGTACGCCATCGATGAAATGCCGACCCTCAGGCGTCAGTTCGGCAAGCAGGCTTTCCCAATAGGCGCGCGTGTATTCCTTCGTCATCTTATTGTCCTTTCACGAGCGCCATCATCCTCGCCGCAAAATGATCGATATCGCCGTCCGTCACGTCGCGGATCGTCGACCGGCGCATAGGCAGATTCTCCGGAGCCTTCATCTCGCGGCCGAGATCGGCCGCCGAGAACGCGCCAAAAGTCTTCGGCAAAGCGCGCACGACACCGCAGCGGTCCATCAGATCGGAAACGAAGGCAGGAAGATCGCCGGCCCTGTCGACGCCGCATGCCCTTGCCGCACCGTCGAGATCGGCCGTGTCGGCCTCGACGAGCCAGCCGATCGTCGCCTCGAACCCAAGCGCGGTGGCAAGCCCGTGCTGCACCGGCGCAAGTCCGGCCAAAGCATGGCTGATGTTATGTGCGATCGCGGTACCGCAATTGTCGATGGCGACCCCGGCATAGCAGGAGCCGAGCAGCACCTTGCCCCGCGCTTCCAGATTGCCGGGCTCCTTCACCGCCGTCTCCAGCGCGCCGGTGATCAGCCGCAATGCCTCATGAGCGTAGAGCTGGGCGCCGCGATGCGTGTTGCGATTGGTCGCCGCTTCGAAAGCGTGGACGAACGCATCAAGCCCGCACCAGGCCGTGAGATTGGCGGGCAACGTCACGGTCAACGACGGATCGAGCAGCACCAGATCGGCCTTGGTCTCGGCGCCCCAGATCCAAAGCTTCTTGCCTTCGAGCCCCGAGAAGATGTTGGTGGCGGAGGTCTCCGATCCGGTGCCGGCCGTCGTCGGCACCAGGATCCTGTTCAAGGGGTTTTTCGGCAACGGATTGGCGGCAAGCGCGTAGTGCATCGGATCCCGGCCCGAGGCGGCGCAACAGGCGACGATCTTGGCGATATCGAGCGCCGAACCGCCGCCGATGCCGATCACGAGATCGCAGCCCATCGCCGTTTCGAGCGCTGCATGCAGGTGGGCAAGTTTCGGCTCCCCGGCGAAATCGGAGAAGATGCGGGCGCGGATACCCTCCCGTTCAAGATCCTTCACGATGCTTTCGGCGAGCCCCGACTGCGCGAGGAAGCCATCGATGACAATGGCCGCGCGCCGCGCTTCGAGCTCCTTTGCAGCCTTGCCGATCATCAAATGAATATTGTCTCCGAAGCGGATTTCCGGAATGAAGGACGTGGAGAACTGCAAGGGGTCGTGCTCCCGGCTGGCCTGTGTTGCAGCTTTACCCTGCAACACGATCTGATATTTTCAAATCCGGTGAATTTTCGGCCTTTTTGATAACCTGAAGTCATGGAAAACAGTCTGCTCGATCGCATTCCGCTGGAGGCCTTCCGCGTCTTCGACGCCGCGAGCCGGCACATGAACTTTTCCCGCGCCGGTCGCGAGCTCAACATCACCCAGGCGGCCGTCAGCCGCCGCATCAAGACGCTTGAGGATCACCTCGGGAGTCCGCTCTTCAGCCGTCGCGGCAAGAACCTGGAACTGACACCGCAAGGCGAGCGGCTTTTCCAGCGGATACGCGCCTCGCTCGACTATCTCGAGGAGAGCCTCGAACCTTTCCGCGGCGCCTCCGGCCAGACGATCTCGATCGCCGCGAGCGGCTCGGTCTCGCATCTCTGGCTCGGTACGCGGCTGCGCGAGTTCGGCAAGGAGAACCCGGGCATCTCGATCCGTCTCCTGACGACCGACAGCCCCTCCGAGCTTGCCTCGGAAAACAACGACATCGTCATTCTCTATTCGACCGGAGACCACCCGCGCTGGTCGCTCACCCTGTTGATGGCCGAGGAACTGGCGCCGGTCGCCTCGCCCGACTATCTCGCTGCCAGGGGTCTCGATGCCGCCGAACTGCCGCCCGAGGCCATCGCAAGGCTCGACCTCATCGACTACGACCGCTTCAATGCCCACTGGATTTCGTTCCAGAAATGGTTCGAGCGGATCGGGCCCTCCCGGACCGGCGTAAAGCCGCGCCCCAAATACACCTTTTCGACCTATGTGATGGCGATCGATGCGGCGGTGCGCGGCGACGGCGTGGCGCTCGGCAGCCTTGGACTGGTGCGGGAACATCTCAATGATGGCCGCCTGACGATGCTCGGCCAACGCAGCCTTGCCTCCGGCTACGGCTATTATCTCGGGCTGCCACGCAACCGGCCATCGACGGACGAGGTGCTTCGCCTCCATGCAGCGCTGAGCAGGCCGGCATGAACGGCGACCCGATCCAGGATAGCGGGCCTCTGTGGCGTTGCGTTTTGGCTGCGTACACCGCGATCTCCGTAGCGTGCGAGACACGTTGCGTCGCTCGGGCACCTTTCAAGGCGGGGCGTTGACGTCCGATGGAAAAGAAGCAGAAAGGCCGGCCCGGCATCGCCTTTTTCTTCCTTGCCGTGGGGCTCGTCTTCACCGCGATCCTGGCGACCGCTCTTCTTGCCAACGAGCAGCGCAACCTGAAAAAACTCCTCACGGCCGCCGGTGTGCCAACAACATTCCTGGAGCAGGCGAAGCCGGAGACGAAACAAGCCGAGCCGCTCCACGAAGTCAGCAAAAAACCGGAAGCGCCCCGGATCTTGCTGCCGGCGCGGATTTTCGAAGACCTGCGCACGCCGGAGCAACAGTTCCTGCGCGAGATCCGCAGCGACCCGCGCGCGCTTTGCGAAGGCTTGCGCGACGCGGGCTTTCGTGAACTTGAGTGGAAGTCCGCCGAAAGCGGCCGGTGGGAATGCTCGTCGCTCATTCCGCTTGCCCGGCCTGGCGAAGACAACCCCTCGTCCATCTTCATTTTCGTCAAAGGCAGCGGCGAAGACGAAATCACTTCGTTCCGCGTGAAGCTGAACATAGAACGGCCCGAGGACACGCAGGCCGTCACCAGCGCTGCCGCCAAAGCCGCCTCGGTATTCCTCACGCAGGTCCGCTGGGCGGATAGCGAAAGCATCGCCCTTCGGATCCACGCGCTTCGCGAATTCGATCTCAAGCGCTTCGGCAGCCGCATCCAGTTCAAGCAGGAATCGGGCGACGTTCCCCGCTATAATTTTCTCGCCAACCAGGCGGCACGAACACGGCCGAAAAGTATAGCCGAACTCTTTTTCGACCGCGGCAAGTGGCTCACCCCTGGCGACGGCTCGGCTGTATCCTTCGTGCGCGGTCCGGCGGCCTGGAACGCGCCAGACGCCGTGCCCGACAACGCCTCTCCATCAGCGAATGAGCAATTGGAGCGCTGAAACCACCACCGCTCAGCGGTCGATGCGAGTCGAGAGAATGATCGACGACAGCGTCTTTTCGACCCCGTCGATTTCGCCGATGCGATCGATCAGCAGGTCGAGTTCGCTGATCGAGGCCGCCGCCACGACCGCGATGAGATCGAAGCTGCCGCTGACGGAATGGAGCGTGCGGATCTCCCGGATTGCACCGAGCTCGGGTGTAACGCGGCTCAGCGCCCGCGGCGCAATGGTGACCAGCACATGCGCCTTCACCAACCCCTTCTCGTAGCTTTCCGAAAGCCGCACGCCATAGCCGGCAATGACGCCCTCTCGCTCCAGTCGTTCGATTCGCGCCTGCACAGTCGTGCGCGAAAGGCCGAGCCGGCGCGCGATCGTCGCCGTCGGCATGCGCGCATTCTCGCTCAGGATGGCGAGGAGCTCACGGTCCTTGTCGGTGACCTGCATATCGTCGATCCATTTTGGCGAATTGCCGAATATTGACCGGCGATTTAGCCGGATCGCCGCTTCAAATCAACAGGTCATCGCGACAGAATGGAATACGAAGCAGCTCATACCTTGGGGAAAAGAATGAAAGACATCGTTGTCATCGGCGCCGGCAAGATCGGCTCCACCATCGCACGCATGCTGGCGCATACCGGCGACTATCGCGTCTGTGTCGCCGACCGCAGCGCCGAGCAACTGCAGCAGGTCGAAAAGCACGACGCCATTTCGACCGCGACCATCGACATCGCCGACAAGAAAGCTCTCGTCGCCCTGCTGACCGGCAAGTTCGCCGTGTTGAGCGCCGCGCCGTTCCACCTGACGGTCGCCATTGCCGATGCCGCCGCCGAAGCCGAGATCCACTATCTCGACCTGACCGAGGACGTCGAGTCGACCCGCCAGGTCAAGGCGATCGCGGCACAAGCGAAGACCGCCTTCATTCCGCAGTGCGGCCTTGCACCGGGCTTCATCTCGATCGTCGCCAACGATCTGGCGAAGCGCTTCGACACGTTGGAGAGCGTGCGCATGCGCGTCGGCGCCCTGCCGCAATATCCGTCCAACGCCCTCAACTACAACCTGACCTGGAGCACGGACGGCGTCATCAACGAATATATAGAACCCTGCGAAGCGATCGTCGAAGGTTCGCTGATCGACGTTCCGGCGATGGAAGAGCGCGAGGAATTCTCGCTCGACGGCGTCACCTACGAAGCCTTCAACACCTCCGGCGGCCTCGGCACGCTCTGCGAGTCGCTGAAGGGCAAGGTCCGCACGCTGAACTACAAGACGATCCGCTATCCGGGTCACGCCGCGATCTTCAAGGCGCTCCTGAACGACCTCGGCCTGCGCCATCGCCGCGAGGTGCTGAAGGATATTCTGGAGAACGCGCTGCCCACCACCACGCAGGACGTCGTCGTCATCTTCGTCACCGTCTCCGGCTTCCGCGAAGGCCGCCTGGTTCAGGAAACCTACGCCAACAAGGTCTATAGCGGCGTCGTCGCCGGACGCATGCAAAGCGGCATCCAGATCACCACGGCGGGCAGCATTTGCGCCGTCCTCGACCTGCTCGCCGACGGGAAGATCGCGACGAAGGGCTTCGTTCGCCAGGAAGACATCGCGCTCGACACCTTCCTCGCCAACCGCTTCGGTCACTACTACGCACAGAAAAGCGACATTGAGCGCGCTGCGGGCTGAGACGCCAATCCTGAACGGCTTCCCCTCCGCACCAAAAAAGTGAAAACGCGCAAAATGCCCGGACGATGTCCGGGCATTTTGCGTTCAAGGCCGTCCGGAAACCGAGCATCGCCCCTCATCCGGCCTGCCGGCCGCCTTCTCCCAGCAAGCGGGGCGAAGGAGACTTGCAGCGTACGTCCAGATTCCCTTTCCCGGCCGGCGGGAGAACGAACTGCACCGTTCAACCCATTGCCCGGAGGAAGTATGAGCGGTCGACGAATTCCTTGTCCCCTCTCCCGCCCGCGGGGAGAGGGTCAGGGTGAGGGGCATTTCACTCACACCGCCTCCCCGGAGACGTTCGCCCGGCTCCCGAACATCAAACGTGCGGTATCAGCGGACATGAAAAACCCCGCTCGAGGCGGGGTTCGATAGGCATTATCCCTTATCGGGATGTCCCTTTCAGGCCGGGATGACGATCTCCCCGAGCTTCGTCAGTTCGGCGATGAATTGCTCGAGACGAGTCTTCTTCTCGTCGCCCGCACCTTCCAGTTCGGCGCGAACTGAGTCGATGCGGTTCTCCAGGACGGTGCGGTCGAGTTCGTCGACGTGGACGGCGGACTCGGCAAGCAGCGTGCAACCGGTCGGCAGGATATCGGCGAAACCGCCGAAGACCGCAAAACGCTCGGTCTTGCCGTCAGCCGTCTTCACGGTAACCACGCCCGGCTTGACGGTCGTCATCGTCGGCGCGTGATTGGCCATCACGGTCATCTCGCCCTCGGTTGCCGGAATGACGACTTCCGTCACCTTTTCCGAAAGCAGCAGGCGCTCGGGGGAAACAAGCTCAAAATTGAAACTGTCGGCCATGACCATTCACTTCTGGTGCGCGCGCCGCCCGTTGGCAGCGGCTGTGGCATGTTCTCTGCCGCTCGTCGCGGCAGAATGAAAACCGTGGCGCGAAATGGATCGCGCCACGGTTCACGATGCTGATTAAGCGGCTTCGGCAGCCAGCTTCTTGGCCTTCTCGATCGCTTCGTCGATCGAACCGACCATGTAGAAGGCAGCTTCCGGCAGGTGGTCGTATTCGCCGTTGACCAGGCCCTTGAAGCCCTTGATCGTGTCTTCAAGCGCAACCAGCTTGCCCGGCGAGCCGGTGAAGACTTCGGCGACGAAGAACGGCTGCGACAGGAAGCGCTCGATCTTGCGGGCGCGGGCAACCGCCAGCTTGTCCTCTTCGGAAAGTTCGTCCATGCCGAGGATGGCGATGATGTCCTGGAGCGCCTTGTAGCGCTGCAGCGTCGACTGCACCTTGCGCGACACTTCGTAGTGCTCTTCGCCGACGATCATCGGGTCGAGCATGCGCGAGGTCGAGTCAAGCGGGTCCACGGCCGGGTAGATGCCCTTTTCCGCGATCGAGCGCGACAGAACGGTCGTTGCGTCGAGGTGGGCGAACGAGGTCGCCGGCGCCGGGTCGGTCAAGTCGTCGGCCGGAACGTAGATGGCCTGAACCGAGGTGATCGAGCCCTTGGTCGTCGTGGTGATGCGCTCCTGCATCGCGCCCATGTCGGTGGCGAGCGTCGGCTGATAGCCCACGGCCGACGGAATACGGCCGAGCAGAGCCGACACTTCCGAACCCGCCTGGGTGAAGCGGAAGATGTTGTCGACGAAGAAGAGAACGTCCTGACCTTCGTCGCGGAACTGTTCAGCGACCGTCAGGCCGGTGAGCGCGACGCGAGCGCGGGCGCCCGGCGGTTCGTTCATCTGGCCGTAAACGAGAGCGGCTTTGGACCCTTCGCCGCCGCCGTGCTTGTTCACACCCGATTCGATCATTTCGTGATAGAGGTCGTTGCCTTCGCGGGTGCGTTCACCGACGCCTGCGAACACCGAGTAACCACCGTGCGCCTTGGCGACGTTGTTGATCAGTTCCATGATCAGAACGGTCTTGCCGACGCCTGCACCGCCGAAGAGACCGATCTTGCCACCCTTCGCATAAGGAGCGAGCAGGTCGACGACCTTGATGCCGGTGACGAGAATCTGCGCTTCAGTCGACTGCTCGACATAGGCGGGAGCGTCCTGGTGGATCGCACGGCGGGCCGAAGTCTTCAGCGGACCAGCTTCATCGACCGGCTCGCCGATGACGTTCATGATGCGGCCAAGCGTTTCCTTGCCGACCGGAACCGAGATCGGGCCGCCGGTGTCGGTGACCGATTGGCCGCGAACCACACCTTCGGTCGAGTCCATGGCGATCGTGCGGACGGAGTTTTCGCCGAGATGCTGCGCGACTTCGAGAACGAGGCGGTTGCCCTTGTTGTCGGTTTCCAGCGCGTTCAGGATCTGCGGGAGTTGACCTTCCTCGAAAGCGACGTCGACAACGGCGCCGATAACCTGCGTGACGCGACCGACAGCGCCGGTAGCCGTAACGACCGTCTTGGCGGAAGCTGCCTTACGCGGTGCAGCGGGCTTCTTCGCCGCTGCGGTTTCTTTCGGGGTAGCTGCCTTAGCCATAATTCTTACCCTCTTTCGTAACCTTAGAGCGCTTCCGCGCCAGAGATGATTTCAATGAGTTCCTTGGTGATCTGCGCCTGCCGCTGACGGTTGTAGTTGAGCGTCAGCTTGTTGATCATCTCACCGGCGTTGCGCGTCGCATTGTCCATGGCGCTCATCTTGGCACCCATTTCGCCAGCGACGTTCTCGAGCAGAGCCCGGAAGATCTGCACCGAGATGTTGCGCGGGATGAGATCGGTCAGGATGGCGGCTGCGTCCGGCTCGTATTCGTAGATCGCCGAAGCATCCGTGGTCTCCACGGAAACATCGCCGGCCGAGGCCGGGATGAGCTGCTGCGCGGTCGGAACCTGCGAAATGACGGACTTGAACTCGGAGTAGAACAGCGTGCAGACATCGAACTCGCCCTTCTCAAAGAGCGCGATGACCTTGTGTCCGATCTGATCGGCGTTTTCGAAACCGATCTTCTTGACTTCACGCAGGTCGACACGGTCGATGATCAGCGACGCGAATTCACGTCGCAGGATATCGAACCCCTTCTTCCCGACGCAGATGATCTTCACGGTCTTGCCGGCTGCGAGCAGCTTGCGCACATGATCGCGGGCGAAGCGCGCGATCTGCGAGTTGAAGCCACCGCAAAGGCCGCGTTCCGCCGTGCAGACGATCAGGAGATGCGTGTCGTCCCTGCCGGTTCCCGTCATCAGCTGCGGTACGCTTTCGTCCGCGCCGACCGCCTGGGCGATGTTGGCGAGAACGGCAGCCATGCGCTGCGAGTAAGGCCGGGCGGCCTCGGCCGCCTCCTGCGCGCGCCGAAGCTTCGCCGCGGCGACCATCTTCATCGCCTTGGTGATCTTCTGCGTCGCCTTGACGGAGGCGATCCGGTTTTTCAGATCCTTAAGTGAAGGCATCCGTTGTCCGTCCTAAATGAAACCCGCTCAGGCGAAAGACTTGGCGAAGGTGTCGATTGCAGCCTTCAGCTTGCCCTTGGTGTCGTCGGAAATCGCCTTTTCCGTGCGGATCACTTCCAGCACGTCCTTGCCTTCCGAACGCAGGTAGGAGAGCAGGCCCTGCTCGAACTTGCCGACCTGGTTGACCGGCAGCTTGTCGAGGTAGCCGTTGACGCCTGCGAAGATCACCGCCACCTGCTCTTCCGTCTTCAGCGGCGAGAACTGCGGCTGCTTCAGGAGCTCGGTCAGGCGGGCGCCGCGGTTCAAGAGGCGCTGCGTTGCGGCATCGAGGTCCGAGCCGAACTGTGCGAACGCCGCCATTTCGCGGTACTGCGCGAGTTCACCCTTGATCGAGCCTGCGACCTGCTTCATCGCCTTGATCTGCGCCGAGGAGCCGACGCGCGAAACCGACAGGCCGACGTTAACGGCCGGACGGATGCCCTGGTAGAACAGGTCTGTTTCAAGGAAGATCTGGCCGTCGGTGATCGAGATCACGTTGGTCGGAATGAACGCGGAAACGTCGTTGCCCTGCGTTTCGATGACCGGCAGAGCCGTCAGCGAGCCAGCACCCTTGTCGTCGTTGAGCTTTGCAGCACGCTCCAGGAGGCGGGAATGCAGGTAGAAGACGTCGCCCGGATAAGCTTCGCGGCCCGGCGGGCGGCGCAGCAGCAGCGACATCTGACGGTAAGCGACGGCCTGCTTGGAAAGGTCGTCATAGCCGATCAGCGCGTGCTTGCCGTTGTCGCGGAAGTATTCGCCCATCGCGCAGCCGGCGAACGGAGCGAGATACTGCATCGGAGCCGGATCGGAGGCGGTCGCAGCAACGATGATCGAGTACTGCAGCGCGCCGCGCTCTTCGAGAACCTTCACGAACTGAGCGACGGTCGAGCGCTTCTGGCCGATAGCGACGTAGACGCAGTAGAGCTTGTCCTGTTCCGGGCCGTTGTCGTGGATCGGCTTCTGGTTCAGGAAGGTGTCGAGAATGATCGCGGTCTTGCCGGTCTGGCGGTCGCCGATGACGAGCTCGCGCTGGCCGCGGCCGACCGGGATGAGCGCGTCGATCGCCTTGAGGCCGGTCGACATCGGCTCGTGAACCGACTTGCGCGGAATGATGCCGGGAGCCTTGACGTCAACGCGGGCGCGCTGCTTGGCGTTGATCGGGCCCTTGCCGTCGATCGGGTTGCCGAGCGCGTCGACGACGCGGCCGAGCAGTTCCGGACCAACCGGGACGTCCACGATGGCGCCGGTCCGCTTGACGGTGTCGCCTTCCTTGATGTCACGGTCGGAACCGAAGATAACCACACCGACGTTGTCGGCTTCGAGGTTCAGCGCCATGCCGCGAATTCCGCCGGGGAATTCGACCATCTCGCCTGCCTGTACGTTGTCCAGGCCGTAGACGCGGGCGATACCGTCACCGACGGAAAGCACCTGGCCGACTTCGGAGACTTCTGCTTCCTGGCCGAAATTTTTGATCTGATCTTTGAGAATTGCGGAAATTTCCGCGGCGCGGATATCCATCAGCCGACCTCTTTCAGTGCAAGCTTAAGGGTAGAGAGTTTGGTGCGAAGGGAGGTGTCAATCTGGCGGGACCCGACCTTGACGATCAGACCTCCAAGAATAGACGAGTCGACGGTGACGTTGATCGCCACGTCTTTGCCGGTGACGCCCTTGAGCGTCGCCTTCAATTCAGTTTCCTGCGCTTGAGTGAGCGCATGGGCCGACGTGACGTCGGCGGAAATTTCGCCGCGATGGCGCGCGGCAATCAGGCGAAACGCCTTGATGATGCCCGGCAGCGCAAAGAGACGGCGGTTACGAGCAACGACCTTGAGGAAGTTGCCGACCAGCCCGGAGATGCCAGCCTTTTCGGCGACCGCGGAAATGGCCTTGAACTGGTCGTCGGCAGAAAAGACGGGGCTTACGATCAGTCGCTTCAGATCATCGCTTCCGTCGATCAGCGCCTGGACGCGATTAAGATCGGCACCGACCGCCTCGAGCGAACCAGCATCGAGAGCGAGCTCGAAGAGCGAGGACGCATATCTTTCTGCAACACCGGAAATAAGCTGGGATGTGTCTGCCACGGGCACAAGCTTCTCTCTAAATCATCCAAGAACGTCAGCTGCGGCGAACCGCTGACTTAACATCTTGAATTTGCTGCAATAACTCGCAGGATATCGAGGCCGCTCGACCCACTTCCCCCGCAATTCGCGGTTCGTCTAGCATAGGATGTTTGGACTCGCAACACGCCAACGGCAGGAATGCGGCATAAGTCGACCCACATCGGTCGAATTTTGCCGTTAATCCGGAACGGAGCGTCGAAATCGTGTCGATCGTCGTCAGATCAGCCCGAAAACGTAAGCAAGCGGCAGGATCGCAAGCGCCGCCTGAACGGCAAGGGCGATCCAGTTGAAGAGCGTCGCGCCATTGTCGCTCATCATCGACAGGATGCGGCCGAAGGCGGCGAGTGCAAAGGCTGCACCGACGGCAAGATAGACCATCGGCTGGCCGAGCAGGATGGCGCCGAGCCCGAGACCGACATGCATGCCGCCCATGGTGGAGCGGACCTCCGCAAGCCCGCCGCGGCGCCCCTCGGCAACGCCGATGCCGGCGGCACGAAAGGCAAGGCGGGGTGCAAAGAGCATGACAAGGCCGATAAGTGTCGCGGCCGCCGCCGCGCAAAATGCCAGAAACTCCCCGGTTTCCGTCGGAATGTAGAACTCCATGCCGTCCCCGCTGATAGTATCATCCTCGTGGTGTCGCGCCCCGCGTGATTCCTCGCAGACGCGGCACCGCGAGAGGTCTAGCGCATGTCGGCGCCGATGTGAATCCGCTCCGTCGCGTTCACGCGATCGATCACAGAAAGCTCTGCGGATCGATGTCGAGCTGCACGCTGATCGATCCTTTCTCCTTGGGCCCGCCGGCAATCATCGCCTTGACGAAGGCCTGCATGTCGCTGTTGCGCCGTCCGTGGACAAGCAGGCGGAAACGGTGCCGTCCGCGGATGAGCGCGAGCGGCGCCTCGGCCGGACCGAGGATAGAGATGCCGTCGACGCGCGGGGCCGCCATGCGCAGGCCGCGCGCATGGCTTTCGGCGTCGTTGCGCGTATCGGCCGAAACGATGATCGAGGCGAGCCGGCCGAAGGGCGGCAGCGCGGCGCGTTCCCGTTCATTGATCTCGCGCTCATAGAAGGCGTCCGAATCGCCCGAGACGATCGCCTGCATCACCGGGTGCTGCGGCTGATAGGTCTGCAGCAGCCCAAGGCTCTTCAGGCCCGTCCGTCCGGCGCGACCCGTCACCTGCGAGAGCAGTTGGAACGTCCGCTCCGCCGCGCGCGGATCGCCGTTGGCGAGGCCGAGATCGGCGTCGACGATGCCGACCAACGTCATCAGCGGAAAATTGTGTCCCTTGGCGACGAGCTGGGTGCCGATGACGATGTCCGCCTCGCCACGCGCGATCGCTTCCAGTTCCAGCCTCAGTCGCTTGACACCCATCAGGTCGGAGGAGAGCACGATCGTGCGGGCCTCGGGAAAATGCCGGTCGACCTCCTCGGCAATGCGCTCGACCCCGGGTCCGCAGGCGACCAGGTGATCGAGCGTGCCGCATTCGGGGCAGGCTTCCGGTGTGCGCTCCGAATAGCCACAATGATGGCACTGGATCTGGCCGCGAAAGCGGTGTTCGACGAGCCAGCTTGAGCAGTCCGGGCACTGGAAGCGATGGCCGCAGACGCGGCAGAGCGTCAGCGGCGCATAGCCGCGCCGGTTCAAAAACAGCAGCGCCTGTTCGCCACGGCCGATCGCCTTGCCGATCTGGTTGAGGAGCACCGGCGAGAGAAAGCCGCCGCGTTCGGGCGGATGGCGGCGCATGTCGACGACGCCAAGATGCGGCAGCGCCGCATCTCCGAATCGCGTCGGCAGGTGGATCGGCCTGTAGCGGCCCACTTCCCCGTTGACCCGGCTTTCGACGGACGGCGTCGCCGACACCAAGACGACCGGAAAGCCGCTGATCCGCCCCCGCACGACCGCCATGTCGCGGGCGTTGTAGAAGACGCGATCCTCCTGCTTGTAGGCGGGGTCGTGCTCCTCGTCGACGATGATCAGGCCGAGATCCTCGAAGGGCAGGAACAGGGCGGAACGGGCGCCGGCGACGACGCGAACCGTCCCTGTCGTCACCTGTCGCCATACCTTCTCGCGCGTTCGCGGCGCGAGATCGGAATGCCATTCGGCGGGCTTCGAACCGAAGCGGTCCTGGAAACGTTCGAGGAAGCTCGCGGTCAGCGCGATTTCCGGCAAAAGGATCAGCACCTGCTTGCCGGCCCGCAACGTCGCGGCGATCGCCTCGAAATAGACCTCGGTCTTGCCGGAACCGGTAATGCCGTCGATCAGCGAAACGGAGAATCTTCCCTCTTCCACTGCCGCCAGCAGATCGGCTGCGGCATCCTTCTGCGCGCCCTCCAGTCGGGGAGCGGTGAAATCCGGATCGGGCGGAGCGACAACGGGCGGCGGCGGCATGAAAACGGCTTCGAATGCGCCCTGCGCGGTAAGGCCGTCGACGACGCTCGAAGAAACGCCCGCCGCGTGCGCAAGCCCGGACCGCGTCCAGGAAAAGCCGTCGCTTGCCGCCGCGATGACCCTTTCGCGCGCTGAAGTCATGCGCTCCGGCCGCTGGTCCGTCAGGCGCAGCGCTTCCACCATCGGCTCGGGATCGAAGGCCGTCGGCGCACGCAATGCCATGCGTGCGACGAGCCCGGGCGGCGTCACCGTATATGCCGCCACCCAATCGAGAAAGGCGCGCATCTCGCTCGTCAACGGCGGGCAGTCAAAAACCTTCTCGATCGGCTTCAGTTTCTTCGGATCGACCGTACCATCATCGGCGCCGTCCCAGACCACGCCCACGACCAGGCGCGGGCCCAGCGGCACCTGCACGATCGATCCCGGCTCGACCGCCATGCCATCCGGCACCACATAGGAATAGGCCCTCGGCGCCGGCATCGGCACCAGGACGGGCACAATGCGGCGGTCAGATACGGCCCCGAATAAATCGGTTGAATCAAGAGTCATTTTGCCGTGACCTTGCCACCGCTTTCAGTTAAAGAAAACTGCGCAGCGAACCGCTGCCTTGCAGAAAGCAGGGTTTGTCACGGTTCCACCAGAGTTTCAACGCGCGGTTTCTGCCCGCGGGTTTTCCGCCCGGCAGATATGCGCCCGAATGGCAATCATGCCCCAAGGGAGACACCTCCATGAAATTTTTCGTTGATACCGCCGACGTGAAGGAAATCCGGGAACTGAACGACCTCGGCCTGCTCGACGGCGTCACCACCAACCCCTCGCTCATCCTGAAGTCGGGCCGCGACATCGTCGAAGTCACGAAGGAAATCTGCTCGATCGTCGACGGACCGGTATCTGCGGAAGTGACAGCAACCGAGTACAGCGAGATGATGAAGGAGGCGGCCGCCCTTTCGAAGATCGCCGACAACATCTGCATCAAGGTGCCGCTGACGCTTGACGGCCTCAAGGCCTGCAAGGCGTTGACCTCGGACGGTCACCAGACGAACGTGACGCTTTGCTTCTCGGCCAACCAGGCGCTGCTGGCCGCCAAGGCCGGCGCGACCTTTGTCTCGCCCTTCATCGGCCGCCTCGACGACATCGCCTTCGACGGCATGGATCTCATCCGTGAAATCCGCCACATCTTCGACAACTATGGCTACGAGACGGAAATCCTTGCCGCCTCGGTGCGCACGGTCAACCACGTCAAGGAAGCCGCCCTCATCGGCGCCGACGTCGTCACCGCGCCGCCGGCAACGCTGAAGGCGCTCGTCAAGCACCCGCTGACGGACAAGGGCCTGGAAATGTTCCTGGCCGACTGGGCAAAGACCGGCCAGAAGATCGGCTGATCGTTTCGGGCTTTTCGCAGCAAATTCCGGGGCCTCGCAGCGATGCGGGCCTCGCCCCTCATCACCGTCACGTCGGGATGATGGCCCCCTCACCCTGGCCCTCTCCCCGCAGGCGGGGCGAGGGGACTGGGAAGGCGCCGCGAGCCCCCTTCGCCCCGCCGGCGGGGAGAAGGTGGCCGACAGGCCGGATGAGGGGCAACGGCAAAAGCTCACTCCGCCTTAGCGGACGACACGAACACGGCATCGCTGTCGGCCGCGAGTTCGAAAACCGTATGTCTTTCCAGCGCACGCGTGACGTCCGCCGGATCGCCGTCGAGCGCTTCGGGCGCGATCAGATTGCCGACGCGAAAATCGAAAAGGTCGCCCTTCTTGTTCAGAAGTTCATGGAACACCGTCATGTCGCGCAGTTCCGTCGACCATTTGGCGAACCAGTAGAAGAGACCGGAATTGCGTGCGCTCATGTGCACCGGCAGGATCGGCAGGCCGTATTTGCGCGCGAAGCCGACGGCAGAGCTCTTCCATGGACGTTCATTGAGCCGTCCATCGGCCCAGTAGGCGATGCGGCCCGAAGGGAAAAGCACAGTTGCCTTGCCCTCTTCGATGGCTCGATTGGTGACCTGCAGCGTTTCGCGAGCCTTGAGCTTGCTTTTGTATTCTTCGCGCCACTCGACCGGAATGACCATCTCGACGAATCGCGGATTGACCCTGATCGCGTCGCGATTGGCGAAAAACATCATGTCCGGTCGGCGGGACTTCAAAAGATCGAAAACCGCTATGCCATCGGCAATGCCGGTCGGATGATTGCTGACAAGGAGAAAGCCGCCCTTTGCCGGTATGCGCTCTGCCCTGTCGACGCGAATGTCGAGCGAAAGCAGGTGGCTCAGGTGCTCGAACGCCTGAAAACCCGGCACGTTAGCGACCGCATCGGCGAACTCGATCGCCTTGCGATAGTTGAGCAGGGTATAGAGAAAGGGCCGCATGGCCGGCCACAATGGGTGGCGAACGATCTTCTGGCCGCGTTCCGCGATCAGGGTATCGACGATATGGCCGGGCTGTCCCTGAGAAACCAGAGCAATGGCCTCAGCAAATTGCGCGAATCCGCCCCCCATGTCCCGTCTCGCCATAGTCCCATCCGCGTTTGCTGACCGACCATCGCAGTTCAATATGATCGAACAATGACAAATTCCAAGAGCGCCACAGCAAAAAGAAGTGCGTTAGCAAAAACATAAGACGCCCGGCCACATTGTGTACGGCACACGGAATCGCCGGAGCGACGATGAACGAGCTTCTTGTAATTGGTCACCCCGAAGTCATGGCGGAACGGCAGCGCTGGCTGGCGAGCCTCACCCAGGAACGGCGTCTGTCCGCAAAGACGGTCGAGGCCTATGAGCGCGATACGCGGCAATTCCTGACCTTCCTGACCGGCCATCTCGCGGGGCCGCCGCGCCTGGCGGATATCCGCACGCTGCGGCCGGCGGATCTGCGCGGTTTCCTGGCACAGCGGCGCAAACACGGCGCGGGCGCACGTACGCTCGGACGCGGGCTCGCGGGCCTCCGCTCCTTCCTGCGCTACCTGGAAAGAAATGGCCTTGCCAACGCCGCGGGTGCCCAGGCCGTGCGCTCGCCGAAACAGCCGAAGTCCCTGCCGAAATCGTTGACGGACCGCGAAGCGCTGAAGGTTGTCACGTCGGACGCACAGCTTGCGGAAGAGCCGTGGATCGCCGCCCGAAACGCCGCGGTGCTGACGCTTCTCTACGGCTGCGGCCTGCGCATATCGGAGGCGCTCGCGCTGACGCCCAACGATTTTGCCGGCGCCAGCTCGTCATTGCGCGTCAACGGCAAAGGCAGCAAGACACGATTGGTCCCGCTTATTGCCGCCGCGACCGATGCCGTGGCCACCTACATCCGGATTTGCCCCTACTCTCTCGCCGCCAGCGCACCGCTGTTTCGCGGCGCCCGCGGCGCGACGCTGCAGCCGGCCATCATCCAGCGCGAGATGCAGAAACTGCGCGCCGCCCTCGGCCTTCCCGATTCGGCAACACCGCACGCCTTACGTCACTCCTTCGCCACGCATCTTCTCGCCGGCGGTGGCGACCTGCGCACCATCCAGGAACTGCTCGGCCATGCCAGCCTTTCGACAACGCAGGTCTACACAGGCGTCGATTCGGCTCGTCTGCTGGAAATCTACGATCGCGCTCATCCCCGCGCCTGAAATTCGGCCCGCGCCTGAAATTCGGCCAAGTACCGGATTAACCAAACCCGTTAAGGAACCCGTGACCATCGCCGCGTAGGGTTCGAGAGAGCAATGTGCGGCGGTCTTCCGTCCGGAATTGCGTCATTTCAAGTAGAGTTGTGCAGAATCGGTGCCCGATGACGACGTTTCCGATTTCAAGACCCGTTCGCAATCTCGCCGACAGGCTTGCGGACAGCGCCCTGTGGCTGATCGCGTCCCTGCATCTTCTGGTGCTCGCGAGCCTCATAGCCATAGTTCTTTGCATTTCGGATGCTCGCGCTGCCGAAGAGTCCGCCTGCGGCGGCAGCAACATCCTGGCGGGACTGGAACAGTCGGACCCGACGCGCCTCGCCGCGCTGCGCCAGGAGGCCGACGCGGTACCGAACGGAAAGGGCCTCCTCTGGAAAATCGAAGCCCAAGGATCGGCTCCCTCCTGGCTGCTCGGCACCATGCACGTCACCGACCCGCGCGTCCTGGCGATGCCGGAAGGTGCGGTCGACGCCTTTGCCAAGGCGGCGATCGTCATCGTCGAATCGGACGAGATTGTCGACGACAAGAAGGCGGCGGCCGCGATCATGATGCGCCCGGACCTCACCATGTTCGCCGGCGACAAGACGATCAACGACTTTCTGAGGCCAGAGGATCGGGTGCGCCTGGAAAGCGGCCTCAAGGAACGGGGCATTCCCCTGCCGCTCGTCGCCAAGATGAAACCGTGGATGATTGCAAGTTTCGTCGCGCTTCCGGCCTGCGAGATGTCGCGCAAGGCTGCCGGCGCGTCCTTCCTCGACAAGAAGCTGGCGGAGGACGCCGTCAGGGAGGGGAAGACGCTGAAGGGCCTGGAGACCCTGGTCGAGCAGCTTTCGGCGATGGACTCGCTGCCCGTCGAGCTCCACCTGCAGGCGCTGATCGAGACGCTGGCGCTCGGCAAGACCATCGACGATGTCATGGCGACGACAACCGATCTCTACCTTTCCGGCGACACCGGAATGATCATGCCGATGATGAAATCCGTTTCCTCTGAGACTGCGGCAAAGGACTTCGGTTTTGCCGATTTCGAGCAGCGCATCATCATCGACCGCAACAAGATCATGGCGACGCGCGCCGAACCGATCCTGAAGGGCGGCAACGCCTTCATGGCCGTTGGCGCGCTGCACCTCTCCGGCGCGGAGGGTCTGGTCGAACTCCTGCGCCAACGCGGCTTCACCGTCACGCCGGCAAACTGACACTCGAGCAATTCCAGGAAAAGTGTGTAACGATTTTCCGTCCGGAATTGCGTAATTTCAAAGAGTTAGATCGCCCTCAATGCCGTTCGTTCAGCCCGGCCAACAATGCCGGGACGATCGTCTTGTGGAAAGGCGTGACAAGCGCGAGATAGATGCGGCCGAGAAAATTGCGGCGATGCACCAGGGTGGTGACGCCGACCACCTGGCTGTCGGCCGGACCCTCGCGGACGTCCACGACAATACGAAAATCCAGATGCCGGTCGTCGAAGCCGAGAACGGCCTTGTGCTGGTCATCGAGCAGAACCGGAAAGAACCCGATCAGACCGCGATCCGCAGCAGGTGCAGCAGTCCTCAGCCTGACGGGCGACACGATGCGGTTTCGAAGTGCCAGAAGGCCGCGGACCCAGGCCGGTAATGGATCAAGCATCCGCCGGGCCGCCTCGCCCGCCGTCAATCGCTCGTTCAGAACGAGAAGCTCGTAGCGGTCCGCCCAGTCGGCCTCGGGCAGTATCGCGTTCGGGAGGTGAGCGGCGACGCTTCGCGGTCTCATGAACGATCCTCATATCGGTCCGTTCATGTTCGCGCCACGTAGCGGCGCATGGCAGGGGGCCGCTTGTCGCAGCCCCCCGGCCAATTGTCACATGTGGGTCGGCTTGGAGAAGGTGGCGAGAGCCGCTTCCTTGACCGCTTCCGACATGGTCGGGTGGGCATGGCAGGTACGTCCGAGGTCTTCCGACGAACCGCCGAATTCCATCAGCACCGCGATCTCGTGGATCATCTCGCCGGCGCCGAAGCCGACGATATGGCCGCCGAGCACGCGGTCGGTTTCCTTGTCGGCCAGGATCTTGACGAAACCATCCGTCTGCAGCATCGCGCGGGCACGGCCATTGGCGGTGAAGGGGAACTTGCCGACCTTGTAAGCGACGCCCGCAGCCTTGAGTTCTTCTTCGGTCTTGCCGACCGAAGCCACCTCCGGCTGGGTGTAGACGACGCTCGGAATGACGTCGTAGTTCACGTGACCGGCCTGACCGGCGATGATCTCCGCCACCGCAATGCCTTCGTCCTCCGCCTTATGGGCCAGCATCGGACCGCGTACCACGTCGCCGATCGCGTAGACGCCGGTGATGCTCGTCTGGAAGTGACGATCGATCTCGACCCGGCCGCGCGAGTCGAGCACGACACCCGCCTTGGCAAGGCCCATATTCTCCGTGCACGGCTTGCGCCCGGTCGCGACCAGTACGACATCCGCGTCGAGCGTGGTCGACTCGCCGCCCTTGACCGGCTCGAAGGTGACCCTCGCGCCGCTGCCAGGCTTCGCAACGCCAGTCACCTTGGCGCCGAGCTTGATGTCGATGCCTTGCTTCGTCAGCATCCGGTGGAGCTGCTTGCCGATCTCACCGTCCATGCCGCCGAGAATCGTATCGAGGAATTCGACCACCGTCACCTTTGCGCCGAGGCGCGCCCAGACCGAGCCGAGCTCGAGGCCGATGATGCCGCCGCCGACGACGATCATGCTCGCCGGCACCTTTTCCAGTTCGAGCGCGCCGGTCGAGGAGAGGATGACCTTCTCGTCGAACTCGAACTCGACGCCCGGAATACCGGCGACCTCCGAGCCCGTGGCAATCACGATGTTCTTCGCTTCGAGGACCTGCTCCTCGCCCTTGTCGTTGGTGACGGAAACCTTGCCCTGGCCCAGCACCTTGCCCAGGCCCTGGAAGCCGTCGATCTTGTTCTTCTTGAAGAGAAAGGCAACGCCGTCGACGTTCGCCTTCACGGTCGCATCCTTGTGGGCCATCATCTTCTGAAGGTTGAGCTTCGGGCTCGCGACTTCCACTCCCAGCGCCTCCAGGCCGTGCTGCGCGTGATGGAACATCTCGGAAGCATGCAGCATCGCCTTGGAAGGAATGCAGCCGACGTTGAGGCAGGTGCCGCCGTAGGTGCTGCGCTTTTCGACCACGGCAACCTTCATGCCCAACTGCGCCGCCTTGATGGCGCAGACATAGCCGCCGGGGCCGCTTCCGATAACGATGAGATCATAAGCCATTTGATAATCCTTGTTTCAGGGCGGTTACCGACCGCCGCTGACGTTGAGAATTGCCCCCGTCACATAGGTCGCCTTATCCGACAGGAGATAGAGAATTGCATCGGCAACTTCGCCGGCTGTACCGGGGCGTTGCGCAGGGATCGAAGGCGCCATGTCGCGGGCGCGGTCCGGCAGTCCGCCGGAGGCGTGAATGTCCGTATCGATGATGCCGGGGCGCACCGCATTCACGCGAATGCCCTCCGCCGCCACTTCACGCGCCAGCCCGACGGTGAAAGTGTCGATCGCGCCCTTTGCGGCGGCATAGTCGACATATTGCCCGGGTGAACCCAGGATGGCCGCCACGGACGAGACGTTGACGATGGAACCGCCACGCCCACCGTGACGCGTCGACATCCTGAGCACCGCTTCGGCCGCGCAACGGATGGAACCGGTCACGTTGACACGGAACATGCGGTCCAGCCGTTCGGGAGAAATCTCGTCGATGCGCTGCGGTGGGCCGACGATGCCCGCATTGTTGACGAGCCCGTCGAGCCTGCCGAAGGCTGCGTCCACGGCGGAGAAGATCGCCTTCACGCCGGCTTCAGAACCGACGTCTCCCGCGACCGCGATCGCGGCGCCGCCCGCTGCCTCGACCGCACGCACCACCTCTTCCGCGGCCTGCCGATTCGAGGCGTAATTGACGGCGACCCGCCAGCCTTCACTCGCCGCTGCGATGCAGACGGCGGCACCGATGCCGCGGCTGCCGCCCGTGACGAGAACCACACGCCCGCCGCTCATGCGCCGCATCCCTTGAACTCAAAGACGTCGGAGCTGTCGGCCTTCGCCTTGCTTTCGCCCCAGGCGCTCGATGCGCGCAGCGACGGGCCGAAACCGGGGAGCAAGACCCGCTCGGCGGCCGGCGCGTCCTCCGCCTGAAGCAGGCCGACACGACCGGCCTTGTCGACGGTATAGATCACGCCCTGCCAGACGGTGCAGGCCTCAAGCTCCGCACCGGTGACGTCGCCTGTCGGGCAATCATGCATGACGATGCCGTTCGCGCGGAGCGGCTCGCCGGATTGCATCACGACGCCGTCGAGCGAGAGGCGGGTCTTGCCGATCGTGACCTTGAAGTGATTGCTGGTGACGGCCGCTTCCGAGCCGACCGGCTCGAATCGCAACTCGTAGACGCCGGCCGGATCGGCATAGATCGCATGCGCCTGCTTACACTCGTCCGCAAACGCCGGCGTAGCCGCGAACACGGCCGCAAATGCGGCGGGAAGGACGGTCCGGCCGCTTGGCATCAGGCGGCCTTTTCGGTCGCGAGTTTCAACCCGAGCCCGATGAAGACCACGCCGCTTGCCCGGTCGATCCACTTGCTTGCCCGCGTGAAGGCGGCCCGCATCCGCGGCGTCGTCATGAACAGGCTGACACCGACGAACCAGAGGATCAGGCAGCTTGCCATGACAAGGCCGTAGCCGAACTTGACCATCATCGGCGTGTGCGCGCTGACCACCGTCGAGAAGATCGACAGGAAGAAGAACACCGCTTTCGGGTTGAGCGCATTGGCGGCGAAACCGAGGCCGAAGGCCTTCAGCGCCGACTGCTCCCGCCCCGACCCGGCATCCTCTGCCTCGACCACGATCTCCGTCTGGCCAGCGCGGAGTGCCTTGATACCGATATAGATCAGGTAGGCGACGCCGCACCATTTGACGACATTGAAGAGGTAGATCGACTGGGAAATGATCAGCCCCAGGCCGAGAATGGTGTAGGTGACGTGAAACATCAGCGATGTGCCGATGCCGAACGACGTGATGATCGCCGGGCGCCGCCCGTGCACGAGCGACTGTCTGATCACCATGGCGAGGTCGGCGCCGGGAGAAACGATGGCGAACGAGAAGATCGCCATCAGCGATGCGAGTTCGATCAGGTAATTGCTCATGATTTTGCGACCGGTGCGTTGAAGGCCCAGATGTGGCCGAAGGGATCCAGGATGCGCGCATAGCGTGCTTGCCAGAAGGTATCCTGCGGTACCATCACTGTCGATGCCCCGGCGGTGATCGCGTTGGCATAAGCCTGATCGACATCTTCCGCCTTCGGAAGGTTGATATTGATCGCGACGCTGGCCCCGCCCGCCGTCTTGGGCGAGCTGATGCTCATGCCGAACTCCGGAAACTCGTCATGCAGCATGATCTCGCCGCCGAAGAGGGCCAGATTGGCGTGCATGACGCGCTTGCCATCCTCGGCCATCTGGTGAAACGTGTTTACCGCGCCGAACGCCTTTTCGTAGAAGGCGATGGCGGCAAGGCCGTCCTTGACGCAGATATGCGCCTGGATCGGGGGAACGTTCGGTTCGAATGCCATGCTTCGTCCTCCTTCTACAGCGCCGCAGAGGACGCTGTAGCACTTTGAGTTGCTGCATGTTTCCTTAAATCGGCTACGATTTAAGGAAACATGCAGTCGATCGCGATGCCTGCAAACATCAGGGCAAGCCCGATAGCGGACACACCCCACACTGCCGAGCGAACCAGGCCCAGCCCACCGACATAAATCGGCAGGTAGGCCGCCCTCGCCCAGAACCAGATCGCCGCTCCCCAGCCGGTCAGCGGTCCGCCGCGCCCGGTGAACTCCGTCACGACGACGAGTACGATGAAGATCGGATAGGTCTCGTGGAAATTGCGGAGCGCCCGCGTCGCGCGTGCCGTAAAGACATCCGGCGGCGGTTGAACGTCCCGGTTGGGATCCGCCTCGACGAGCCCGTTCTGCAGGCGATAAGCGCCCGCCTGCGCCATCATGTAGACGAAGGCGAGCACGGCGCTCCACAGGAGGTAGCTCAGTTCCAACGACATCCGCGCATCCCACGAGAAGAAGCGGGGGCTCTCGCCCCCGCCTGTCTTAGAGATCGAGCACAAGCCGCTCCGGATCTTCAAGGCTCTCCTTGACGCGCACCAGGAAGGTAACCGCTTCCTTGCCGTCGACGATGCGGTGATCGTAGGAGAGAGCAAGATACATCATCGGACGGATGACGACCTGACCGCCGATCGCGACCGGCCGGTCCTGGATCTTGTGCATGCCGAGAATGCCGGACTGCGGCGCGTTGAGGATCGGTGAAGACATCAGCGAACCGTAGACGCCGCCATTGGAGATCGTGAAGGTGCCGCCCTGCATGTCGGCCATCGACAGCGCGCCGTCGCGGGCGGCCTTGCCGAGGCGACCGATTTCTTTCTCGATCTCGGCGATCGACATCTGGTCGGCATCGCGCACGACCGGCACCACGAGGCCCTTTTCTGTCCCGACGGCGACGCCGACATGGCAGAAGTTCTTGTAGATGATGTCGGTACCGTCGATCTCGGCGTTGACCGCCGGCAGTTCCTTCAGCGCATGCGTGACAGCCTTGGTGAAGAAACCCATGAAGCCGAGCTTGACGCCGTGCTTCTTCTCGAAGATGTCCTTGTACTTGTTGCGGAGACTCATCACCGCGCTCATGTCCACTTCGTTGTAGGTGGTGAGCATCGCGGCGGTGTTCTGCGCGTCCTTGAGGCGCTTGGCGATCGTCTGGCGCAGCCGTGTCATCTTGACCCGTTCTTCGCGCACGGCATCCTCGGCCGGCGCCGGCGCGCGCGCCTGGACCCTTGCCGGTTCGGCGGCGGGAGCGGAAACTCCCTTGGCGAGAGCAGCGATCACGTCACCCTTCAGCACCTGGCCACGCTTGCCGGACCCATCGATCTGCTCGGCCGAGATGTTGTTTTCCGCGATGAGCTTGGCGGCAGCCGGAGCCGGGGGCATCGACGTCGCCTGCTGCGCCGGCGCGGGAGCGGCCGGCTGCGGGGCCGGAGCGGCAGCAGCAGGTTCGGGCTTCTTCTCTGCCGGAGCCGGAGCAGCAGCGGCAGCGGCAGCGCCTTCGGCGATCTGGCCGAGCAGTGCTCCGAGGCCGACGGTCTCGCCCGCCTGCGCCACGATTTCGGAGAGCGTGCCGGCGGCCGGTGCCGGAACTTCGATCGTCACCTTGTCGGTCTCAAGTTCGAGGATCGGCTCGTCGGCCTTGATCGCATCGCCGACCTTCTTGAACCAGGTGCCGACGGTCGCTTCGCTGACGGATTCGCCAAGAGTGGGAACGCGGATTTCTGTTGCCATGATTGTTGTTCCGTTGATCAGATATCTGTTTCTAGCTCTTTGAGTTACGCACTTCCGGACGGAAAACCGCTAGGCACTTTTCCTGGAAGTGCTCCAGCGATTGGCAGACCGTGGGGGACCGATCAGCCCCCCAGCGCGTCCTCGAGGAAGGCGGCAAGCTGCGCCAGATGCTTCGACATCAGGCCGGTTGCCGGCGAAGCGGCGGCCGGACGACCGGTGTAGCGCACCCGCTGATACTTGGCATCGATATGGGCGAGCACCCATTCGAGATAGGGATCGATGAACGACCAGGCGCCCATGTTCTTCGGCTCTTCCTGGCACCACACCATCTCCGCATTGCGGAAGCGGCTGAGCTCGTTGATCAGAGCCTTGGCCGGGAACGGATAGAGCTGCTCGACGCGCAGCAGGTAGATGTCGTCGATGCCGCGTTTCTCGCGCTCCTCGAGCAGGTCGTAATAGACCTTGCCGGTGCAGAGCACGACGCGGCGGATCTTCGAGTCCTTCTGCAGCTTGATCGGGCCGTCCTTGATGACTTCCGCATCGTCCCAAAGCAGGCGGTGGAAGGAGCTCTCGCCCGCCATTTCGGAAAGGCTGGAGACCGCGCGCTTGTGCCGCAGCAGCGACTTTGGCGTCATCAGGATCAGCGGCTTGCGGAAGTCGCGCTTCACCTGGCGGCGCAAGATGTGGAAGTAGTTCGCCGGCGTGGTGACGTTGGCGACCTGCATGTTGTCTTCCGCGCAGAGCTGCAGGAAGCGTTCGAGGCGTGCGGAGGAGTGCTCCGGCCCCTGGCCTTCATAGCCGTGCGGCAGCAGGCAGACGAGGCCGGACATGCGCAGCCACTTGCGTTCGCCCGATGAGACGAACTGGTCGAAGACCACCTGAGCGCCGTTGGCGAAGTCGCCGAACTGGGCTTCCCACAGCGTCAGCGCATTTGGGCGGGCAAGCGAATAGCCGTATTCGAAACCGAGCACCGCCTCCTCCGAGAGCATCGAGTTGATGACCTCGTAGCGCGCCTGGGTCGGCGACAGGTTGGCGAGCGGAATGTAGCGCTCTTCCGTCTGCTGGTCATAGAGTACTGAGTGGCGCTGCGAGAACGTGCCGCGCTCGCAATCCTGGCCGGAGAGGCGGATCTTGGTGCCTTCGGTCACGAGCGTGCCGAAGGCGAGCGCTTCCGCCATTGCCCAGTCGATGCCCTCGCCGGTCTGCACCATGCTGGCGCGGTTTTCCATGAAACGCTGGATCGTGCGGTGGGCGTTGAAGCCCGCCGGGATCTCCGAGATCTTGCGGCCTACTTCCTTCAGCTGTTTCATCGGCACCGAGGTCTTGCCACGGCGCTGCTCATCCTGGTTATCGGCCGTGCGCAGACCCGACCAGGCGCCGTCGAGCCAGTCGGCCTTGTTCGGCTTGTAGGACTGGCCGGCCTCGAACTCCTGCTCGAGATGGGCGCGCCAGTCCGCCTTCATCTTCTCGACGTCGCCCTCGCTCATGAGACCTTCGGCGATCAGCCGTTCCGAATAGAGCTGGACGACCGTCTTGTGGGCCCGGATGGCCTTGTACATCTTCGGCTGCGTGAACGCCGGCTCGTCGCCCTCGTTGTGGCCGAAGCGGCGGTAGCAGAACATGTCGACGACGACCGGCTTGTGGAACTTCATCCGGAACTCGGTCGCGACCTTGGCCGCGTAGACGACGGCTTCCGGGTCATCTCCGTTCACGTGGAAGATCGGCGCTTCGATCATCTTCGCCACGTCCGACGGATAGGGCGAGGAGCGTGAGAAGGCCGGGTTCGTGGTGAAGCCGATCTGGTTGTTGATGATGAAATGCACGGTACCGGCAACGCGGTGGCCGCGCAGACCCGAGAGACCGAGGATTTCCGCGATGACGCCCTGGCCGGCGAAGGCCGCGTCGCCATGGAGCAGAAGCGGCATGACCTTGACCCGTTCGCGCAGCGGAATGATGTCGCCCTCGAATACGGTCGCCATCTGGTCCTGCTTGGCGCGCGCCTTGCCCATGACGACCGGGTTGACGATCTCGAGATGCGACGGGTTCGCCGTCAGCGACAGGTGCACCTTGTTGCCGTCGAATTCGCGGTCGGACGACGCGCCGAGGTGATATTTGACGTCGCCGGAACCTTCCACGTCATCCGGCGCATAGGAGCCGCCCTTGAACTCGTGGAAGATGGCGCGATGCGGCTTGGCCATGACCTGCGAGAGAACGTTGAGGCGACCGCGATGGGCCATGCCGAGCACGATTTCCTTGAGGCCTTCCTGGCCACCGCGCTTGATGATCTGTTCCAGAGCCGGGATCAGCGACTCGCCGCCGTCGAGGCCGAAGCGCTTGGTGCCCTTGTACTTGACGTCGATGAACTGCTCGAAGCCTTCGGACTCGACGAGCTTCTGCAGGATGGCGCGCTTGCCCTCCGGCGTGAATTCGACGCCCTTGTCCGGACCTTCGATACGGGCCTGGATCCAGGCCTTCTCCTCGGGGTTGGACATGTGCATGAATTCGACGCCCATCGTCGAGCAGTAGGTCCGCTCGAGGATCTCAACCATTTCGCGCACAGTCGCGTATTCGAGGCCGAGCACGTTGTCGATGAAGATCTTGCGGTCGTAGTCCTTTTCCTCGAAGCCGTAGGACTTCGGCGAAAGCTCGTCATAGTCCTCGACCGGGTCGGCAAGGCCGAGCGGGTCGAGCTTGGCATGCAGGTGACCACGCATGCGGTAGGCGCGGATCATCATGATGGCGCGAACGGAATCGCGCGTCGACTGATGAACCTCCGCTTCGCTGACCGGTACGCCCGTGACGGCGGCAGCTTCCTCGACCTTGGCCTTGACCTTCTTTTCGATGACCTTCTCAACGGCGCCCCAGTCGCCGTCGAGCGCGGACACGAGCTCGCCATTGGCGGCGATCGGCCAGTTGCTCTTTTTCCAGGAGGCTCCCTTGGCGGCCTTCACAACGTCCTCTGGCCGGTCGGCGAGCGCCTTGAAGAAGGATTGCCATTCGGACGAAACGGAGGACGGATCCGCTTCGTAACGTGCATAGAGCTGCTCGATGTAAGCAGCGTTGGCGCCATCCAGAAACGATGTGAGCTGGAATTGCTCGTTGGCCTCTTGCCTTGTCATGGTCTTTCGCGAACCCTCGGTTCGCCTCCTGACTGAAGTTGGGATGCCGGGTTTTCCCGGTCGTTCATGTTTATTCGGCGCTTTTACTGCACCAAGCTTGCGTCATTAATTGGTCGGGCTTGGGGCCGGCAGGTGACGCCGGCCCCAAGCCTCGCCGTTGAAATCTCAGCCCTTCAGGACTTCGACCAGCGTCTTGCCGAGGCGAGCCGGCGACGGCGAAACGCGGATACCGGCCGATTCCATCGCTGCGATCTTGTCTTCCGCGCCGCCCTTGCCACCGGAGATGACCGCGCCGGCGTGGCCCATGGTGCGACCGGGAGGGGCCGTACGGCCGGCGATGAAGCCGACCATCGGCTTCTTGCGGCCGCGCTTGGCTTCGTCCTTCAGGAACTGCGCCGCGTCCTCTTCGGCCGAACCGCCGATTTCGCCGATCATGATGATCGACTTGGTCTCGTCGTCGGCGAGGAACATTTCGAGCACGTCGATGAACTCGGTACCCTTGACCGGATCGCCGCCGATGCCGACGGCGGTGGTCTGGCCGAGACCTTCGTTGCTGGTCTGGAAGACGGCCTCGTAGGTGAGCGTACCGGAGCGCGACAGCACGCCGACCGAGCCCTTGCGGAAGATGTTGCCCGGCATGATGCCGATCTTGCATTCGTTCGGGGTGAGCACGCCCGGGCAGTTGGGGCCGATGAGACGCGAGGAGGACTTCTCCAGGCGCGCCTTGACCTTGACCATGTCGGCGACCGGTATGCCTTCGGTGATGCAGACGATCAGCGGAATTTCCGCATCGATCGCCTCGATGATCGCAGCGGCAGCACCTGCCGGCGGAACATAGATGACCGATGCATTGGCGCCGGTCGCGTCGCGGCCTTCGGCAACAGACGCGAAGATCGGGAGCTGCTCGCCCTTGGCGCCGGTCCAGGTCTCGCCACCCTTCTTCGGATGGATGCCGCCGACCATCTTCGTGCCGTGATAGGCGAGCGCCTGTTCGGTATGGAAGGTGCCGGTCTTGCCGGTCAGGCCCTGAACGAGGACCTTGGTGTCTTTGTTGATCAGGATGGACATCGGCCTCAGGCTCCCTTCACGGCTGCAACGATCTTCTGGGCGGCATCGTCCAGATCATCGGCGGAGATGACGTTGAGGCCCGATTCATTGATGATCTTCTTGCCAAGCTCGACATTCGTGCCTTCGAGGCGAACGACGAGCGGCACCTTGAGACCCACTTCCTTGACGGCGGCGAGCACGCCTTCGGCGATGACGTCGCACTTCATGATGCCGCCGAAGATGTTGACGAGAATGCCCTTCACCGCCGGATCGGCAGTGATGATCTTGAAGGCATGCGTCACCTTCTCCTTCGAAGCGCCGCCACCGACGTCGAGGAAGTTGGCGGGTTCGGCGCCATAGAGCTTGATGATGTCCATGGTCGCCATGGCAAGGCCGGCGCCGTTGACCATGCAGCCGATGTTGCCGTCGAGCGCGACATAGGCGAGGTCGTGCTTGGAGGCCTCGATTTCCTTCTCGTCCTCTTCCGTGGTGTCGCGCAGCGCGACGACGTCCTCGTGGCGGAAGAGCGCGTTGCCGTCGAAGGAGACCTTGGCGTCGAGCACGCGCATGCGGCCGTTCTTCATGACGATCAGCGGATTCACCTCGAGCAGGCTCATGTCCTTCTCGACGAAGGCCTTGTAGAGGATCGGGAAAAGCTTTTCAGCATCGGCACGCGCCTCGCCTTCGAGCTTAAGCGCGTCGGCGAGCGTCTTCAGGTTTTCCGCGGTGACGCCCTTGCCCGGGTCGATCGCAACGGTAACGATCTTCTCCGGCGTATGCTCGGCAACCGCCTCGATGTCCATGCCGCCCTCGGTCGAAACGACGAAGGCAACCTGGCCGACGGAGCGATCGACGAGGATCGAGAGATAGAGCTCGCGGTCGATGTCGGCGCCGTCCTCGATATAGAGGCGGTTGACCTGCTTGCCGGCCGGACCGGTCTGCTTCGTCACCAGCGTGTTGCCAAGCATCTCCTTGGCGTTGGCGACGACCTCGTCGACGGACTTTGCAAGGCGCACGCCGCCCTTGGCGTCGGGGCCGAGCTCCTTGAACTTGCCCTTGCCGCGACCGCCGGCGTGGATCTGGCTCTTCACCACGTAGAGCGGTCCCGGCAGCTTCTTCGCGGCAGCTTCCGCTTCGTTGGCGGAGAAGATCGCGACGCCTTCGGCGACCGGCGCGCCATAGCTCTTCAGGAGAGCCTTGGCCTGATATTCATGAATGTTCATGGGGTTGTTCCTGTCTGTTTGGCCGGATGGCGGTTACTTCAGGCTGGGTGCGATGTTGATGCAGGCTTCGCAAAGGCCGGCGACCGCTGCCACCGACTTGTCGAAGGCATCCTTCTCGCCCTTGTTGAGGTCGATCTCGATGATGCGCTCGACGCCGCCGGCGCCGATGATCGTCGGCACGCCGACATACATGTCCTTGACGCCGTACTGGCCGGAAAGGTGGGCCGCGCAGGGAAGCACACGCTTCTTGTCCTTGAGATAGGCTTCCGCCATCTCGATCGCGGAAGCAGCCGGCGCATAGTAGGCCGAGCCGGTCTTCAAGAGGCCGACGATTTCGGCGCCGCCGTCACGGGTCCGCTGGATGATTTGCTCGAGGCGGTCCTTTGTGACCCAGCCCATCTGAACGAGATCGGTGAGCGGGATGCCGGCGACGGTCGAATAGCGGGCGAGCGGCACCATCGTGTCGCCGTGGCCGCCGAGCACGAAGGCCGTGACGTCCTGGACGGATACGTTGAATTCCTGGCTGAGGAAGAGGCGGAAGCGGGCCGAATCGAGAACGCCGGCCATGCCGACGACCTTGTTCTTCGGCAGGCCGGAGAACTTCTGCAGCGCCCAGACCATGGCGTCGAGCGGGTTGGTGATGCAGATGACGAATGCGTTCGGGGCATATTTCTTAATGCCTGCGCCGACCTGCTCCATCACTTTCAGGTTGATGCCGAGCAGATCATCGCGGCTCATGCCCGGCTTGCGGGGCACACCGGCGGTCACGATGCAGACGTCGGCGCCTTCGATGGCAGAATAGTCGCTCGCGCCCGTCAGCGAGGCGTCGAAACCTTCGACCGGGGACGACTGTGCGATATCGAGACCCTTGCCCTGAGGAATGCCGTCGGCAATGTCGAACAGGACAATGTCGCCCAGTTCCTTCAGGCCGGCGAGATGCGCCAGCGTGCCACCAATCATCCCTGAGCCGATAAGTGCAATCTTGTTGCGCGCCATGAAAGTGCTTCCTTTGTGATCCCAATATGATCGAGGCCTGAAACGCGGCAAACGCCAAACCTTCGCGAAAAGCCCTTAAACGGCAAATGGTAAAATATCAATGCATACTTTTCGACAGAGCAAATTCAATCGGTTAGATGATAAAATTCTTACGTAAACGTAAGATCTTATGTCACCGTTGCGTCATCAGACGACCGCTCTTGCCGGATGTTGCGCGGCATATTCCTCGCTCTGCATCTCGATCAGGCGCGACACGGTGCGGTCGAACTCGAAACCTTCGGTTCCCTTCTTCTCGGCCAGCAGGTGCTGCGGCGCGGCCGCGGCGGAGGCGAAAAGGCGCGCGCCCTGGTCGTAGAGCGCATCGACGAGGATAATGAACCGCTTGGTCTCGTTGCGCAGGTGGGGCCCCAAATGCGGGACATGATCGAGAAAGATGGTGCTGTATTGCGTCAGGATGGCGAGATAGTCGGCGGCGCCGAGCGGCTGCGCGCAAAGGTCGGCGAAGGTGAAGCGGGCGCTATTGCCCGAAGCCTCCGGCACGCGGATCTTGCGGCCCTTGCGCGCAACTTCCGCCGCGGCGACCGGCGCCCCTGCCGTCACACAGTACCAGGCGCGATCCATGGCCGCTTCCGCGTCCGGTCCGAGCGGCGACAGCCAGACCGGATTTCCGTCGGTTTTCTGGAGGCGATAGTCCGTCTCGGTATCAAGCGAAATGATCTCCGCGTTCGCCTTCAGCAGGTCGATGAAGGGGAGAAAGAGGCCGCGATTGAGGCCATCGCGATAGAGATCGTTCGGCTCGACGTTCGAGGTCGCGACGAGAACGCATCCCTTGGCGAAGAGTTCACCGAAGAGGCGCGCCAGGATCATCGCATCGGCGATGTCGGTGACCGAGAATTCATCGAAGCACAGGAGCCGCGCCTCGCCGAAAAGCTCGGAGGCCACCGGCGGGATCGGGTCGGCCTGCTTCGTCTCGCCATTCTTGAGTTTCTGGCGATGCTTGTAGATGCGCTCGTGCACATCCGCCATGAACTCGTGGAAATGCGCCCGTCGCTTGCGCTGGATCGGCACGGCGTCGAAAAACATGTCCATCAGCATCGTCTTGCCGCGGCCGACACCGCCGTGGATATAGAGACCCCTGACCGGAGCATGGTCCTTCTTGCGCGAGGCAAAGAGCCAGCCGAGCGCATTGGACTTGCGCGACGGCCTGCTGGCAAGCAGCTCGGCCGTCAGGTGATCGAGCCGCCGCGCGATCGCAATTTGCGCCGGGTCGCGCTGGCGTTCTCCGGCGGTAACGAGCGCTTCAAGCTTGTGAAGAATGCTGTCGTCTGGGTTGAGCACGCGGCACCCGAGGTGAGCAAGGAGCGATTTCGGTAGGAGGCGCGGGACGGGCAAGGCTGCTCACACGTCCTCATCCCGCGTCGCATCCGGCGCAGCGCCGGGTGTTGGTGGCCATCAGCGGCTGAGGCTGACCGGCTGTCCGCTGTTGGTCGAACCGTCGAAGCGCGCGTCTGCGGTCTTGTATAGGCGGGCGATCGGATTGCCGCCGCGGTCCTTGAGCACCACCTGCTTGCCGGCGACTTCCCAGGAGCCCATCGTCGTCAGCTCGCCGGCGCAGCCGCGCGTACCGCCGCGCGATCCGCTGCCGAGGTTCGTAAGCGTCAGGAACATGTCGCAGGAGCTGCCGGCACTCGATACGCGCCAATTGCCGACCATCGATTCCTTCGTCACGTCGAGTGCGTTCGGGGCGGCCGCAACTTGCGTGCCGGCCGGCGCACCGCCGGCTGCCGCCGTGCCGGCCGTGGGTGCCGCCGGGAACTGCGAGGTGTTCGTCGTCGGGTCGGGGAGTTGGCTCGACGAAACCGTCGGAACGGGCTGGGCCTGCAGCGGAGCAGGTGAAACATCCCGAGAACCGAAACCACCAAAGGATGTCCGCTGGCATCCGGTCAGCGCAAGCACAACCGCCAGCCCCGCCGCCGCATGAAAAACCCGCATGTCTCTTACCCCCGATATCTTCATCGAACCATGATGCAACGCGATAATAATGGCCGAACTACAGCAAATCCACCTGTCAAATCAAGGGAAGGCATTTCAGCAGTACCTGTTGCACGATTGAAACGCCGGGGCGCATGGGTGCACTCTAGGTTCCCTCGACGCCGAAAATGCCGCAAGGCCGGGCGGCGCAAATACAATCAGTGATTGACGCCGGCATAGGCGCGGTCGCCCCAGAGCGCCTCGACCGTCCGGTTCCTGCCGCAGCCGTTCCTGTAGTACCAGTAGCGGATCGGGTTTCGGGCGCCGAAGTCCTGATGATAGTCCTCGGCCGGCCAGAACTTTGCGGCACCCTCGACCGGCGTGACGATCGGCTTTCCGAGTTCGGCCTCGGCCTTGATCTTTCCCGCCTTCGCGTCCATCGCCTGCCGCTCGTCAAGCGCGTAGATCGCGGTCGAGTAGGCAAAGCCGCGATCGCAGAACTGGCCGCCGCCGTCCGTCGGATCGGTCGTGTGGAACAGCACCGAGACAAGTGTCGAATAGGCAACCCTGTCCGGATCGAACTTGATGCGGACGACCTCGCGATGGCCGCCGCTCACGTAATCTTCATAGGTCGGATTGGCGCTCGTGCCACCGGCATAGCCCGAGATCGTCTCGAGAACGCCCGGCACTCCGTCGAAATCGGTCTCGACGCACCAGAAACAGCCGCCGGCAAACAGCGCAAACTGCGGCTCGGCCGCCCGCGCCGGCAAGGTCAGCAAGCACCCGGCGGCAAGTGCAAACAACAAATGATTCATCGCAATCTCCGATCCCCACCTAAAGCTATGAGGACCGCCGAAAGTTTCAAAATCAAATGCCGACACGGGGCCGTGAAGTTCGTGAAATACGCCAGAGCGGGATGAGGAAAAGTGTGCGCGGTTTTCCGCCCGCATCCCGCTCTAACTTTATTAGTGCCGATCACGCTTATGATTTTGGGTCGATTCGACCCAACCATCGAGATCTGACGGCGGGCCGGAAAGCCCCGCCGTCGAAGCCGTGACCGGCAAAAAGTCGGAACTAGACCCTGCGCTCGACCAGCATCTTCTTGATTTCGCCGATCGCCTTGGCCGGGTTGAGACCCTTCGGACAGGCCTGGGCGCAGTTCATGATCGTGTGGCAGCGGTAGAGCCGGAACGGATCCTCGAGATTGTCGAGCCGCTCGCCGGTCGCCTCGTCGCGGCTATCGATCAGCCAGCGATAGGCCTGCAAGAGAACGGCCGGGCCGAGATAGCGGTCGCCGTTCCACCAGTAGCTCGGACAGGAGGTCGAGCAGCAGGCGCAAAGGATGCACTCGTAGAGGCCGTCGAGCTTCAGGCGGTCCTCGTGGCTCTGCTTCCATTCCTTGGCCGGCGTCGGCGAAACGGTCTTCAGCCAGGGCTCGATCGAGCGGTGCTGGGCATAGAAATTGGTGAGATCCGGCACCAGATCCTTGACCACCGGCATATGCGGCAGCGGGTAGATCTTCACCGTTCCCTTGATCTCGTCCATGCCCTTGGTGCAGGCGAGCGTGTTGGTGCCGTCGATGTTCATCGCGCAGGAGCCGCAGATGCCCTCGCGACAGGAGCGACGCAGCGTCAGCGTCGGGTCGATCTTGTTCTTGATGTAGAGCAGGCCGTCGAGCACCATCGGACCGCAGTCGTCGATGTCGATATAGTAGGTGTCGACGCGCGGGTTCTTGCCGTCGTCCGGATTCCAGCGATAGACGCGGTATTCGCGCAGGTTCGTCGCGCCGACCGGCTTCGGCCAGACCTTGCCTTCGTTGACCTGCGAGTTCTTGGGAAGTGCGAGTTCAACCATGTGCCTTAGTCCTCGAGATCAGTACACGCGCGCCTTCGGGGCGATCTTCATCGGATCGATGCCCTCGGCGATCAGGTCGGTGTGAACCGGGCGGTAGTCGAGCCGGACATCGCCGGCCTCGTTGATCCAGGCAAGCGTATGCTTGCGCCAGTTGACGTCGTCGCGCCCCCCGAACGGGCCTTCGGTGTAATCCTCGCGCGCATGCGACCCACGGCTCTCCTTGCGTGCCTCGGCGCCGTAGATGGTCGTGATGGCATTGGCCATCAGGTTTTCCAGCTCCAGCGTTTCGACAAGGTCGGAGTTCCAGATCATCGAGCGGTCGGTGACCTTGACGTCGGAAAGTTCCTTCCAGATTTCCGAGAGCCGGCGGCAGCCGGATTCGAGCGATTCCTGCGTGCGGAAGACGGCGGCGTCCTCCTGCATGGCGCGCTGCATCTTCTCGCGCAGCACTGCCGTCGGGGTCCTGCCATTGGCGTGACGCAGGCGGTCGAAGCGCTCGACGATGCGGTCGCAGGCAGCGGTGTTGAGCGCCGGCATCGATTCGTTGCGGTCGATGATCTGGCCGGCGCGGATCGCCGCGGCGCGACCGAAGACGACGAGGTCGATCAGCGAGTTGGAACCGAGGCGGTTTGCGCCGTGAACCGAGGCGCAGCCCGCTTCGCCGACTGCCATCAGGCCGGGCGCGATGCGCTCGGGGTTCTGGCCGTCGGCGTTCAGGACCTCGCCCCAATAGTTGGTCGGAATCCCGCCCATGTTGTAGTGGACGGTCGGCAGCACCGGGATCGGCTCGCGGGTGACGTCGACGCCGGCAAAGATCTTCGCGCTCTCGGAAATGCCCGGCAGGCGCTCATGCAGCACGGCCGGATCGAGATGGTCGAGGTGCAGGAAGATGTGGTCCTTGTTCTTGCCGACGCCGCGGCCTTCGCGGATTTCCAGCGTCATGCAGCGCGAGACGACGTCGCGCGAGGCGAGATCCTTGGCGGACGGGGCATAACGCTCCATGAAACGCTCGCCTTCCGAATTGACGAGATAACCGCCTTCGCCGCGCGCGCCTTCGGTGATCAGGCATCCGGAGCCGTAGATGCCGGTCGGATGGAACTGCACGAACTCCATGTCCTGGAGTGGCAGGCCGGCGCGGGCGATCATGCCGCCGCCGTCGCCGGTGCAGGTATGCGCCGACGTCGCCGAGAAATAGGCGCGGCCATAGCCGCCGGTCGCCAGCACCACCATCTTCGCCGAGAAGCGGTGGATCGTGCCGTCGTCGAGGTTCCAGGCGACGACGCCGGTGCAGCGCCCGTCGTCCGACATGATCAGGTCGATGGCGAAATATTCGATGAAGAATTCGGCGTTGTTCCGAAGCGACTGGCCGTAGAGCGTGTGCAGAATTGCGTGGCCGGTGCGGTCGGCAACCGCGCAGGTGCGCTGCACAGGCGGGCCTTCGCCGTAATTCTGCATGTGGCCGCCGAAGGGCCGCTGATAGATCTTGCCTTCCTCGTTGCGCGAAAACGGCACGCCGTAGTGTTCGAGTTCATAGACCGCCTTCGGCGCTTCCATGGTGAGATACTGCATGGCGTCGACGTCGCCAAGCCAGTCGGACCCCTTGACCGTGTCGTAGAGATGCCATTGCCAGCTGTCGGGCGTCATGTTCTGCAGCGACGCCGCGATCCCGCCCTGGGCCGCGACGGTGTGCGAACGCGTCGGGAAAACCTTGGTGATGCAGGCGGTCTTGAGCCCCTGTTCGGCCATGCCGAGGGTCGCGCGGAGCCCCGCGCCGCCAGCGCCGACGACGACGACGTCGAAGGCGTGATCGACATATTGGTAAGCCCTGCCGTTTGCAGCGGGTGAACTGTTCGATGCCATGACGAAATTACCCTGCAAAAGCGATCTTCAGGATGGCGAAAAGACAGAGTCCGCCGATCGCGATCGCGAAAAATGTGTTGAGCATGAGAAGAGCGATCTTGATGCCTTCCGCATGCACGTAATCTTCGATGATCACCTGCATGCCGAGCCTCATATGGGTGAGACCGGAAAGGAGAACGAGACCCATGATCACCGCGACGAACGGATTGGAGAGCGCCGCGACGACCTCCGCATGGGGAGCGCCGGCATAGCGGGCCACGAAGAAGGCGAAGAAGATCAGCAGCGGAACGTTCGCGACCGCCGTCAGGCGCTGGCGCCAGAAATGATCGGTCCCCTCCTTGGCGGAGCCGAGGCCGCGAACCTTGGCGAGAGGTGTGCGCATGTCCATGTCGTGTTCCCTCAGTACCGAACCAGATAGCCGATCACCCAGATCAGCAGCGTCAAGCAAACCGATCCGATGATCGTCGCCTTGGCCATCTTTGTCGCGAAATGCTTCTCGTAGCCGTAGCCGAGATCCCAGATGAAGTGGCGGATGCCGCCGAGCATGTGATGAACGAGAGCCCAGGTGTAGCCGAAGAGGACGAGCTTGCCGATCCAGGTGCCGAACAGCCAGCTGACCCAATCGTAATAGGCCGCACCCGAGGCTGCGGCGATCAGCCACCAGGCCACGAGGATCGTGCCGAAATAGAGGGCGCCGCCGGTAATGCGATGCACAATCGACATCACCATGGTTGGGATAGGTTTGTAGATTTGAAGATGCGGCGAGAGCGGCCGGCTTCTTGTGACATTCGTCATCGGAACCTCACGGTGTGACCGGAATGCCGCGCCCAAAACTAGACCGCTTTAGTCCGGTATCGCACACGATTGTGCGCAATTCAGTCATTCGGACCTTTAATCACCCTAAGGCTTAACGACAAGTATGCTTACGGAGCAAAATGAATAAAATCGATTAGACGAAAAACGGCATTTTTCAGCCCCGCTGAGACATGGAGCGAATTAACGATAAGCCGAGAAAACATAAGCAAATCCGTGACATTTGCCCGCAACTGGCCCAGGATGGAATTAACGATTTGTTAAGGATGGCTCGGAGGGCACGGCAGAATGAATCTGTTGCGAGTGGTCGGTGCGACCAAAGTTCTAGTGCTGGCTTGCGCCCTGGCAATGCCTGTCGGCGCGCCGGCGGCAGCGGCGAACGGCGCGAGCTTTGGCGACGTCCAGACCCGCACGCGCCATGTCAGGCTCAAACACGGCTTCGGCCATCATGGCTTTCGCAAATTGCACCGCGGCCATCGGTTTTTCGCCGGCCATCGCCGGCACCGCTCCGTCATGTCCGGCATCGATGATTTCCCGGCCTTCACTTCGCAGGGCCTGCCCGACGTTCAGACCCGCACCCGGCACGTGCGGCTGAAGCATCACTTTAGGCGCTTCGCGGGGCGTGATTGGCGCCGGGACCATGGTGTAGTCGTGATCGGCGGCGGATACGGCTTCGGGCCATACAACGGCATAGGGTCCTATGGCGGCGACGACTTTCCTTCGGTGACGCCCGGTATCGGAACCTATGCCGGCGGCATTTCCGCCTTCCGGCAGGAGGGCAACGGCATCTATTTCAGCCAGTACGGCGACTACAACTATTTTACAGAGGGTGCGGTCGACCCCGCCCCGCCGCTGAAGCGTGCGAAGATCATCGTCGTATCGCCCCAACCGAACGACCGCGTCTGCTCGTGGGAGCACGGCGTCTGCGTCATCCGGCCATAGGCCTGTACGAGCAACAACGGAAAAGCGTTTGACGGCCTTCCGTCCGGAACTGCGCAGTTTCAAGGAGCGACATCGGCTTCGGCCGGCTCGAAGCGCCAGACGGTCGTGCGCTTCACCTCGCTGTCCTCGAGCGCTCGCGTGACCGGCACTTCATAGGTTGCGAGCGCCGTCATCATCTGCCGCGGGCAATAGGCGCGCCCCGGGTCGCCGACGAGTACCATCGCGCCAGCCCTCGCCAGCCCGGCAAGCCAGGGTCGAAGCAGATCGGCAAAGCCCTTGTCATAGAAGACGTCGCCGGCGAGATAGACATCGGCGAGCTTCGGCTCGCCGATGATGTTCCGATCGCTGAATGCGATTTCGACGCCGTTCAATTCCGCATTCAACCGTACCGCCGTCTCTGCCCAGGGATCGATATCGACGGCAAGGACGGAAGAGGCGCCCGCCTTCATCGCCGCGATCGCGACGAGGCCGGAGCCGGAGGCGAAATCGACGACGCGGCGGCCGCGCACGGTTTCCGAGTGATCGAGAACGTAGCGCGCAAGCCCCTGCCCGCCTGCCCAGGCGAAGGCCCAGAAGGGCGGCGGCAGCCCGATCTCTTCCAACTCCTCTTCCGTCTTCAGCCAGAGGTCATGCGCTTCGCTCGCAAGACGCAGGCGGATTTCCGGCACATGCGGCGGGGTAAGTACACCGGTATTGGCGCGGATGAAGCTTTCGGGATCGGTCTTCAATGCAAGGGCTCTCAGAGCGTGATCCGAAAAGTTGGTGCCGGTTTTCGGATAAATCACGCGAAAAAACTACCTCGGCGGATTGTCGAGCCCGCCCATGCGGCAGACCTCGATCCACTCGTCATCGGTGACCGGCTGCACCGAAAGCCGCATCGAGGTCACGAGCGCCATCTTGGCGAGCTTGGGGTTTTCCTTGACCTCCTTGAGGGAGACCGGACGCGGGATGTCCATGACGGCGCGGATATCGACGCAGTCCCAGCGGGCGTCGCCTCCAGCGGTCGAATCCGGATGCGAGAGCGCGCAGACCTCGGTGATGCCGACGATCTCCAGGCCCTCGTTGGAGTGATAGAAGAAGCCCTTGTCTCCGATCTGCATCGCCCGCATGTTGTTGCGGGCGAGGTAGTTGCGCACACCGGTCCACTCGGTGCCCTTTTCACCGGCGTCCTTCTGCATCTGCCAGGACCATTTGGCCGGTTCGGATTTGTAAAGCCAGAAAGCCATCGCGCTTATGCCTCCGGATTGTTGAAGACCCAGTTGTAGGCCTTGATCTCGACATTCGAGAACAGGCCCGCCTTGGCATAGGGATCGGCCTCGGCGATTGCCTTCGCCTCTTCGAGCGTCTCGGCCCTGACGATCACCAGGCTTCCCGTCGGCTTGCCGTCCCCGCCGAGAAAGGGGCCGGCGATCTTGAGAACGCCCTTGGCGTTGAGCTCGTTGAGATAGGCGAGGTGATCGGGACGCGTATCCAGCCTGAGCTGCAGCCCGCCGGGCTTGTCCGTGCATAGAAGTGCGAAGAGCATGGTTCCTCCTGACGTTATCAACCGGAGCGGGATGCCGGCGGAAGACCGCTTCATCCCGCTGCCGGATCATTCCTGGGTGATTGGCCGCGACATCAGCTGCTCCAGGGCGGTGCGGACGTCGAGCCTTCCGTCGATGATGGCGGCGACCGCCTCTGTAATCGGCATGTCGACGCCCAATTCGTGCGCGACGCGGGCGGCGACCGACGCGGCAAAGGCGCCCTCGACCAGTTCCCCTCCCTGTCCGCTTGCTGGCCCGTCCTTGCCGAGCGCGATGCCGAAGCGCAGGTTGCGCGACTGATGGCTCGTCGCCGTCAGCACGAGGTCGCCGAGCCCGGAGAGCCCGCGCACGGTATCGGGTTCACCGCCTTGGGCAACGACGAAACGCGACATTTCCGCAAGGCCGCGGGAGATCAGCGCTGCGCGAGCCGAATCGCCAAGACCCGCGCCTTCGACGATGCCGCAGGCAATCGCCAGCACGTTTTTAAGCGCCCCGCCAAGCTGTACGCCGACACGGTCCGCCGAGGGGTAAAGCCGGAATGTCCGGCCGGAGAGCGTTTCCGCGAGTTCCGTCGCCGTCTCGCTGTCGCGCGCGGCAATGACCATTGCGGTCGGCAGGCCCTTGGCGATATCGGCGGCAAAGCCGGGACCGGACAGCACACCGATCCTGTGACCCGGCAATTCCTCGTCGAGCACATCGGTCAGCAGCCGGCCGGTCGATTGCTCCATGCCCTTGGCACAGGTGACGATTGTCGCATCGGTGCCGATCCAAGCACCGTAGCTGCGGGCAGCCGCCCGATGCTCCTGCGAGGGCATGGCGAAGAGGACGATATCGGAATCCCTGAGCGTCGCGGTATCGGAGGAAAAGGCAAGCCCCGCCGGAAGCGGAATGCCGGGCAGAAATGCCTCGTTCCGGCGCGTGCGGTAGCATTCCTCGACCGTCTCCTGTCGGCGGGCCAGCAATGTCACCTTGGCATTGCCGGTCGCTGCCGCGACGGCAGCGAGCGCGGTCCCGAAGGCTCCGGCTCCAACGACGACGATCTTCGGTTTTTCGCTCATCTTGTCCATCATGCCTTGGCGCCGCGCTTGCCGGAGCCGATCAATGCCTGCGCCTGGCTGTCAAGCGGCCAACGCGAGCGCGGCGCAACGTCGAGGCCATCCGCCGCCAGTCCCGCCGCCAGCCGCTCGGCGCCGGCCCAGGCGATCATCGCGGCGTTGTCGGTGCAAAGCTGAAGCGGCGGCGCCACGAAGCGGAAGCCGCTCTGGTCGCAAAGATCCTGAAGCGTCGCCCGCAGCTCCTGATTGGCGGCAACGCCGCCGGCGACGACCAGAGCAGGTTCCTCAACAGTGGCGAACTCCACCTTGAACCGCTTCAGTCCCCGTCCGACACGATCCTTGAGCGTGCGCGAGATGGCGCGCTGGAACGACGCGCAGATGTCGGAGATATCCTGTTCCGTCACGGGTTCCAGCGATTGCGCCGCCTGGCGCACCGCCGTCTTCAGGCCGGAGAAGGAAAAGTCGAGCCGCGCGTCGCCGACGAGCGGGCGCGGAAAGTCGAAGCGCTTGGGATCGCCCGTTCGGGCCGCGCGCTCGACCGCGGGGCCGCCCGGATAGGGGAGACCGAGCAGCTTGGCGGTCTTGTCGAAGGCCTCGCCGAGCGCGTCGTCGATCGTCGTGCCCCAGCGTTCGTAGTCGCCGACCCCCTTCACCAGGATCAATTGCGTGTGGCCGCCCGAGACAAGCAGCATCAGATAGGGAAAGGTGAGGCCATCGGTGAGCCGCGCCGTCAGCGCGTGGCCTTCGAGGTGGTTGACGGCATAAAGCGGTTTGCCGGTCGCCCGCGCGATCGCCTTGCCGGTCATCAGCCCGACGATCAGTCCGCCGATCAGGCCGGGACCACTTGTCGCAGCGATCGCGTCGATGTCCTGAAGCTTGACGCCGGCACGCAGCAGCGCCTCCTCGATCAGCGTATCGAGCGCCTCGACATGAGCGCGCGCAGCAATCTCCGGAACGACGCCGCCGTAGGCGCTATGCTCTTCCAGCTGGCTGAGCACGACATCGCCGAGGATCCGGCCGCTGCCGTCCGCATCGCGCAGCACGACGGACGCCGCGGTTTCGTCGCAGCTTGTTTCGATGCCGAGGATACGCAGGGGCGCGGACATATGTGGTCTACTCAAAGATTGCGGTCGCACGGAAAGGTGGGTACACGGAACTTGTGTCAGCGCCGTGCGTCTTTCAGACGCACAAAGGACGCTGTAACGCTTTGAACTGCTGCATGGTTTTATCCTTAAATCGATCCCGATTTAAGGAACCATGCAGTAACAATGGATGACCAAGGATGCAAACGAAACCTTTCCGCATCGGCACGCGCGGCAGTCCGCTGGCGCTCGCCCAGACGCATGAAACGCGCGATCGACTGGTCGCCGCTCATGGTCTGCCGCCGGAAATGTTCGAGATCGTGATCCTGTCCACCAAGGGGGACCGGATCACCGACCGATCGCTTTCGGAAATCGGCGGCAAGGGCCTGTTCACCGAGGAACTCGAGCAACAGCTTTTGTCGGGCGACCTCGATTTCGCCGTGCATTCGTCGAAGGACATGCCGACGAAGCTGCCCGACGGGCTCTTCCTCTCCGCCTTCCTGCCGCGCGAGGACATTCGCGACGCCTTTGTCGGACGGACGGCGCCGAAGCTCCTCAACCTGCCGCACGGCGCCACGGTCGGCTCGTCGTCGCTGCGTCGTCAGGCGCTCATACGGCGCCTCCGGCCCGACATCAACGTAATCACCTATCGCGGCCAGGTCGAAACGCGGCTGCGTAAGCTCGCCGAAGGCCAGGTCGACGGCACGCTGCTCGCCTATGCCGGCTTGAAGCGGCTCGGCATGACCGACGTGCCGACCGAATTGCTCGATCCGGAGGAGTTCCCACCGGCGCCGGCGCAAGGGGCGATCTGTATCGAGAGCCGCGTCGGCGACACGCGCGTTAACACGCTTCTTGCCGCCGTCGACGATCCGCGCACCCATGAGGCCGTCTCCTGCGAGCGCGGTTTTCTCGCGACGCTCGACGGCTCCTGCCGCACGCCGATCGCCGGCCATGCCCAGTCGGACGGCACGCACATCCGCTTTTCCGGCATGATCCTGACACCGGATGGCGCAACCTGCCATCGCATTGCCGTCGAGGGCAAGGCGGCGGAGGCGACCGAGCTCGGACGGAAGGCGGGCGAAGACATCCGCGCCAAGGCGGGGCCGGGATTCTTTTCGAGCTGGACGTGAGCCGATGCGCGTGCTCGTCACTCGGCCGCGCCCGGCCGCTGCCGCGACGGCGCTGAAGCTCGAGGCGATGGGCCACGAGGCGATCATGCTGCCGCTGATGCAGGCAGAACATCTTGTTGCCGCTGTCGAGACCGCGTTGAAACAAGGCCATGGCGCCATCGCACTGACGAGCGCGGAAGCAACCCGAGTGCTGACCGCGCTGGGTGGCGCGCTTGAGCCGCACCTGGAAACACCACTCTTCTGCGTCGGCGAGGCGACCGGCCGTGCCGCCTCGGACCTCGGGTTCACCGACATTCATGTCGGACCGGGGACAGGCGAAGGTCTCGCCGAAACGATCGCGGCCTCGTTCGGCGCGGTGCCTCGCGAACCGCTGCTCTATCTTGCCGGTTCGCCACGCTCCGATGGCCTCGAACGGGCGCTGCGGCAGCGCGGCATCGATCACCGCACCGTCGAATGCTACCGGATGACGCCAGTCGACCATCGTCCGGAGGAACTCTCCGGTCTTCTGCGCGCGGGACGGATCGAAGCCGTACTGCTCTACTCACGTGAAACGACGCGGCAGTTTGCCGCTCTGCTCTCGCAGAGTGGACTTCACGCTGCGGCGGTTTCCCCGCGCTATCTCTGCTTGAGTGCATCGATAGCGGACGCCTTGCCATCTGGCGCAGCGACGGAAGTCGCGGCAATGCCCGACGAGGAGCACCTTCTAAAGCTCCTTTGATCCTGCCCACGACGCCTTATCTGGGCGCCAACCATGTTCGAGGCGTGAACAGCAAAGCCGGCAGCGGTTTTCCGCGCACGCGGCGCCGTTCGATCGGGTCATCTGGCGGCATTTCCGGCAAAAACCGGAGTTGGGGGCTTTCCCTCGGGAGTTCGCCTGACTAGGTTTGTGTTGATAGGCCGACTGGCAATGCAACGGTAAGAGGTCACCATGGTATCGGAAAACCCGCCGCGCCGCTCGAAATCCGAGAAGGAACCGCTGACGATCGACCTCCAGGCGGAAAAGACGGCGACCGACGAAGCCGAATCTGTCGCAAGCCAGGAATCGGTCACCGACGAGCCCGCGGAGATTTCGGCGAACCAGGCAGAAAGCGAAAACGCGGCGGACTCCGCCGACGCGAAGGAACAGACGGAGGAGGAGCGCGCCGATGCCGCCGCGGCCGCCTTCGACGAAGAGCCGCCGCACCTGAGCAACGGGACGATGGGAGGGCCGGCACAGCAGCGACGGGCGACGAGCGCGGGTGCACTCGCGGCCGGTATTCTCGGCGGTCTGGTGACGCTGCTCGGCGCCGGCGTGCTGCAATATGCCGGCTACATTCCGGCGCTCGGTCCCGATCGCGGCAATGCCGCCCTCGACCAGGGCCTCGCGAGCGAAATCGAGGCAATCAAGACCCAGATCGCATCGCAATCGGCGCCGGCCGTGAACGTCGCCCCGCTGGAGAACCGTCTTGCGGCGCTGGAAGAGGCAGCCAAGCAGCCGGGCGCAGATAGTGCGAGCGCGCCGCAGATCACCGCGCTTCAAGCGGAAGTCGCCAATCTGACCAAGGAGGTCGCCGGGCTGAAAGCCAGCCTCGCCGATGCCGAGCAATCGGCAGCCGCCGCCAAGGCCGAGCTGGCAGGACGCATCGACCAGGCGGAACAAAAGCTCAACGAACCGGTCAACGACATAGAGATGGCGAAGGCCGTCGCCGTCACCGCGCTGGAGACAGCGATCGATCGCGGCGGGCCCTTCCTGGCCGAGCTTGACGCGCTGCGCAGCATTGCGCCCGACGACGCGACGGTGAAGGATCTGGCTGAGGACGCCGCAACCGGGGTCGCGACGCGGACCGACCTTCGCGCCGCTTTCCCGCAAACGGCAGACGCGATGCTCGATCAGCTCAACCAGCCCGACCCGAACGAGGGCATTTTCGCTCGCCTCGTCTCAAGCGCCATGTCTGGCATCCGCATCCGGCCGGTCGGCAGCGTCGAAGGCGACACGCCGGAAGCCGTCATCGCGCGGATCGAGGACAAGCTCAACAATGGCGACCTCAAGGGCGCATCGTTGGAGTGGGGCGGCCTTCCCGAACCGGCGAAATCGGCCGGGGCGGATTTCAAGGCGGAACTCGACCAGCGCCTGCGCGTCGAGGCCGCCATCGATGCTGCCGTGGCGCAGACCATGACGCGTACCGGCACCGCCGGCTAGCAGGAGGGAAGAGGAATAGATGATCCGTATATTGTTCTTCATCCTTTTCGTGCTGTGTCTCGGTCTCGGCTTTGCGTGGCTTGCCGATCGACCGGGGGAACTGTCGCTGATCTGGCAGGGACAGCGCATCGAAATGACCCTGATGCGCGCCGCGTCCATTCTTATCTCGCTCTTCGCTGCCGTCCTGATTGCGGTCTGGATGCTCCGCACGATCTGGATGTCGCCCTATACCGTCACGCGCTATTTCCGCGCCCGCAAGCGTGATCGCGGCTACCAGGCGCTCTCGACGGGGCTGATCGCCGCCGGTGCCGGTGATGCCAATCTTGCCCGCAAAATGTCGGCGCGAAGCCGGGGCCTGATCAGCGCCGACCAGGAGCCGCTCATCCACCTGCTCGAGGCCCAGACCGCGCTGATCGAAGGCAAGTACGACGACGCGCGCAAGAAATTCGAGCTGATGGCCGACGATCCCGAAACGCGGGAGCTCGGCCTGCGCGGCCTGTTCCTCGAAGCCAAGCGGCTCGGCGCCAACGAGGCTGCCCGGCAATATGCGGAGCGCGCCGCGGAGAAGGCGCCGCACCTGCCATGGGCAACGCTGGCGACGCTGGATCACCGCAGCCAGGCAGGACAATGGGACGAGGCGATCCGCCTTCTCGACCAGAGCCGCACCGCCAATATCCTCGACCGCAAGCAGGCGGACCGGAAGAAGGCCGTGCTTCTCACTGCCCGCGCGATGGCGAAGCTCGATGCTGACCCGAAAGCGGCGCGCGACGACGGCCTTGCCGCGCTGAAACTCGACGACAGCCTGGTGCCGGCGGCGCTGGTAACGGCCAAGGCCCTGTTCCGCGAAGACAATCTGCGCAAGGGCACGGGGATTCTCGAAAGGATGTGGAAGCAGCAACCGCATCCGGACGTGGCAGGGCTCTACGTCAGAGCGCGCGGAGGCGATTCCGCCCTCGACCGTTTGAAGCGTGCGAAGAAGCTCGAATCGATCCGCAGCAACAATGCGGTCGCGCTGTCAGCAGTCGCGGAGGCCGCGCTCGAAGCACGCGAACTGCCGCTTGCCCGTACCAAGGCGGAGGCTGCCGCGCGACTCGAGCCGACGGAAAGCATCTTCCTGCTGCTCGCCGATATCGAGGAGGCGGACACCGGCGACGAGGGCCGTATCCGCCATTGGATGGCGCAGGCGCTGCGCAGTCCGCGCGATCCGGCCTGGACCGCCGATGGCGTCACCTCGCCGTCGTGGCTGCCGGTATCGCCGGTCAGCGGCAGGCTCGACGCCTTCGAATGGAAGGCGCCCGCCTTGCAGCTCTCCGACAAGCTCGAAGATGCTCACCCGAGCGCCGACGAAGCGATCCGCAGCCTTCCGCCAGTCGCGACCGCCCAGCACGTGGCAGCGCGCGCGACGCCCGAACCGGCACCGGCGGCTGCAACTGCTGCAGTTGTTCTGGAAGCCGAGCGTGAGACAATGATCAAGGTTCCGGAGAGGAAGGAAGCTGCCCCCTCTCCTGCAAAGAAGAAGGAAGAGACCGCCGAGGAAGAACCGGCTCCCTTCTTTGGCCGGCCGCCGGACGATCCCGGCGTTCGCGAGGCGACGGCCGGCGAAAAGGCGTCGGACAAGGCAGGCTTCCGACTTTTTTGAACTTCGAAGGCTGTGGACAAAGACATGTTAGAGCGGTTCCGAGCGTTTCTCGAAAGTTTGGCGGGCTCCACGGAGCCGATCGAAACAGGCGACCCGCGCATCGCCGTGATCGCGCTTTGCCTCCAGGTCATGGAGGCCGACGGCGCCGTGCTGGCTGTCGAGCGTCGCAAGATGCGCGAGATCATCGAGGAACAATATAAACTCGACGATCAGGGTCTCGATGCGCTCATCCAGGCGGGTGAGACCGCCGAAAGCGAGGCGATCGACTTCTTCAAGTTCACCTCCGAAATCAAACGCCATCTATCCGGAGAGCAGCGGATCGAGCTTGTCGGCATGCTGTGGGAGATCGTCTATGCCGATGGCATCCGAAACGAAATGGAAGATCACGTGATCTGGCGGATCGCCGACCTCCTCGGCGTATCCGGACGCGATCGCATCTTGAAGCGGCAGGAGGTTGCCGCCAGGATCGACGCGAAGGAGGAGAACGACACGCAGCAGGAAGACTGAAATGCCTGCAGGGGCCGACGACGTCAAAAGACCAATTCTCATAATCCTGCATCAGGAGCGATCGAGCGCCGGCCGCGTGGGGCAGATTCTCCAGCAGAAGGGCTTTTCGCTCGACATCCGCCGCCCCGCCCTCGGTGACGAGCTGCCGCCGACGCTGGAGGCCCACTCCGGAACCATTGTCTTCGGCGGCCCGATGAGCGCCAACGACGAGGAAGAGTTCGTCCGCCGCGAGATCGACTGGCTGTCGGTCCCGCTCCTCGAGAACAAGCCTTATCTCGGCATCTGCCTTGGCGCGCAGATGCTGGCCCGCAACCTCGGCGGCAAGGTCGCGCCGCATCACGAGGGCATGACGGAAATCGGCTGGTATCCGCTAAAGGCAACCGCGGCCGGTAAGGCGCTGATGGACTGGCCGGCCATGGTCTATCACTTTCACCGGGAAGGGTTCGACCTGCCTGCCGGCGCCGAGTTGCTGGCGACCGGCGAGACCTATCCGAACCAGGCGTTCCGCTACGGCGAGAACGCCTGGGGAATTCAGTTTCACGGCGAACTGACGCGCGCGATGATGCACCGCTGGGTCGTCCACGGCGCGCACCGCTTCGAGCTGCCTGGTGCCCAGATCGGCAAGGCGCATCTCGAGGGGCGAATGATTCACGATCACCCTTTGCGGACCTGGATGGAAAATTTCCTCGAACTGATTTTTTTGCGCGGCGGAGAGGCAGCCGGCGCGCCCAAAGGGCAAGACCGAGGGTAACGAAATCGGCCCTGCGGCTCTTCCTGCGATATGCGTGCGATCAGACCGCTCGATGCTTTTCCGGAACGTCTAGCGTATCGATCTTGCGCAATTGCGGGAACCCGACCGCCCAAAGCAGCGACACGAGAAGCGTGCCGATGCCGCCGAAGGCAACTGCGAAGACGGCACCGAAACCCGAGGCCATCATGCCTGCGCGGAATTCGCCAAGCTCGTTCGACGCGCCGACGAACACCATGTTGACCGCGTTCACGCGGCCGCGCAGTTCGTCCGGAGTCCAGAGCGCGATCAGGATTTCACGGACATAGACCGAGATCATGTCCGCCGCGCCCAGGACGACAAGTGCTGCGATCGAGATCCAGGGTGTCGCCGACAGGCCGAAGACGACCGTCGCGAGACCGAAAAGCGCAACACCGATAAACATATGGAACCCCGCCCGGTTGCGGATCGGGTGGGCGGCAAGCCAGACAGCCATGCCGACGGCGCCGACGCCTGGCGCAGCGCGCAGAAGGCCGAGCCCCCACGGGCCGAGCGCCAGGATATCTCGGGCAAAGACCGGCATGAGCGCCACCGCGCCGCCGAGCAGTACCGCAAAGAGATCGAGCGAGATCGCCCCCAGCACCACCTTCTCCGCCCTGATATAGCGGAAGCCCGCCGTGATCGTCTGCCAGCTCTGTCCCGCGGCGGGCGTACGCATCGTGGGCTTGGGCACGGCAAAGACCATCAGCGCAGCCGCTGCAAAGAAGCAGAGACTGACTGCATACGGCACAACCGGACCGAAACCATAGATCAGGCCGCCAGCGACCGGCCCGACGATCGTCGCCGTCTGCCAGGAGGTCGAATTCCAGGCAATCGCATTGGGCAGGTGCTCGGTTGGCACCAGATTAGGTGCGAGTGACTGCGCGGCCGGCGCCAGAAACGCGCGCTCGATCCCGAAAACGACGAGGATCGCATAGACCGGCCAGGGCGAGAACAGCCCCATCACCGTCAACAGGAGCAGCGCTGCCGCGCAGAGCGTGCTCACCGTCATGCAGATGCCCATGATGACGCGGCGATTGTAGCGGTCGGCGACCGTCCCCGTCACCAGAATCAGGACCAGCGATGGCAGGAACTGGAAAAGGCCGATGAGGCCGAGATCGAACGGATCGCGCGTCAGGTCGTAGATCTGCCAGCCGACCGCGACGGACAAGATCTGGATGGCGAAATAGGCGAGGAAACGGGAAAAGAAATACCGTCGATAGCCGACATGCCTGAAGGCGGCGAAACGATGCGCGGCGTGATCGACGGACATGTGGGGGAGGCTCCTAATGCATGATCCCTTAAATCGGAATCGATTTAAGGACAAAATCATACAGAAACTTAAAGCTCTACAGCGGCCTCTGGTTAGACGCGCGGCGCTGTACGGGCGGCAAAGGATTGGCGCGATGCCATTAAACATGATCGCGCACGACGAAGCGTCGTACTTGCCCGTTTAGTTTCCAATGTCTACATGTCTGTCAACAACGAATTGGAGACTGGCATGATTGCTGTCATCGCAACCTTGAACTTCATTATCAACATAGCCTGGTTCCTGATCATAGCGTCGGCCATCTTCTCCTGGCTCTACGCCTTCAACGTGATCAACGTGAACAACCATGCGATCAACATGATCGGCCGTTCGCTCTATCAGCTGACCGAGCCGCTCTATCGGCCCATCCGCCGCTTCCTGCCGGACATGGGCGGCGTCGATCTCTCGCCGCTGGTCGTTCTGGTGATCCTCTATTTCATCTGGTACTTCCTCAACACGACGGTCGCTTCGGCGGTGATCGGCATATAAGTGCACGCCGCGCTGACGAGCCTTGACGACCATGTCCGCCTGACCGTTCGGCTGACGCCGAGCGGCGGCCGCGATGCGATCGACTGCTTCGAAAGTGCTGCCGACGGCGAGGAATATCTCAAGGTTCGCGTCCGTGCCGTGCCGGAAAAGGGCAAAGCGAACCAGGCGCTGATCGCGCTGCTGGCAAAACAGTTCGGCATCGCAAAGAACAGGATCGCGCTCCTTTCCGGCGACACGCAGCGCAAAAAAATCCTCCGGATCGACGCCGATCCGGAGGAGATCATCAAGCGGCTCGCCGAAATCGTCGGCGAAAGCAATTCCAGGAAAAGTGTGTAACGGTTTTTCCGTCCGGAATTGCGTCGTTTCAAAGAGTGAGATTAGACTATTTCTTTGCCTTGGCGCGCTCGACCGCTTCCTTGATCAGCTGCTTGGCGACGCTGGCGTCCTTCCAGCCGAAGATCTTCACCCACTTGCCGGGCTCCAGATCCTTGTAGTGCTCGAAGAAGTGCTCGATCTGCTTGAGCGTGATTTCCGGCAGGTCGGTGTAGTCGTGGACCTTGTCGTAGCGCTTGGTGAGATGGCTCGACGGCACGGCGATGATCTTCTCGTCCTGGCCGGAATTGTCTTCCATCATCATCACGCCGATCGGGCGGACATTGATGACGCAGCCCGGCACCAGCGGACGGGTGTTGCAGATCAACACGTCGATCGGATCGCCGTCGTCGGACAGCGTGTGCGGGACAAAACCGTAATTGCCCGGATAGGTCATCGGCGTATAGAGGAAGCGGTCAACGACCAGCGTGCCGGCTTCCTTGTCCATTTCGTACTTGATCGGATGCCCGCCGACCGGAACCTCCACGATCACATTGACATCTTCCGGTGGATTTTTTCCGATGGAAATCGCGTCGATCCGCATGAGTGCCTCCAAGGGTCGGTTGAAATTCGCCCCGTCGGATAAAGGGAAACATGCCGCAATGCAACATAACTTTCGTCCGGATGAGCTGAATGGCTCTACAGCGCCGTGCGTCTTCAGACGCACAAAGGTCGCTGTAGCACTTTGAATTACTGCATGTTTTTATCCTTAAATCGGAACCGATTTAAGGATAAATGCAGTAGGCGGACGGCACGGCCAAAAATACGCAGGCGGATGTCTTTTTGGTGAATGGCGACCGAGCCTTCAGTTCCAGACGAAGCCGACCTTCTTCAGGAATTTGTCGCCGAAATCTTCCATGCCCTCGGCAATGTCGCTGCCACCGGCCGTCTGGAAGAAGCTGTAGGCGTGCTCGCTGTCTTCGAGGCACCAGACGACGAGGCCCCGGCAGCCGAGCGACCGCAAGAGGCTTTTCGCCTCGCGGAAGAGAATGCGTCCGAGGCCAATGCCCTGATATTCGGGACGCAGGTAGATTTCGTAGATCTCACCCTCCTGCGGCAGGGCGCGCGCGCGGCTCAGGCCCAGCGTGGCATAGCCGGCAATCGTTCCGGCGACATCGACGACGAGCAAGGTAGCCGGCCCGCGCGTGGCCTTGCGCCACCAGGTTTCGTCGCGACGGTTGACCATCTGGATCAGCGGTCGATGAGGAATGATGCCGCCATAGGCCTGCAACCAGGAAATGCGATGCACCTCGGCAATCGCCGCCGCCTCATGTGGCTCCCCGGGCCTGACCTCGATCGAAACAGTCTTCATGACCTGACTCTAAACACACGACACGGCGAACCGGAATCCCGCCGGACTGCCGAGCGACGTTAACCCACAGGCAACTTTAACGGCATCCGAGTAAAGGTTAACGCCTTTTTAACTTTATCCGCAAGCCGCCCGCGATCGGCACGCACAGCAAAAAACCCCGGATCGCTCCGGGGTCGTGCTCAGGTCATCAACCATCACAGCCTTGCATCGATCCGCCCCTCACCTAGCCCTCTCCCCGCAAGCGGGGCGAGGGGACTTAGGCGGCGCCACAGGTCCCTTCGCCCCGTCAAAACGGGGAGAAGGTGGCCGGCAGGCGGATGAGGGGCATTCGCCCTTCCCGAATTGCTTACGCCGCGCCGGCGGTGCGGGCCTTCTCGAAGCGCTTGCGCTCGTGCGGGTCGAGGTGGAGCTTTCTCAGCCGGATCGACTTCGGCGTCACTTCAACCAGCTCGTCGTCCTGAATCCAGGAAAGCGCCCGTTCGAGCGTCATCTTGATCGGCGGCGTCAGGCGAACGGCTTCGTCCTTGCCGGCGGCGCGCATGTTGGTGAGCTTCTTGCCCTTCAGGACGTTGACTTCGAGGTCGTTGTCGCGGGTGTGGATGCCGATGATCATGCCCTCATAGACCTTCTCGCCCGGCTCGATCACCATCGGGCCGCGGTCTTCGAGGTTGAAAAGCGCATAGGCTACCGCTTCGCCGGCCTCGTTGGCGAGCAGCACGCCGTTGATGCGGCCGCCGATCTCGCCCTTGTAGGGCTGATAGTCGTGGAACAGGCGGTTCATGATCGCCGTACCGCGCGTATCGGTCAGAAGTTCCGACTGGTAGCCGATAAGGCCGCGGGTCGGGGCGAAGAAAACGAGGCGGACGCGGTTGCCGCCCGAAGGACGAAGCTCGACCATCTCGGCCTTGCGCTCCGACATCTTCTGCACGACGACGCCGGAATGCTCCTCGTCGACGTCGATGACCACTTCCTCGATCGGTTCGAGAAGCTGGCCGCTTTCGTCCTTGTGCATCACGACGCGCGGACGGGATACGGCAAGCTCGAAGCCTTCGCGGCGCATCGTCTCGATCAGCACTGCAAGCTGCAATTCGCCGCGGCCGGAAACAAAGAAGGAGTCCTTCTCGGACGATTCTTCGATCCGAAGCGCGACGTTGCCTTCGGCTTCCTTGAACAGGCGGTCGCGGATGACGCGCGAGGTCACCTTGTCGCCCTCGGTGCCGGCAAGCGGCGAATCGTTGACGATGAAGGACATGGTGACAGTCGGCGGATCGATCGGCTGCGCCTTGAGCGGCTCGGTGACCGAGGGATCACAGAAGGTGTCCGCGACGGTGCCCTTGGTGAGGCCCGCGATCGCGACGATGTCGCCCGCCTGGCCTTCCTCGATCGGCTGACGCTCGATGCCGCGGAAAGCGAGTATCTTCGAGATACGGCCGGATTCAAGCACGGTGCCGTCCTGTGCCAGGACCTTGACCGACTGGTTCGGCTTGACCGAGCCGGAATGAATGCGGCCGGTGATGATACGGCCGAGGAACGGGTTGGCTTCGAGGATGGTGCCGATCATCCGGAACGGGCCTTCGGCGACCGTCGGCTCCGGCACGTGCTTCAACACGAGGTCGAAGAGCGGCGCCATGCCCTGATCCTTCGGGCCTTCCGGATTGACGTTCATCCAGCCGTCGCGGCCGGAACCGTAAAGGATCGGGAAATCGAGCTGTTCGTCGGTGGCGTCGAGATTGGCGAAGAGATCGAAGACCTCGTTGATGACTTCCTCGTGGCGGCCGTCCGGGCGGTCGATCTTGTTGATCGCGACGATCGGCTTCAGGCCGACCTTCAGCGCCTTGCCGACGACGAACTTCGTCTGCGGCATCGGGCCTTCGGAAGCGTCAACGAGCACGATGGCGCCGTCCACCATGTTGAGGATACGCTCGACCTCACCGCCGAAATCGGCGTGGCCGGGCGTGTCGACGATGTTGATGCGCGCGTCCTTCCAGACGACCGAGGTCGCCTTGGCGAGAATGGTGATGCCGCGCTCCTTTTCCAGGTCGTTGGAATCCATGACGCGTTCGGCGACGCGCTGGTTGTCGCGGAAGGCGCCGGACTGCTTCAAGAGCTCATCGACGAGCGTCGTTTTTCCATGGTCGACGTGCGCGATGATCGCGATGTTACGAATGCTCATTTTTTCTCTCGGAAAGTTCTGGGCACGCGCGACAGGGCGGGTACCGCTTTTCAGTTGCCGCGCTCATACAAGTTTTTTTGCATAAGCGAAAGGGGGCCTGCGCGCAGACCAGCTCTGCAAGCCTCACGCGACGGCCGCGGGATCGAGCGTTACGCGCCAGAGCTCCTTGTCCTGCCGATCCATCAGCCGCACGGTCATCTGCCGCGTCTGGCCGCTGATGTCGACGATGCCGAAGAATTGCAGGCCGGCCGACGGCGGCAGGTTGCTGTCGATGCCGCCGCCGGACGCCTTGATGAAACGGACCTCGGGGCCGAAGGTCATGTCGAGTTCCTTCGGACCGTAGGTGCCGGAATGCAGCGGACCGGAAACGAACTCCCAGAAGGGCAGGAATTCCTTGAAGGCGGCGCGTGACGGATCGTAGTGATGCGCGGCCGCATAATGGACGTCCGCGGTCAGCCAGACGATGTTCTCGACTGCGTTGTCGCGGATGAACCGCAGCAGGTCGGCAAATTCCATCTCCCTTCCGGTCGGCGCACCATTGTCGCCGTTGGCGATCGCATCCGACCCGCGCCTCTGAGAATAATCATCCCAGACGACAAGGCCGATCGGCATGTCGCAGGCGATCACCTTCCAGGTGGCACGTGAGGCGGCCAACTCCCGTTTCAGCCAATCCGCCTGCCGCCAGCCGAAGAGGCCGGCGTCCCCCTCCCCCTGGTTGGGGCCACGATAGGAGCGCAGATCGACGAAGAAGACGTCGAGCAACGGGCCGTAAGCAACCTTGCGGAAGATGCGTCCGGGCTGCGTCGGCAGGGTGCGGATCGGCGTCATCTCGTGGAACGCACGAGCGGCGCGCGACGCGTATACGGCCACGTCCTTTTCCGGATAGCGTGGATCATCGCGAAGATCGGTCGAGGCTGACCAGTTGTTCAAGACCTCGTGGTCGTCCCATTGATAGAAGGTGGGGCAGACGGCATTCAGTCCGCGCACGTGCTCGTCGAGCAGATTGTATTTCCACTGGCCGCGATATTCTTCCAGCGTGCGGGCGACGTCGCGCTTCTCGGGCGTCACGATCCGGTTCTTCCACATCCCCCCGTCCCGAAGCTTGATCTCCTCCGGTATGGGATTGTCGGCATAGATCGTGTCGCCGGAATGGATGAAAAAATCCGGCTCGTGAAGCTGCATGGTCGAATAGGTCTTCATCCCGACCTCGTCGATGCCCCAACCCTGGCCGGCAGTGTCACCGGACCAGACGAAGCGCACCGACCGCCGGCGCAAGGGTGCCGTGCGAAAACGCCCGACGATCGGCGCGGAGACGCGATTGCCGTCATAAAGATCAGTTGCGGTGAAACGGTAGAAGATATCCTGGTCCGGCAGCAGGTTGTCGAGCCGGCACTTGATCGCGCAGTCGGTCTGCGGCGTCGCATCGATGTCGGGAAGCCGGAGGGCGTTCGAGAAGCTTTCGGTGGTCGAATATTCGACTGCCACCCGCGCCGGCCGATCGACCCGCGTCCAGATCATTCCCGACTGCGTGTCGACGTCGCCGGACTGCAGGCCGTGCAGGAAATCCGGGCGCCCGTAACCGCGGGCGTAGAAGGGTGTCGCGAGACCGGAGGAAGCGACGAGACCGGCGGCGCCGGTGGAGAAGAGGAAAGAGCGCCTGGTCAGCGTGCTTCGAATGTCAGCCAAATTCTGCCTCCGGTACCGCCAGCGCATGTCGCCCAAAAGTGTGCAGCGGCTTTGGCGGACGACATGCGCAAAAAAGTTCGCGAATCATCGATTTCGCGAGCGGACCTTTGGCGAGCCGCATGTCAGCGGCTTTACAGCGGGATGAAACTATTTGAACGGTTTGGCGACAGTTCTGTGAAGAAGCGGTCGCAAGGCGAGCCGCGGCCGCGATTCCCCCTCGCCGCAGCCCCTCGCCCCGCTACAGCGCCGCGCGTCTTATCGGACACGCAAAGGAGGCTGCAGCACTTTGCATTGCTGCATGTCTTTTTCCTCAAATCGGGGACGATTTGAGGAACGCAGTAGCGGGGCGGCCGCGGCAGGAGCCTTCGCCCCGCATGCGAAGGTGGCCGGCAGGCCGGATTCGGGGCAAAAAGGGGGCGTGCGCGCGTTCCGCGCCCCTTCAGTGCCTGAAATCGTAATGATCGCGGACGTGGTGGTTGAAGTAGGCACCGGCGGAGTCTGCGTGCACGAAGTCCTCGTAAACGCTCTCCGGGACATCGAGGTAATGATAAGGCCTGCGATTGCCGACGAACCAAACGCTGAGCGTCCGATGGCGCGCGTCGTAATTGACGCGTTGGATCGCGGAAGAGTCCAGGATCGCGGACGATTGCAGCATTGGCATTGGCGTCGTCCCGGTGGTTCCCAGAAGTCGCTGACGCCTGACATTATATATCAATAGCCCGGATTTATAAACGACGGCGGGCCGGCGGTGCCGGCGTCCGAGGCGGCCGCGCGCAAATGAGGCAGGACGGGCGGCACTTTGAATTGCTGCATGATTTCACCCATAAATCGGCTTCCGATCTACAAAATCATGCGAATCGCGGTCATCCCATTCACGAGGTCTTCGCCTTGACCCAATCGAACACCCCCTCTCGCGACCGGCTCGAAGCCACTCTCGCTCGCCTCGATGGGCGCCGGCACGAGGAACGCGTCTTTGTGAAGCTCTATTCCGACACCGCCCGCGCCGAAGCGGACGCCGCCGACCGAAGGCTGAACGATGGAAAGAGGCTCAGCCCGCTCGACGGTCGGATCGTCTCGATCAAGGACCTCTTCGACGTCGTCGGCGAGCCGACTCTGGCCGGCTCGATCATACGCCGGATGGCAGAACCGGCCACGGCGGATGCAGCGATCGTCCAGCGGTTGCGGGCCGCCGGCGCCGTCATCATCGGCAAGACGCACATGACCGAATTTGCCTTCACCGCTGTCGGCCTCAACCCGCACTATCCGGTGCCCGGCAATGCGATCGACGTGAGGCTCGTTCCCGGCGGCTCATCGTCCGGTGCGGCCGTCTCGGTGGCGGAGGGCACAAGCGAAATTGCCATCGGCTCCGACACCGGCGGCTCGGTGCGCATTCCTGCGGCGCTAAACGGCCTCGTCGGCTTCAAGCCGACCGCCCGGCGCGTGCCCCTCGACGGCGCCTTCCCGCTCTCTCCAAGCCTCGATTCGATCGGCCCGCTCGCGCGCACCGTCGCCAACTGCGCGCTGGCCGACGCCATCATGGCTGGCGATGTGCCAAGAGCGCTCACGCCGGTGGCGCTCGACGGCTTGAAGTTCGGCATTCCGAAAGGCTTTCTCCTCGACGACCTCGCGCCGGAGATCGCTCGGGCCTTCGAGGCGAGCCTGCAAGCGCTCTCCCGCGCCGGCGCGAAACTCGCCGAATGCAGCATCGACGATCTCCTCGCCCGCTTCGCCGAGGCAACGTCGATCGGCTCGATCGCCGCGATTGAAGGCAGCCGAATCCACCGCAACTGGCTTGAGAACGAAGACGCAACCGTCGATACGCGCGTAACATCGACGCTGCGCCGGCGCTTGGCCGTGCCCGACGCAGCACTGGAAAAGCTGCTGCGGACGCGGCAGGACCTCGTTCGCGCCATGGACGAGCGGCTGGCGCCCTATGATTTCATCCTCCTGCCAACTACACCGATCCCCGCCGTCGACATCGCCTCTGTGGAACACGACAAACAGGCATATCGCCGCGTCGAAGATCTGCTCTTGCGTAACACGCAGGTCGCCAACCAATTCGACCTGACGGCAATCACGCTGCCGATGGCGGGCACCAGCCTACCGGCGGGGCTGATGCTGGTGGGACGGCACCGGACGGACAGAGCGCTGCTGGCCGCCGCCGCGTCCGTTGAAATGTTGCTGCAAGACGGCTGAATGTTGCGGCATAAGCCGAGAGCATGTTCCCTTAAATCCTAGAGCATCTCGCTTTCAAGTGGAATCACTGAAAGCGGATAAGATGCTCTAGAATCAAAGTGCTAGAGCGTCCTTTGTGCGTTCACTTGAACGCACGGCGCTCTAGCGTCTGGACTCAATCAGCCCACCAGATGATTGTTGCGGCGCGTTGGACAGCGGCAATGAAGTTTCGCGCGAGCTTGTCGTAGCGGGTGGCGATGCGCCGCCAGTCCTTGAGCCTGCAGAACATCCGTTCGACGAGGTTGCGCCGCTTGTAAGCGGTGCGATCGAAGGGATGGCGGCGCTTGCGGGTGGGTTGTTGGGAATGACCGGGATGGTGCCGCGTTCGATCAGGAATGAGCGTAAGCCGTCGGCGTCATAGGCGGTATCGGCCGCACAAACGCGCGGCGGCGGCAAGGCCGCCAGCAACGGGATGGCAACGCGCACATCGCCGCGCTGGCCGGGCGTTACTTCGAGGGCGATCGCTCTGCCACGGCTGTCGCAGACCGCATGGATTTTCGTGCTCCTGCCCCCGCGCGAGCGGCCGATGGCTTGCGTCTCCGCCCCCTTTTCCGCCGGCCGCGGCGCGATGGGCCTTGGCGGTGGTGGAATCGATGGCGTGAAAGTCGTCGTTTGGTGAGACCGCGCACAGCGCCTCGAACAGGGCGCGCCAGACCTTGCGCCGCGACCAGCGGTTCCACCGGTTGTAGACCGTCGTATAGGGACCATAGACAGTCGGACAGTCCCGCCAGCGACAGCCGGATTGCAGCACATGAATGATGCCGCTGAGAACACGCCGGTCATCGACCCGCCGGGCGCCGGGCTGGTTCTTCGGCAGGCAGGGTTCGATCGCCGCCCATTGTTCGTCGTCAAGCCAGAACGCGTTTGCCAGGTTCACCTCTCCGTCGCGACAGAGAATCACGTCTCAACGCAAATTCATAGCCATGATTGAGTACGGACCTTAGTTGTTCAGTCCCGGCATTTGCTGGATTGGGTTTAGCCTGAATCGTTCCGGCTCCTTTGTCCAGACCTTGCAGATGAACTCATAGGGCGTGAGGCCTTTGAGGGTCTTCAATCTGCGGCCGAAATTATAGGCGGCGATGAAGTCGTCGAGGTGCCGGCGCAACTGATCGTGATCGTCGTAGTGAAAGCGCTTGACGGTGGCGTCCTTGATGGTGCGGTTCATTCGCTCGACCTGTCCGTTGGTCCAGGGATGCTTGATCCGCGTCAGTCGGTGCTCGATGCCGTTGTCGTCGCAGACGCGGTCGAAGATGTGGACGAAGGCATAGCGATGCCGCTCCTGGTTGGTGAACTGGATGCCGTTGTCGGTCAGCAGCGTGTGAATGGAATAGGGAACGCTACGGGATCAATCCGAAGACGGTGGCGAAGTGGAAGAAACGCAGTTCCGTCGCCGATCATCCGACCGGTCCGCAGGAGCCGCGGTCGACCGTCCTGTCGCCGGAGGAGGAAGCGGTCATCGTCGCCTTTCGCAGGCACGCGCTGTTGCCGCTCGACGACTGCCTCTATGCGCTGCAGCCGACCATTCCGCACCTGACGCGCTCGTCGCTGCACCGCTGCCTGCAGCGCCTCGACAGCGCCCTCAGGCTCTCTTGACTATTTTGTATTGCTCGACGGATTGCCTCTGTCGTCGTGGCGCTGCCGTGCAGAATTTGTCCTATAGCGAATCTCTCCAGGCTTGCGAGAAGAGTGCACCATCAAAACCAGGGATCAAACACTTAGTGCCTCGCCTGGGACACCCAATCCTCATCGAGGATCCGGAATGCATCTTCGAGCGCGGCAACCAGGATGTCCGTGAGTTCGTCGCCGCGATTGCTCGCGAGAATCAGGGCCAGGGCCGCATCCTGCGGGTCGCTGTAGTGCTGAACATCATGAGACATCGCAATCGTCCTTTTTCGCCGCGTCACATTCCGGCCGTTGCGGCGGTGATAGAAAGGCCGACTTGTGCGGGGCTTGAGGGGCGTCACCGCCCGCCGGTCTTTCGTCCGGCAGCGCCCCGGGCACCTTTTTGCTCGCCCTTGCCTTGCGAGCGCGGTAGAGGATCACGGAATTTCGACGGCGGATGTGAGGATGGCGAAGAAGAAACCCGACAATGCACACGATCTGCAGCGGCTGAGGTCCGAGTTCCCCGATGTCCATGGCGCTTTTCTCGCCGGCAGGATCCCGTCCTTGCGCAAAGCCCTGGTGATCGCCGGCATGAAGCCGGAACGCACCCGGCTGGGCAAACTCAAGAATTCCTGGGCGAAGGCGACCGATAACGAGCGCGACGCCTTTTTGAGGTGGCTCGCGGCCAGCGGCGCGCTATCGACGATGGCGGCGCATTCCTCCGCCCCCTCGCCGTCTGCCAGTGCCGCAGAGGCTCCGATCGCAAGCGGCCGCTATCTGCTGCCCTCCACGATCGCCGAGATCGAAGCGATCATGGCGAAACGCCGGTTGAGGCCTGACGATGTCATGCAGGAAATCGGGTTTTCTGCCGACGACCGCTCCCTCGGCCACGCGCTTGCTCGTGGCGCAAGCCTCAGATTGGCTGTGATCGCCGCGTTGGAGGCATGGCTGCGTACGAACACGCGGGGATGAGGCTGCGGGTGTGGTCTTCGGCCAACGAGTGTCTTTTGCTGTGGGAGATGCGCGTTGAAAGAAACGAGCTTCGACAAGCTGCTCGGCATCGACGTCGGATACTCGCTGTCGCGGCCGACCACGGGGATTGCGTGGTGTGTCGACGGGAACTTCGGCTGCGCAAAGGCGCATACCGATTGGGACCGCCGACGGCGCCACATTCCGGCATCGACGACGTATTCGGTTATCGCCATCGACGGCCCCTTGGTGCCACCCGACGCGCCCGATGAACTCGACCGCTTCTGCGAGCGCCTCTTTATCCGCGGAGCGTTCCATGCACGCTGCAAGCCGGGGCTCAGCCACCACGGCCACGGTCTCGCTCTGAGAAAGGCTGCGACCGAGACCGCAGCGCAGGTCAGACACCTCGCGGCTGCGCCCATGATCGGCAGGTCCATCATTCCCGGCGCCGCAATCATCGAAGCTTTCCCGAACGCCTTTCTCGGCGTTCTTCTCGAGGATGAGCGTTTTGTCATGTCCAGGGCGCCGAAGCGCGGGAAGTTTGACTGGCTGTACGACCAAGCGGTTGAAAGCCGCGTCTTCGACAAGCTTCTGTGCACCATCGGCTGGAGCAATGAGGCGCTCTATCAGAAGGTCGCAACCGAACGAGACCATGAAAAACGAGCCGCCTGGGTCTGCCTGCTAACAGCGGCAACCGCCGTCGCAGGCAAGTCCGAAGTCGTTGGGGACGAGGCCGGCGGCTGGTTCTGGCTACCGCCGGCAGAGCTTTGGGCCTCTTGGGCGAGGCGGGCATTGGCGGAGAATAGCACCGCGATCCCGGCGATCGGCAAGTCCGAGACGGGTCTAGCCATTGGGTGATTTACTGGCGGAGAGGGGGGGATTCGAACCCCCGATGGGCTTGCACCCATGCCGCATTTCGAGTGCGGTGCATTCAACCACTCTGCCACCTCTCCGCAGGTCTGGTTGGCGCTTGGTCGGCGCGGTCGGGTTCATAGCGGCAGATTTGCGCCCTGACAAGGGGCCGTGAAAAGAATATCTTGCTTGTTGGCGCCTTTCGCCTTGACAGGGAAGAGCGATTCCCGTAATCCGCGCAATGAAGTGGTGTGGCCTGTCCGCACCGCGAAGGGTAAGAGTTTGTGCCCACCCACTGGTGGAGGTCAAGGGTTTCCGAGGCGCTCCGCTCAATGCAACGACTGATAAAAAGACGGCCTTGCCTTTTCAGGTAAAGAGCCGGACCGAACATGAAAGGATAAAGAATGTTCGCAGTCATCAAGACTGGCGGTAAGCAGTACCGCGTGGCAGCCAACGACGTCATCACCATCGAAAAGCTGGAAGGCGTTGCAGGCGACAAGATTGAATTCACCGAGATCCTGATGGTCGGCGCCGGCGCCGATGCTACCATCGGTGCTCCGTTTGTCGAAGGTGCCGTTGTCAGCGCCGAAGTTGTGGAACAGGGCCGCGCCAAGAAGGTCATCGCCTTCAAGAAGCGCCGCCGCCAGAACTCCAAGCGTTCGCGCGGCCATCGCCAGCATCAGACGATGGTCCGCATCCTGGACATCGCTGCGGCCGGCGGCAAGGCGAAGAAGGCTTCGAAGAAGACCGAAGCCGCCGCTGAAGCTGCAAACTGAGTTCCGGGATCGAAGGTTTAAAGGAGAACACCAATGGCACACAAAAAAGCTGGCGGTTCGTCGCGCAACGGTCGCGATTCTGAGTCCAAGCGCCTTGGCGTGAAGAAGTTCGGCGGCGAAGCCGTCATCGCGGGCAACATCATCGTGCGCCAGCGCGGCACGAAGTGGCATGCGGGCGCCAATGTCGGCCTCGGCAAGGACCATACGATTTTTGCGCTTACGGCAGGCAACGTGGACTTCCGTACGAAGGCCAATGGCCGAGTGTACGTGTCTGTAATGCCGAAAGCGGAAGCAGCGGAATAAGCCGGTAGCGCTCTAAAACAGCCGGCGTCTCATCGACCCGGCTGATGCACCCGCAAGGTTCAAAGCCAGACTTCAAAAGGGGAGATGGGGCGATACCCAACTCCCCTTTTCGCATGTCTGGAGGAAGAACCATGCAAACCGAGCTCTTGAGGGAAGACCAATCCCGGTCTCCCGAACAAAGGCTGAGGCCTCAGCGGTCAAGGACCGATTGCCCGATATTGTTATCGCCCCGGCTCGTTTTGCGCGCGCCCCACGAAGACGATATCGACGCCCTTGCCCATCTTGCCAACAACGCCAATATCGCCACCATGGTCTCGCGCATGCCGCACCCCTACAGCACGGCGGATGCGGCCGATTTCGTGCGACGCGCAAAAGCCGGCACGATTGGCAAGTGCGTCTACGCGATCACCAAGGCGGACGATGGCGCATTCTTGGGTTGCTGCGGTATCGAGCCGCATCCCGACGGCAAGACGGCCGAGCTCGGTTATTGGCTGGGCGAGCCCTACTGGAACCACGGCTACGCCACGGAAGCCGCACAGGCGCTGACCGACATGGCCTTCCGCACCCGTGACATCGACCAGATCGATGCGCGCTGCCGGGTCATGAACATCGCCTCGCGGCGGGTCATCCAGAAGTGCGGCTTCCAGTTCCAGGGCTCCGGCATGGTCGAAAGCCTGGCGCTCGGCGGCATGATGTCCGTCGAATGGTACCGGCTCGACCGCAAGACCTGGGTTTCGCTGAGAAGCTGGGGAGGCATGCGATGAACGCGCTCGTTTCCGAACGGTCGCGGCTCATCGTCCGCCCCAATCCCGGCCCCTGCCCGGTCATCGACACCAAGCGGCTGCGGCTCAGACCGCACCGGCTTGCCGATGCGGAGGCGATCGCCCAGTCGCTTGGCGACTTCCAGGTCGCGCGCATGCTGGCGCGCATCCCGGCCCCTTATGACCATCAGGATGCGCTCGACTGGCTGAATCGCCAGGCGGCCAACGTCCTGCCCGACTGGGCGCTTGCCGTCACCGCCGGCGATGATGTCCATATCGGCTGCGTCGGCATCGAACTCCGCCACGGCCAGTGGCATGTCGGCTACTGGCTGAACCGGTTCTACTGGGGCAAGGGCCTGGCGAGCGAGGCGGTCCACGCAGCGATCGAGCGCTTCTTCCGGCGCATGCCGGAGACGGTGCTTCATTCGGGCGTCTTTGCCGACAATCCAGGCTCGCTGAGAGTCCAGGAGAAACTCGGCTTCAAGATCACCGGCTGCAGCCAGATCTACGCGCTCGCCCGCAACGCCATGGTCGCGCATATCGAGACGCGGCTCACGGCGGCGGACCTGCGTCGGCCGAACTAAGAAAAGAACCCGCGAAGGCCGACTTTCGCGGGTTTCAAGGTCATTGAAGCTCAATTCCGACGGGCAGGTGATCGGAGCCCGTCGCATCATAATCGGTCCAGGCATCCTTCAGGCGAGGGACCAGGCCGGCACTGAGGAAGCAATAGTCGAGATGCATGCGCCGCAGGTGATCGTCCGGGTGAATCCAGCTATAGCTCTCCGGCGTCAGCCGGCCGAGATGGGCAGCCGCGTCGACCGGATTGCCGATGCGCAGCGAGCGCCCATAGAAGGCGTCGCGCGTCCCGACCATCGCATTGTATTCGGGCGATTCCGGCACCATGTTGAAATCGCCCATCACGACGAAATACTCCGGATGCGGCGGCTCGGCGAAGCCGAAATCGGAAGCCCCCGAAATCGCGCCGCCTTCGAGCGGATAGTTGACAAGCCTTTGTTTCAGAAACTCGATCTGGCTGATGCGTTCGCCCGGAAGCACATGGTCGAGGTGGACGGAATAGACGCGCAAGGGGCCGGTCGGCGTCGCAATCAGCGCTTCCGTCGCGCCGCGCTGCAGGTTCATGGGGCTGACGGTTCGCGTGCGTGGCAAGGCGATCAGCCGCGTCGAAAGAATCGGCCAACGCGACAGGATCATGTTGCCGAACTGGAAACGGCGGTTGACCGCGCGGCCGTTCTCGATTGCCGAGCCGACATCGATCTCGCAGGGCGCATGAAAGACAGAAAAATAGCCCGGCAGCAGGTCTTCGAAGATCGAGACGAGGTCGGCATTGCCGTTGCGATGGAAGTTGCGCGTCACTTCCTGCAGGGCGATGATGTCGGCCTCGCGCAGAGAAGCGGCGATACGCTCCGGGTCGAAACGGCCGTCGAGACCGATGCCGTATTGAATATTGTAGCTTGTGAACCGCACGATAGTCTTTGACCTCCAGGGTAACCGCCTATATCGATGGCGGCAAATATACTGAACAGATGGCAGCCAGATGAAATTTCTCGACGAAGCAAAGGTCTATATCCGGTCCGGGGACGGCGGCGCAGGCGCGGTCTCCTTCCGCCGCGAGAAATTCATCGAGTTCGGCGGCCCGGATGGCGGCGACGGCGGCCGCGGCGGCGACGTCTGGGTCGAGGCCGTCAACGGTCTCAACACGCTGATCGACTTCCGCTACCAGCAGCACTTCAAGGCGAAGACCGGCACGCACGGCATGGGCCGCAACCGCACCGGCGCCGGCGGCGCCGACGTGACGCTGAAGGTGCCGGTCGGCACACAGATTTTCGAGGAAGACAACGAGACGCTGATCGTCGACATGGTGGCGGAAGGCCAGCGTTATCGGCTCGCCGCCGGCGGCAATGGCGGCTTCGGCAATGCCCATTTCAAATCCTCCACCAACCAGGCGCCGAACTGGGCCAATCCGGGCCTCGAAGGCGAGGAAAAGACCCTCTGGCTCCGGCTGAAACTGATCGCGGATGCCGGCCTCGTCGGCCTGCCGAATGCCGGCAAATCGACCTTTCTCGCCGCCTGCACCCGCGCCCGGCCGAAGATTGCCAACTATCCCTTTACAACGCTGCATCCGAACCTCGGCGTCGCGACCGTCGATAGCCAGGAGTTCATCCTCGCCGACATTCCGGGCCTGATCGAGGGCGCCCATGAAGGCGTCGGCATCGGCGACCGCTTCCTCGGCCATGTCGAGCGCACGCGCGTGCTCTTGCATCTCGTCTCGGCGCAGGAAGAGGATGTCGCCAAGGCCTACAAGACCGTGAAGCATGAGCTCGAGGCCTATGGCGGCGGACTGGAGGACAAGCCGGAAATCGTCGCGCTGGCGCAGATCGACGTGCTTGATGAAGACGAACTGAAGGCCAAGGCCAAGGCGCTCGCCAAGGCCTGCGGGTCGCCGCCGCTGTTGATTTCGGCGGTCACCAACAGGGGCATGATCGAAGCGCTGAGAGCGCTTCGCAGCGTCATTTCCGCCGCGAAGGCCGGAGAAGAGAGCGCATAGAATGACGAAGACCCGCAAGCCGCTGCAAAAGTACCGCCGGGTCGTCATCAAGATCGGCTCGGCGCTGCTGGTCGATCGCAAGTTGGGGCTGAAGAAGGCCTGGCTTGACGCCATGTGCGCCGATATTGCCGGACTGAAGGCAAGGGGCGTGGAAGTGCTCGTCGTCTCTTCGGGCGCCATTGCCCTCGGTCGGACGGTGCTCGATCTTCCGGCCGGCGCCCTGAAGCTCGAGGAAAGCCAGGCGGCCGCCGCCGTCGGCCAGATCGCCCTGGCGCGCGCCTGGTCGGAAAGCCTCTCGACCGATCAGATCATTGCGGGCCAGGTCCTGCTGACGCTCGGCGATACGGAAGAGCGCCGCCGCTACCTCAATGCCCGGGCAACCATCAGCCAGCTCTTGAAGCTTGGCGCCGTCCCGATCATCAACGAGAACGACACGGTGGCCACCACCGAGATCCGCTACGGCGACAATGACCGGCTGGCCGCCCGGGTGGCGACGATGGTTGGCGCCGACCTGCTCGTGCTGCTTTCGGATATCGACGGGCTTTACACCGCCCCGCCGCATCTCGACCCCGACGCCCGCTTCCTCGATACGATCGCCGAAATCACGCCGGAGATCGAGGCGATGGCCGGAGGTGCGGCCTCCGAGCTTTCGCGCGGCGGCATGCGCACCAAGATCGATGCCGGCAAGATCGCGACGACTGCCGGCTGCGCGATGATCATCGCCTCGGGCAAGCCGGAGCATCCGCTCGCGGCGATCGAATCCGGTGCGCGCTCCTCCTGGTTCGCGCCGGCCGGCTCGCCGGTAACCGCGCGCAAGACCTGGATCGCCGGGCAGCTCCTGCCGGCCGGCACGCTTGTGATCGACGCCGGTGCCGAAACGGCGCTCCGCTCCGGCAAGAGCCTGCTGCCGGCCGGCGTCCGGCAGGTGACGGGCAGCTTCAGCCGTGGCGACACGATCGCGATCCTCGGCTCGTCGGGCCGCGAAATCGCCCGCGGCCTTGCCGGCTACGACGCCGACGAGGCGCGCCAGATCGCCGGCGAGAAGTCGGCCGAGATCGCGGCGATCCTCGGCTATGCCGGCCGCGCGGCGATGGTGCACCGCGACGATCTGGTGATGACGGGTCCCGCCGGCGCACGCTTGGACGATGGAAGAGACGAGAGGAAGGGCGAGGTTCATGCCTGACGCGGTCAATAACGGCGCGGACGTCAACAGCGTCATGCTGGAAATCGGCCGTCTCGCCAAGGCGGCAAGCCGGCCGCTCGCCATCGCGAGTGCCGAGCGCAAGCACGCAGCCCTGATCGCCATGGCGGACGCCATCGTCGCCCGCACGGACGAAATCCTTGGCGCCAATGCGGTCGACCTTGAAAACGCCCGGAAAACCGGCGTCGCCAAGGCCTTCATCGATCGTCTCACGCTCAACCCGGACCGTATCCGCGATATGGCCGACGGCATCCGCGCGATCGCCGCCTTCAAGGATCCGATCGGCGACGTGATTGCCGAATGGGACCGCCCGAATGGTCTGCATATCGAGCGCGTACGCACGCCGCTCGGCGTGATCGGCGTGATCTACGAAAGCCGGCCCAACGTCACGGCCGACGCCGGCACGCTCTGCCTCAAGGCCGGCAATGCGGTGATCCTGCGCGGCGGCTCCGACAGCTTTCATTCGTCGCGGGCGGTCCACGCCTGCCTGGTCGAGGGGCTGAAGGCCGCCGGCCTTCCGGAGCATGCAATCCAGATGGTGCCGGTCTCCGACCGCGCAGCCGTCGGCGCCATGCTGTCCGGGCTCAACGGCGCGATCGACGTCATCGTGCCGCGCGGGGGAAAAAGCCTTGTCGCCCGCGTCCAGAGCGAGGCGCGGGTGCCGGTCTTCGCGCATCTCGAAGGCCTCTGCCACATCTATGTCGATGCCTCCGCCGATCTCGATATGGCGACGAAGATCGTCGTCAATGCCAAGATGCGCCGCACCGGCATCTGCGGTGCCGCCGAAACGCTGCTCGTCGACCGCAATGCCGCAGATCGTTTGGCAAGCCCGCTGCTTCAGGCGCTCGTTGACGCGGGCTGCGAAGTCAGGGTTGCGAACGAGCTGGAAGCGCTGCTGCCGGGTCTGAAGCCCGCGACCAATGAGGATTGGGCAACCGAATATCTCGACGCAATCATCTCGGCGAAGCTCGTCGACGGCATTTCCGGCGCCATCGACCACATCAATACCTGGTCGTCGGCTCATACCGAAGCGGTTATCGCGGAAGATCCGGCCGTCGTAGAGCGCTTCTTCTCGGAAATCGACTCCGCCATTCTCCTGCACAATGCCTCGACGCAGTTTGCCGACGGCGGAGAGTTCGGCATGGGCGGCGAGATCGGTATCGCCACCGGCAAGATGCATGCACGCGGGCCGGTCGGCGTCGAGCAGCTGACCTCGTTCAAATACCGCGTGCGCGGCACGGGACAGGTGCGGTCCTGACGTGATCTCGCCTCGGGTGAACGCGCGTTATCTGCGCATGCCGCATGTCGAAAGCGGGATGACGGTTGGCCTTTTCGGCGGGTCTTTCAACCCGCCCCATGGCGGCCATGTCCTCGTTGCCGAAACGGCGCTGCGCAAGCTCGGTCTCGACCAGCTCTGGTGGATGGTGACGCCCGGCAACCCGCTGAAGAACCACAACGATCTCGCGCCGCTTGCGGACCGCATCGCGCTCAGCGAGAAGATCGCCTCCAATCCCCGCATCAAGGTCACGGCCTTCGAGCAGGCGCTCGGCCAGAGGTACACGGCGCGTACGCTTGAAATCGTCCGCGCACGCAACCGCGATGTACGCTTCGTCTGGGTGATGGGGGCGGACAACCTCAAGAATTTCCACCGCTGGCAGAACTGGCGCAAGATTGTCTCGACCTTCCCGATCGCGGTCATCGACAGGCCCGGCTCGACGCTTGCCTATCTTTCCTCGCGCATGGCGCGGACGTTCGACTATGCGCGCGTCGACGAGGACGACGCCCGGGCGCTCGCCTTCCACCCCGCGCCCGCCTGGACATTCATTCACGGGCCACGCTCAGCGCTCAGTTCGACGGCGCTTCGCTCTACAGCGCCGCGCGTCTCATCAGACGCGCAAAGGGCGCTGTAGCCGCTGTTTATCCTTAACTCGGCTTCGACTTAAGGGAACATGCAGTGGTGAAATCCGCGTGAATTCCCATGATTCATTTCTCGCGTCTTGAAACCCTCATGGTTTGGTGCCTACATTTACGGACGGTTCGATCCTGATCGTCGAATCGGAAGTGCCTGTTCTGTTCTTTTGGAAAGGAAAGACCCTGACAACAGTACACGCCAAGGGTTATGCGGCAACCGCATACCCGCGCAGCACGGGATCAAGCGACGAAGCCGCTGTCCGTGCGCTTAACCTGGTCCTCGAAAGCCTAGAGGACTCGAAGGCAGAAAATATCGTCACCATCGACATTGCCGGAAAATCGGCGCTGGGAGACTTCATGGTCGTCGTCTCCGGGCGGTCGAACAGGCATGTGATGGCGATTGCCGACCACCTGATCACGGACCTGAAGGACGAAGGGTTTGGCAACTCCCGCGTCGAAGGCCTTGAAGGTGGCGACTGGGTGCTGATCGACACCGGCGATGTGATCGTTCACATCTTCCGGCCGGAGATCCGGGAATTCTACAACATCGAGAAGATGTGGGCGGCCCCGGAGATCGAGGACGGTACCCTGCACTGAGACGCGCCGCCCGAGCCTGACTCACTACAGCGCGGCGCGTCCTATCAGACGCGCAAAGGACGCTGTAGCACTTTGAATTGCTGTATGTTTTATCCTTAAATCGGGCGCGATTTAAGGAAACATGCAGTAGCCTCAGGACGGAGCGGCAGCGCCCGTGTCGAATGAAAATGCGGCTGTCATCGCCCGACCGGGCGGATGGCGGTAAGAGTGGTTTTGCCAGTCGAATCGCAGGATCGGTTTGGCACCGGTAGGGATGATCGGGTCGTGCGTGTTGGACTTTTCGCAGTCGGCCGCCTGAAGGCGGGGCCGGAAAAGGATCTCGCGGGCCGTTATCTCGACCGCTTCGCCAAGGCGGGACCCGCGGTGGGGCTTGAGCTCGCCCGGGTCGTGGAAGTGGGCGAAAGCCGTGCCGCCAACGCCGAGACGCGCAAGCGCGAGGAGGCCGCCCAGCTTGAAAAGGTGCTTGCGGACGGTGGCCTGCTCGTGCTGCTCGACGAACGCGGAAAGGCGATCGACTCGGAAGCCTTCGCTTCGCTCATCGGCTCCTTCCGGGACAGCGGAAAACGCGATCTGATGATTGCGATCGGTGGCGCCGACGGCCTGGATCCGGCACTGCACGGACGCGCTGACGCCATACTCTGCCTTGGCAAGATGACCTGGCCGCACCAGCTTGTACGCATCCTGATCGCCGAACAGCTTTATCGCGCCGTAACGATACTGTCGGGTCATCCCTATCACCGTGCATGACGAGACGCTTGTTTATTCACGAGCGCGATAACACGATTATGTGTTGGTTGGCCCGGCCAAATCAGATTAGGGTTTTCTTACCTATTTTTTTGAGGGACCATCGGGCCGGATGACGCGCCGAGAAAAAAGTGCCGATTTGAGACGGGCGGCGCGTCAAGTCGGACGCGGTGCCGCGGCATTGGCCGTTCTCTTGAGCGTGATCGCGCCGGGTCTTGCCCAGGAGGCAACCGTCGGGGCTCCCGCCGGCGCGCCGGCAAATGAACAGGGACCGCCAGACCCCGCAGCCAATCTGGCACTGCGGCGCGACAGCACGCGCAGTGAGCTCGACGCGCTTTCCAAGACCATTACGCTGTCGCATGAGCGCGCCGAAGCGCTTGAGCAGACCATCGCCGAGATCGACAAGAGCAACGAGGCGCTGCGCGCCGCGATCGTCGAGTCGGCAAGCAAGCGACGCGGGCTTGAGCAGCAGATTGCCGACGGCGAGAAGAAGCTCAACGACCTGCGCGTGAACGAGGACGTGGTGCGGCGGTCGCTCCGTGCCCGGCGCGGCGTGCTTGCCGAAGTGCTTGCCGCTCTGCAGCGCATGGGGCGAAATCCGCCGCCGGCCATCCTCGTCACGCCGGAGGACGCGCTAGCCTCGGTTCGCAGCGCAATCCTCCTTGGCGCCGTCGTGCCGGAGATGCGCGAGCAGACCGACAGTCTCGTCGCCGATCTGAGGTCGCTCGCGGATATTCGCAGCGGCATCGGAAAACAGCGAGAGGAATTGACGGCGGCGATGACGGCCAATCTGGAGGAAGAGCGCCGCATGTCGATGCTCGTCGCCGAGAAGGAGAAGCTGCGCCAGAAAAACGCAACGGAGCTTGCCGCCGAGGAACGTAAGGCTGAGGAACTGGCGCTGCAGGCGACCAATCTCGAAGGATTGATTTCGTCGCTCGAGACCGAGATTTCCTCGGTGCGGGACGCCGCCGCGGCCGCTCGCGCGCAAGAGGAGGAGCGCCGGCGGATGAGCGAGGCCGAGCGCGAAGAGGCCCGAGAGATCGCCCGCAACGCAGTGCCCGACAAAAACCGCATTGCGCCCGCATACGTATTTTCGGAGTTGCGGGAGAGGCTTGCCTATCCCGTCGCGGGGTCGCTCTTGCGGCAGTTTGGCGATGCAGACGGCACCGGGCATTCGCTGCAGGGTATCATGCTGGAAACCAATGCAGGCGCGCTGGTGACAACGCCGGCGGACGGTTGGATTGTCTACGCTGGAAGTTTCCGCAGCTACGGGCAGATGATCATTCTCAATCCCGGCGACGGATATCATATCGTTCTGTCGGGAATGGAAAATGTCAGTGTCCGGCCGGGACAGTTTGTCGTGGCTGGGGAGCCGCTGGCGACGATGGGTGCAAAAAGAGTGGCGAGTGCGGCGGCCTTGGCGCTGGAAACTGACAGGCCAACGCTTTACATTGAATTCCGAAAAGACGGAAAACCGGTCGATTCCCGACCGTGGTGGTCCGCAGCAGAGGTTGGAAAGGCGCGAAATGATACGTAGAGCTTCACTTGTTCTGGTCGGGGCGCTGATGGGTGCGACGGCGATGGGCGTCGTCTATTCGGCGACCATTCCGGCCGTGGCAGCCAATTCGTCGACGTACCGCGAACTGGCGATTTTCGGCGACGTTTTCGAGCGCGTGCGGGCGCAGTATGTGACGCCCCCGCAGGATGACAAACTGATCGAGAATGCCATCAACGGCATGCTCTCCTCTCTCGACCCGCATTCGAGCTACATGAACTCGACCGACGCCGAGGATATGCGCACCCAGACGCGCGGCGAATTCGGCGGTCTCGGCATCGAAGTGACGATGGAAGACGATCTCGTCAAGGTGACGAGCCCGATCGACGACACGCCCGCGGCGCGCGCCGGCGTGCTTGCCGGCGACTTCATCTCGAAGATCGACGGTCAGGACGTTCGCGGCCTGAAGCTCGAGGAGGCTGTCGACAAGATGCGCGGCGCCGTCGGCACGCCGATCAAGCTCACCATTCTGCGCAAGGGCGCCGAAAAGCCGATCGAACTGACGATCGTGCGCGACGTGATCGCAGTGCGTGCAGTCAAGGTCCGCACCGAAGGTGGCGACGTCGGCTATCTGCGGGTCATCTCTTTCACCGAGAAGACCTTCGACGACCTGAAGAAGGGTATCGAGAAGATCAAGGCGGACGTTCCGGCAGACAAGCTGAAGGGCTACGTGCTCGACCTGCGCCTCAACCCGGGCGGTCTGCTCGATCAGGCGATCAATGTCTCGGACGCCTTCCTCGAGCGCGGTGAGGTTGTTTCGACCCGCGGCCGCAATCCGGACGAGACCCGTCGCTTCAATGCGACGCCGGGTGATCTCGGCGACGGCAAGCCGGTCATCGTGCTTGTCAACGGCGGCTCGGCATCGGCATCGGAAATCGTTGCCGGCGCGCTCCAGGATCTGAAGCGCGCCACGGTCCTCGGCACCCGGTCCTTCGGCAAGGGCTCGGTTCAGACGATCATTCCGCTGGGCGATGCCGGCGCGCTGCGCCTGACGACGGCGCTCTACTACACGCCCTCCGGCAAATCGATCCAGGGCACCGGCATCTCGCCGGACATCAAGGTCGAGCAGCCGCTGCCGCCGGAGCTTCTGGGCAAGGTGGAAGCGCAGGGCGAATCCGACCTGCGCGGCCACATCAAGGGCCAGAACGAGGACGATGAGGGTTCCGGCTCCGTGGCCTATGTCCCGCCGGAAGCCAAGGACGACATTCAGCTCAACTACGCCCTTGACCTGTTGCGCGGCAAGAAGACGGATCCGTCCTTCCCGGCCAATCCGGAGCAGGCCGAACTCAAGAAGTAAGCCAAGCCCGATTGAGAAATTCGTGAATATGGGCGCCGGGCTGTTCAACCCGGCGCCTTTATATTATGCAACGGGAATCGCCGGCGCGGATCTGATGATTCTTCGTGAGCGGCATTCCATCACCGGTAATTTCCTTCAGGTCGACCGAGGCTCCGTTTGGGAACCGATCTCAATGCCCCACTTGGCCAGAACCGGAAGGTGAGGTCCGCGCGTCGACGCGACTTCCGCAGCTCCCTCGGCTATGTTCTCGCGAGCCTCTGTGCAGCCACTGTCGTCGGCCTTTCCGCCTGGAGCGCTTTATCTCCCGACGGGCTCATCCATGCGCCCGAGGCGCCTGAACTTGCCTCAAAAGGCACAGCATCCGTTGGAGAGACGTCGGTAACCGCCGGAAGGACTGATGGCGCTGGAAGGCGGAAAGGTCCCCTTCGCCCGGACGGTGCACTGTCCGGCGCCCATGTCGAAGAGATGCTGACCAACGATGGGGCGACGGTGACGAAATTCACGCCGCGATCGCGCGAAAGCGACGGCCCGGCATTCATCAATGTCGGACCCGTTCGCGGCCAGGACCCGCGCATGGCAGCGTTGCCGAACGAGGACCTGCTGGAGGACAACCCGCAAGGTCGGCTGCCGATCACCGGTCCGGATGGGCTTAGGCCGATGGACCAGTACGCGCGGCCGTGGTCCGGAGCGCGAGGCACTCGCATATCGCTTGTCGTCGGCGGCCTCGGCCTCAGCCAGACCGGAACGCAGCGGGCGATCCGCGACCTATCGCCGGAGGTGACGCTTGCGTTTGCCGCCGCCGGCAACAGCCTGCAGCGTTGGATGCAGGACGCGCGACGCGACGGCCATGAGATCCTGCTGCAGATTCCGATGGAGCCGTTCGACTATCCGGACAATGATCCAGGCCCGCACGCGCTCCGCGTTTCATTGAGCGCCACGAAAAACCTCGCTGCGTTGCACCGGAGCATGGGCCAGATCACCAACTATACCGGCGTCATGAACTATCTCGGCGGACGCTTCCTCTCCGACGCCGATGCGCTCGAGCCGGTGATGCGCGATCTCGGCAAGCGCGGACTGCTCTTTCTCGACGACGGCACATCGGCACAGTCACTCTCGGGCACTCTGGCCGGCGCCTTCGACGTGCCGCATGGTTTTGCCGATGTCATTGTCGACAGCGAACTCAGCCGCGGCGCCATCCTGCGCAAGCTCGATGAACTCGAGCGCGTCGCAAGGCGCAACGGCACGGCGATCGGCGTCGCCTCCGCCTTCGAGGAAAGCGTGGCCGCGATCGCCGAATGGATGCAGGAAGCCGGCGGGCGCGGCATCGAAATCGTCGGCGTTTCGGCGCTCGTCAACGATCCGCAACAAAAATGAGATAAGCGGGGCGAAAGGGATGGATCCCGATCGGACCGCTGTATCGCTATGCGTTGCATCGGGTCTCGCGGGGTTTGCAACGCCCCGGGGCCAGAGAAGGGAAGTCAGTATGAGCAAGGACAAAAGCAAGGTCGTGAAGGCGGAAGACCTGCCCTACCGACCCTGCGTCGGCGTCATGGTCCTGAACCGCGAAGGCCTTGTCTGGGCCGGGCATCGGATCGCCGTCGGCAATTCGGAATATGATGGCTCGCCGCAACTGTGGCAGATGCCGCAGGGCGGGATCGACAAGGGCGAGGATCCGCTGAAAGCCGCTTACCGGGAACTCTACGAGGAGACCGGCATTCGCTCGGTTTCACTGCTTGCCGAGGCGCCGAACTGGATCAACTACGACCTGCCGCCGCAGTTGATCGGGATCGGCCTGAAAGGCAAGTACCGCGGACAGACGCAGCGCTGGTACGCCTTCCGCTTCGAAGGCGAGGAAAGCGAAATCGCCATCAACCCGCCGCCCGGCGGCCATGATCCGGAATTCGACGCATGGGAGTGGAAGCCGATGCACGAATTGCCGCATCTGATCGTGCCCTTCAAGCGCAAGGTCTATGAAGAGGTCGTCGCGACTTTTTCCCGTCTCGTGCGCTGAAGGCGTTCTCCATCCGCATCTGCTCCTCATCGCCTGCCGGCCGGCAACCCTTCTCCCCGCGAGCGGGGAAGGGACGATACCGCGCCGCCCGCGGCTGACGTCGCCTGCAGCGCCGCGCGTCTCATCAGGCGCGCAAAGAACCCGTAGCACTTTGAATTGTCGCACCGCCGCGTCCCCTCGCCCCGCCTGCGGGGAGAGGGTTAGAGCAATTCCAGGAAAAGTGTGTAACGGTTTTCCGTCCGGAATTGCGTAATTTCAAAGAGTTAGATCATTTCGCTGTTTCAAAGAAACAATGAAATGATCTAGGGTGAGGGGCTACCCCGATCTTTTCGTGGACGAACGAAAAAAAGCGCGCCGCGTTCGGTTGCGCGGCGCGAAGAGTTCCTGAGGCTGCGCGCCTATTCGGCTTCGTCGGCCGAGGCAGCGTTGAGCTGACCGTACTTCTGCTCGCCGATCTTCTCGAGAAGATCGATCTGCGTCTCGAGGAAATCGATATGGCCCTCTTCGTCTGCGAGCAGTTCCTCGAAGAGCTTCATGGAGACGTAGTCTCCGGCGTCATGACAGATGTCGCGGGATTTCTTGTAGGCCGTGCGGGCGTCGTATTCGCCGGCGAGGTCGGCCTTGAGCACTTCCTTGACGTTCTGCCCGATGCGCAGCGGTGCGACCGTCTGCAGGTTGGGATGGCCTTCGAGGAAGATGATGCGTGCGATGAGCTTGTCGGCGTGGTGCATTTCCTCGATGGATTCAGCGCGCTCCTTCTTTGCCAGGAGCGTGTACCCCCAATCCTCGAGGAGGCGGTAATGCAGCCAGTACTGGTTGACGGCGCCGAGTTCGAGATAGAGCGCTTCGTTAAGCTGCTCGATGACCTTTTTGTCGCCTTTCAAGATCCGCCCTCCGGTTTTCCTCATGGAATTGTTTTAGGCGGATCATGAAATCAAATATCTCGGCTTCCGTCGAGTCGCGACGGGCGTGATATTGCTCGGTGGTGCGGATGATGATGTCGACGACATTCGGGAAGCAGCCGCAGCAACGGCCGCGTTTTTCCATCGCATGATAGACCTTCGCCGGCACGATCAGCTGCCAACAGTCTTGGTCGAGCAGGCTGATGATCGTGTCTTCGATCTCTTCTTCTGTGATGAAATTGCAGCTGCAAACCAGCATCTCGTCTCGCCTATCAAACGCAACGCCCTGATTTCGTGTATAAAGCAAAAGAGGATATTTGCCGTCAAGAAAAAACTCATCCCCGTAAAGTTGAGGGGCATATTAGAGCCGTTCTAAACTTGACGAAAACCATCGCATTTTCATTGGATTAGACGATTCTAAGGAGACGGTTTCTCTTCCAGGACGTGCAATTTTGATCGGATCGCCTGCGACATTTTTACACAGGCGCGTCTCAAGCGTCGCGAACCTCGTGAATTCACCAAGCCAACGGAGTGATCTCACCGAACCTCAGTGGAAGTTGCGCCCTTTCGGCATGACATCAGCCACCTCGGTTGCCCCATCCTGGTGCTGGTCTGCACGGGCCGGCAGGGCCAGCCGCAATTGCTTGAACGCCTTCTTTTCACGGGCATCGGCCGTCGGCCGCAAGGCCTCGTCCGCACGGTCGTTCACGGCGAAACGCCGTGCTTCGTTGCGCAAGAGGCCGAGCATGGCCGTTATGTCCTCTATATGCTCGGCGACCACATGGATGACGCCGCTTTCGCTCTGTAAGCGACCACGGACCTTCACAAGCCGCGCGCCCATGACCTCCGGCCGGTATTTCCTGAACGTCCTTTCCCAGACGATGATGTTGGCAACGCCGGTCTCGTCCTCGATCGTCATGAAGATGACGCCCTTGGCCGAACCCGGGCGCTGGCGAACGAGCACAAGCCCGGCGACCGTGACCCTTCTTCCTGCTGCGGTCCCCGCCAGATCGCGACTGGTCAAAATGCCCATTCGCGAGAAATCCTCCCGCATGAAGGAAACAGGGTGAGCCTTCAGCGAAAGCGTCAGGTAGCGATAGTCGTTGATGACATGTTCTCCGGGGGGCATGTGAGGCAACATGACCGCGGGCTCGGCCTGCAGATCCGCGGAACCCGCGCCATCGAAAAGCGGCAGGCGCTCGACCGCCGACGCCTCGTCCAGCGCCTTCACCGCCCAGAGGGCCGCGCGCCGATCGAGGCCGATGGAACGGAAGGCATCGGCATCCGCAAGGCGTTCCAGAACGGACCGTGTAAGCCCCGAACGTATCCAGAGATCGTAGACGGAGCGATATCCCCTGCCCCGACGCGCAACAAGCGCATCCATATCGGTTTGCCGCAGTCCCTTGACCAGCCGAAAGCCCAGCCGGACGGCCTTCTCAGTCCGGATCACGTCTGTCATCTCGGCATGTCGAGGACCGATCGCTGCCTTGTTGAACATGCCCTCGCCCTCGAGCAGGGCATCCCAGCTCGAAAAATTGATGTCGACCGGCAGCACCTTGACTCCGTGTTCGCGGGCATCGCGCACGAGCTGCGCCGGCGCATAGAAGCCCATCGGCTGCGAGTTCAAGATCGCCGCGCAGAAGACGTCCGGATAATAGGCCTTGAACCAGGACGAGGCATAGACGAGCGATGCGAAGGAGGCCGCATGGCTCTCGGGGAAGCCGTATTCGCCGAAACCCTTGATCTGGTTGAAGCAGCGCTCGGCAAACTCCCTGTCGTAACCGTTCTTGACCATGCCCTCGATCATCTTCCGCTCGAAGGTATGGATCGTACCGGTCCGCTTGAAGGTCGCCATGGCACGGCGGAGATGGTCAGCCTCGCCGGGCGAAAAGCCGGCGGCGGTGATCGCGATCTGCATCGCCTGCTCCTGGAACAGCGGCACGCCAAGCGTCCTTTCCAACACCGCCTTCAGTTCTGGACTCGGATATTCGACCGGTTCCTGCCTTAGCCGCTGCGCCTCGCGTCGTTTCAGATAGGGGTGTACCATGTTGCCCTGGATGGGGCCGGGGCGGACGATCGCGACCTCGATCACCAGGTCGTACATTTCGCGCGGTTGGAGGCGCGGCAGCATGCTCATCTGCGCCCGGCTTTCGATCTGGAAGACCCCAACCGTGTCGGCGCGGCAGATCATGTCATAAACGACCGCCTTCTGATCCTGATAGATTTCAGCCAGTTCTTTCTTTTCCTGGTAATGCGCCTCCAGAAGCTTGAAGGCCTTGGCGAGGCAGCTCAGCATGCCGAGCGCCAGCACGTCGACCTTCAGGATCTTCAGATGGTCGAGGTCGTCCTTGTCCCATTCGATCATGTAACGATCGGGCATGGCCGTATTCATGATCGGCACGACCTCGTCGAGCCGGTCGCGGGTGATCACGAAGCCGCCGACATGCTGCGACAGATGCCGCGGAAAGTTCAAGAGAAGGCTGGCATAGCCAAGAACACGGCGGGTAAGCGGGTCCGAAGCATCGAGACCCGCGGCCTTTGCCTGCTCCTCGGTGAAGGCCGAAGAGCTCCAGCCCCAGATCGAGCTCACGAGCGCCGACTGGACATCCTCCGAAAGGCCGAAGGCCTTGGCGACCTCGCGCCCGGACGAACGCGAGCGATAGCTGATCACCGCAGCCGTCAGCCCGGCATGCTCCCGGCCGTAGGTCCTGTAGATATACTGGATCACCTCCTCGCGCCGCTCATGCTCGAAATCGACATCGATATCGGGCGGCTCATCGCGGTCGCGCGACAGAAACCGGTCGAAAAGCAGGGTGAACTTCTGCGGATCGACATCGGTGATGCCGAGGCAGAAACAGACCGAGGAGTTGGCCGCAGACCCCCGCCCCTGGCAAAGGATTTTCTCACTGCGGGCAAACTTCACCAGCTTGTGGACGGTCAGGAAATAGGGCTCGTATTTCTTGTCGTTGATGAGTTCCAACTCATATTCGATCTGCCGCTTCACCTTTTCCGGCACGCCGGCGGGATAACGTTCGGCCGCGCCTTCGGCGACAAGCCGCTTCAAGGTTTCGGCCGGCGTTTCGCCTTCGGCGTTTTCATCCGGATACTGGTGGCTGAGTTCGTCGAGGTTGAAGGCGAGCCGCTTGAAGAACTTGCATGCATTGACGATCGCCTCGGGGTAATCGCTGAAAAGCCGCGCCATTTCCTTGGAGCCTTTCAGGTGCCTTTCGGCATTCTTCTGAAGAAGGAAGCCGGCGCTGGCGATCGTCACATGTTCCCGAATGGCGGTGACGACATCCGCGAGCGGCCTGTATTGCGGATCGTGATAGAGCGCGTCATTGGTGGCCAGAAGCCGGACACTGGCCTTTCGGGCGAGAGCGGCAAGGACCGCGAAATCATGCCGGTCGAACCCGTCGTAACGCGGCGTCATTCCAAGATAGAGCCTGTTGCCCGCATGTTGCTGCAGCTTCTCCAGGATATTTCCTAGAAAGTCTGCGTCCGGTCGCCCTTCGCCTTGCATGACGATGAGGAGAAGGTCCTCCTGCCACTCGAAAAGATCCGGGAGATAAAGCGTGCAGTCCCCTTTCTTCGAGCGCAGGTTTCCGGCGCTGAGCAGGCGGCACAGATGTCCCCACCCTCTCCTGTTTCTTGGATAGGCGAGGATATCCGGCGTGCCGTCGGCAAAAACCAGGCGTGCGCCCGGCCGGAAAGGATAGCCCTCCACTTTTGCCTTGGCATGGGCCCGGACGACACCCGCGACGCTGTTGCGATCGGCGATGCCAAGGCCAGCAAGCCCGACCTTCTTGGCAAAGACGATCATTTCCTCGGCGGGTGCTGCTCCTTCCAGAAAGGAGAAATTCGTGCGCGCGCCAAGCTCATAGAAGACAGGATCCGCGCTCATGCGAAAACTCCATGCATGAACCAGCGAGGCGAGGATGTCTCCCTTCCGTAAAGGCCCTCGCGGAACAACCAGAAACGGCGGCCTTCCTGATCCTCGATCTGGAAATAGTCGCGGGTCGGATGTCCCTCCCCATCGATCCACCATTCGGCGGTGATCCGTTCCGGCCCTTCGGCACGGGCGACGCGATACTGGGTCTTGCGCCAGTTGAAGCTGCGCGGTGCGCCATCAGGCACCTCGGCCGTCGCTTCGACAAGTTCAGGATGCGTGAAAATCCGGAGCGGGCGGTTTTCGGGAAAGGTTTTTTCATCGACCGGACGAGATCCGATGACCGCCGCGACATCCGTCAAGGGAGCAAATCCGCCAGCGCGTTCCGGCAGATGGCTTTCGGCAAGGGTCGCAAATGTCAGGCAATCCGGCCCGAAGCGAGCACACAGCTTGTCGGCGAAGGCGGCCAGTGGCTGGCTTTCATCGGGAACGCCAGAAAAATCCTCCTGGGCAGGATCGAGCCTTTCGCTTCTAAGGACGGATAGCCGGAGGATCTCGAAACCGTATCCGGCATCAAGGTCATCATGAACCGCCTGCAACCGCTCGCGAAAGAGAGCCGCTATCCGATCGGCGTCGTTCAAGGGGACGGCCGCATGCGCCTGAATGCGAAACACCCGGCCATCGACGCGAAACAGGAGAAGTTCGAACAGACGACCGCCTTCGCCATGCCGCTCCAGCGAGAGGCGGACGTCACCGGAAAGATGCCGCGCCAGTTCAAGAATGTGCTCTTCTTCCTGAAGCGGCTCGGCAAGCCGGCGTTCGGCGGAAAAGCTCGGCACCGGAAGACGGGGCGAGAGAGGCTCGTCCGCGTGGCCTCTCGCCTGATCGAGCCGCAGGAGAAGAGAAGGACCGAAGCGGCGGGCCAGAGGCGCGCGCGGTGCCTGAAGAAGATCACCGATCTCTTTCAGCCCGACCCGCTCGAGCAGGGCGGCAGTTTCCGCCGGCAGGCGCAGGGCGGCGACCGGCAAGGGTGCGAGAACCCGTTCGGCATCCTCGGGCGCGATGACGGCCGCACTGCCGTAGCGGGCAACCGCCCAGGAGAGGCCGGCAGAGGAGGAAATCACCGCCCGCGCCTCGATGCCGAGCAGGAAGAGACGCGAAAGCACGTCGTTAACCAGCGCCTTCTCGCCACCGTGAAGATGGGCGCAGCCGGTGATGTCGAGGAACAGGCCATCCTTTCCATCGAGCGCGACCAGCGGCGTATAGCGATCGCACCAGTCGGCAAGGCCCTCCAGAAAGGCCCGGTCCGCCGCCGGATCGTCGATGATCACGTCGAGCGACGGGCACATGGCGCGGGCCTCCGCCGCCCCTTGGCCCCGCTTCAGGCCTACCCGTTCAGCAAGCGTGTCAAGCGCGACGAGCCGCATGGCATTGTCGATCTTGGCAGCAAAAACCACGGGCGGATGATCAGGACGCCCTTGCGTAAGCCAGGAGGCGCCCCAGCGAATCCGCGCCACTCGATCGGCCGACAGATGCGGAAAATGGATCGACAGAATTCGCTGATTGTCCGTCTGCCTGAGGAGCGACGGACTGCTCGATGGTGTAGAAGCGGCGGTCATGGGCATTCCATTCCAGAAAGATATCGGCAGAGGCGTAGGCCCTGCTTTTTTCGACAAGGACGTGAAAGGCTGGATGGCCGATGCTGCCGCAAAGCATCGAGCCATCGGGGAGAGGTTGCTCGCCGGCAGATGCCGGCTTGATCTGAAGCCGGAAAAAGGCGCTGCTTGCCTCCTCCTCGCCCGCCTGCCGGAAGAGAAGAAGAGGCACTCCGCCCGCCCGGGCCCTTACATGCAGGCGCCGGCTCTCGCTCAAGGCGAGACAGTCGGGATTGCCGCGGATTTCCAGAACGACGGCCGCAAAGACCGGTACTGAAAGGGCCGTTTCGGCAACCCAGAGCGCATCCTTGACCGTGCGTATCGAAACGAACAGGAAGCGCTCGATGTCGAGCCCATAGGATTTGAGGCCCGGCGCATAGGGAAGCCCGGCCTCGCGAGAGGCAAGGGCCTGGCTGATCCACAGGACCGGCGCCAGATGACCTTTCTCCTTTTTCCTCTGCTGACAAAGCACCGCAAGTGCCGTCACGAAGCCGGCGGCTGCACCCGCATCGCGCGTTTCGGCATTGCGGATTTCCGTCATGCCCTCGAGCGGCAGCCCGCCCTCGAGCACGTCATCAAGCCGGGGGACGCCAAGGGGCAGGATCTTGTTGCGGGACGCCTCCTCCCTTTTACGCCGGAAACCGGTAGGATCGGTCGCCTTAGCTGCACGCACGACCCCGGGCAGCCGGCGATTTTCAATCTGCGCTATGGTTTCGCGGAGGGAAAGAACGGTTTCCCGCTGCACGGCTTTCTCGGCCATGACGGTCGGCTCCACCAGATGTTCATGTTATGTTCTTATGGATTCCAGAGCCTGCCGCAAGAGTCAACAACCAAGTTTGAGAATTTATTCCTCTGCCTGCCTGAGCAGAATTCAACACTCGAAAAACAAAGGAGAAATCGTTATATGAGGGCAACAAGGAGTGCCCATGGCCCGCATTGACCAGACCGATGATTGGCGGGAACGCCACGCACCGACGCTCAGCACATTCGAACTGCTTGCGCTTGAAGCCTATAGCCATCTGCCGGAGGAATTCCGCAAGCTGACGACCGACCTCATCATCGAAGTCGCCGATTTTCCGAGCGACGACGTCTTTGAAGACATGGCGCTTGAAACGCCTTTCGACCTGCTTGGCCTGTTCGAAGGCCGCGGCATCGGTGAACGCTTCACCATGGAGACCGGCCAGTTCCCGAACCGGATCACGCTCTATCGCCGCCCGATCCTCGACTACTGGGCGGAAAACGAGGAAACGCTGGGCGATATCATCACCCATGTGCTGATCCATGAGATCGGCCACCATTTCGGCCTTTCCGACGACGACATGGAGCGGATCGAGGCAAGCGTCGAACACGTGGGCGGCTAGTCCTTCAACGAGCCTCAGTCTTCGATTTTGCGCGCCTCCGACACCAGCATGATCGGAACGCCGTCGCGGATCGGATAGGCGAGACGGGCCTTTTCGGAAATCAGCTCCTGGGCTTCGGCGTCGTAGCTCAACCGCCCCTTCGTCAGCGGGCAGACGAGCAGTTCGAGGAGTTTCGGGTCGACCTTGCTGGCGTTGATATCCATCGCTTCGCACTTACTGCAGGATGTTGTCGAGGTCGCCGAAATTGCGGGCAAGCACGATCTCGGTGATCGCGATCAGCGTTTCGGCGCGGGTTTTCAGGTCGGGCGCCTCCAAAAGCGCCTGCTTTTCCGCCGGCCCGTAGGGCGACATCATCGCCATCGAATTGACGAGCGTGCGGTTGCTCGCCCGCTCCACGCTTTCCCAATCCGCCTCCAGCTTGTTGGCGTCGAGATAGGCCCGGAAAGCCGCCAGCAGCGCCTCCCGGTCGACGAGGCTCTCGTCGTCCGGACTGTCGAGATCGGTTGCGAAGGGGCCGATGCGGAAGCGGCGGTAGCCGCGACAGCCGGCCACCTCGGCGAAGAGCCGATAGCGGCAGACGCCCGTGAGCGAGGTGATGTAGCGCCCGTCGCCGGTCTCCGCAAAGGAGGTGATGCGGCCGATGCAGCCGACCTGGCAAAGCGCTGGCACGGGCGCCGAGTCGATGTCGTTCCGCCCCTCGGAGAAGGAGGGCTGGACGATGCCGATCAGCCGGTTTCCGGCAAGCGCGTCATCGAACATCGCAAGGTAGCGCGGTTCGAAGATATTGAGCGGGAGTTGTGCGCCTGGAAGCAGGAGCGCGCCCGTCAGCGGAAATACCGGAAGAATCTCCGGCACGTCCTGAGGACCGAGGTAGCGCGCATTTCCGACATGCATTCTGGTAGACCTTGCAGATACCGGCTTGCCGCGCCTCATCGCCAGGCACGACCCCCCGATCAACAAATGGTGCGTCCCTCGAAAATCTCAAGGGAAAAAGACACGGATCCTGCTGCGGTCCCGCCGCTTACTGCATGATTCCTTAAATCGGAATCGATTTAAGGACAAAATCATGCAGCAATTCAAAGTGCTACAGCGACCCTTGTGCGTCCGATTAATGCATGTCGCTCGAAAGTGTCCAGCGGTTCCGGGACAACGACATGCATGCAAACAACGACTTAAAGCGCGTCGCCCGGCTCCTGCTGAATGCGACGCGCGCTTTAAGAGAAAAGAATCGACGAAAGCTTGCGCCGCGCGGCGATCGTCGCCGGATCCTTCGGTCCCCAGACTTCAAAGAAGCCCAGGAGCTCGCGCCGGGCGCCGTCGTCCTCGAAGCTGCGGTCGCGCTTCATGATCAAAAGCAGGTGTTCAGCTGCCGCATTCCGGTCGCCTTCGACATTGCGGATCTTGGCAAGCTTCAGCCGCGCCGCGTGGTCATCCGGATCGAGCGCCAGCTGATGCTCGAGCGCCGTCGGATCGCCGAGTTTGCGCGCCTCTTCGATCTGGTCGAGTTTCTTCGAGACGGCGCCGATGGCCGCGTCCTTCGCAAGCTCCTCCGGCAATTCCGAAAGCGCCTGGCGCGCCTCGGCAAGCTGTCCGAGCGCAATCATGCAATCGACCATGCCGGCAACGGCGGTCGCATTGTCCGGCTCCGCCTGCAGGACGGCGCCGTAGAGGCCGGCGGCCTCTTCCGCCTCACCGCCATCGAGCAATGCCCTGGCATCGGTCAGTGCGGCTTCGATCTCGGCCTTGCCATCGCTCACGGCCGGCCCCGCGATCCGGTCGATGAACTGCTTGATTTGGCTTTCGGGAACGGCGCCCATGAAGCCGTCGACCGGGCGCCCGCCGACGAAGGCGATGACGGCGGGGATCGACTGGATGCCGAGTTGTCCGGCGATCGAGGGATGGTCGTCGATGTTCATCTTGACGAGCTTCACCCGGCCGGCGGCCTCCGTCACGACCTTTTCGATCACCGGGGTCAATTGCTTGCAGGGTCCGCACCAGGGAGCCCAGAAATCGACGAGAACCGGTTGTTGGCGCGAGGCTTCCAGCACGTCGCGGGAGAAGGTGGCGGTGGTCGTCTCCTTGATCAGGTCGTCTGCAGCTGCGGCTTTCGGCGCCGGCTGGCCGCCGAACGAAGCCGAAGCTGTCATCTGGTTGCCGAAAGAACCTGCATAGGGATTGTCGCTACCGCTCATTCTTCTCTCCTCGCGGACTTGCCGCCCGACTTCATGCATCCGCGCCAAAGATCGTATGTCAGGTCGTCACTTTCAAGACAAGCGGCTCATGCCCGGTCGCTTCCATGAAACGCAGCATGTCCTTCGACGCGATCGAGGTCGTCTGGTCGTTCGAAAGCGGATGGCAGTTGATCGTGTCAAAATCCATCAACGCCTCGTCGAGAATGATCTTCACATTGCCGCCCGTGTCGTTGATCGCGCCGAAGGCGGTGACCGCGCCGGGGATGACGCCCAGATATTCCATCAGCTTTTCCGGCTTGCCGAAGGAAACCTTGCTCGCCGCGCCGATGATCTGATGGACCGTCTTCAGATCCACCGTCGCGTGCTCTTCGACGGTCAGCAGAAAATAATTGTCCTTCTTATCCTTCACGAACAGGTTCTTTGTATGTCCACCAGGAATTTCGTCGCGCAGCGCCACCGATTCGGCGACCGTGAACACCGGCGCATGGCGCTTCGTCGTGTGTTCGATCCCAAGGTCGTCGAGAAAACGGAACAGCTCTTCCGCGGTCTTCGGCTGCGCCTCGCTCATCATCAAAATCCTTCCTGTCGTGGCGATTTCCGCCCTGCTTTACGGAGAAGAGGCGCGCTCCGCAATCTCAGGCGCGGCGATTCTGATCAGCTGGAGCGGCATGCGGGCGAAAACCGCGCGCACTTCCAAACCCCTGCACACTCCCGGCCGGCATGCATCAGTCGAAAACACCGGCATTTCCGGGCTTTCTGGATGGTCCCGAAAAAATTCTTCGCGTTTGCGTCATTTCCCTGTTGCATTTGAAAATGGCTTAGGCCATATAGCGCCCGTCGCCGCAAGACGGGGCGGCACCCACGGTCCACCGACTACCCCCGGACCGCGGATGATGAGCGGGTGTAGCTCAGGGGTAGAGCACAACCTTGCCAAGGTTGGGGTCGAGCGTTCGAATCGCTTCACCCGCTCCATTCTTCCAACCACTTCATTTCAATGCTTTTTTGGCCGTTGTCACTGGAACCATATTGATCGGATAGCCGGCAGGCCGTTCAGTTGTCACCGTTTCGGCCACCGCAGCTCCGCGCGTCCCATTCGGACGCGCTAGCGCATCGGCCCGAAAATCGGAATCGATTTTCGGAAAGCACGATGCGTAGAATCAAAGACTTACAGCGTCCTTTGTGCGTCCTGAAGGACGCACGGCGCTGTAAGGTCGCGGTAGCACTTTGAATTGCTGCACTCAGCTCTTCATGAAAACGTAGTCCGTCTCCTGGCGCAGGGTTTCGCCCGGCCTGAGCACCGCCTTCGGGAAGCCTTCGTGATTGATCGCGTCGGGCCAGATTTGCGTTTCGAGGCAGAAGCCCGCGAAGGGGCCGTAGCGGCGGCCTTCCAGTCCCGGAACCGGCACATCGAGCTTGAAGCCGGAATAGAGCTGGATGCCGGGCTCGGTCGTCAGCACTTCCAGCGAAACGCCGGAATTGATGCTGCGCGCCAGCGCCACGGAATGTTTGCCCATCCGCTCCGGCGAGAGACAGAAATTGTGGTCGTAGGCGATCTTCTCGCCTTCCGTCTGCCGCCGCAGCGAGGTCATTTCCCTGAGATCGAAGGCGGTGCCGGCAACGGCACGGATTTCACCGGTCGGGATCTGCTGCTCGTCCGTCGGAAGGTAGTGGTCGGCGGCGATCATGATGTCATGGCCGAACACGTCATCGCTGCCGTCGAGATTGAAGTAGCTGTGCTGACAGACATTGGCGAGCGTCGGCGCGTCGGCTTGCGATACGTAAGCGACGTTCAGCACGCCGCCGGGCTTCAGCGTGTAGGTGCAGGTGACGGTGCAATTGCCGGGATAGCCGGCCCGTCCGTCGGGATCGGTGATCCTGAGCGTCACGCGATCCTCTGCGAGGTCGACGATCGTCCAGTTGCGCTTAGCGACATTGTCGCGGCCGCCATGAAGATGGGTCACGCCCTTTTCGTTGAGCTCGAGTTGATAGCTCTTGCCGTCGAGCGTGAAGCGCCCGCCGCCGATGCGGTTGGCATTGCGGCCGGGCGTGGCGCCGAAATAGGAGGAATGCACAGGGTAGCTGTCGAAATCCTCGAAGCCCAAGACCAGGGGCGGCTGGTGCCCTTCGAGCCGCAGGTCCTGGATGACCGAGCCCCAGGTCAGCACCTTCGCCGTCAGGCCGCCGCCTCTGAGCGTCACACGATGGACCGGTTCGCCCGAAGGCAGGCGGCCGAAGATTTCCGTGTCGGTGTTCATCCAGTTTCCCTCTCGCCGGACCGGACGTGGATGCCGGCGGAAAACCGCACATCTCTCCCTCGTCCCACTCTAGAGCGCCGTGCGTTCAAGTGAACGCACAAAGGACGTTCTAGCACTTTGATTCTAGAGCATCCTATCCGCTTTCAGTGATTCCACTTGAAAGCGGGATGCTCTAAGCCGGCGACAACCTGCGTCATTTCCCGAGGCGCGGCAACCGCAAAGTCATACTTTTCCGCTGCCTACGTCCGGGGCTGCCCCTCATCCCGCGACCTTCTCCCCGCTTGCGGGAGAGGGTTAGGGTGAGGGGCAATCATGGGTCTTAGAGCGGGATGAGGAAAAGTGTGCGCGGTTTTCCGCCCGCATCCCGCTCTAACTTACTAGAATCGATCACGTTTATGATTTTGGGTCGATTCGACCCAAAATCATCGTGATCTAGCGCGACAGGTCCTTCGTCGCGGCCTGCAGCCCGGCGAGCGTCAGCGGGAACATCCGGCCGCCGAAGAGCGTGCGGATCATGGCGATCGACTGGGTATGACGCCAATGCTCCTCGGGAACCGGGTTGAGCCAGATCGAGCGCGGGAAATGCGCCGTGATCCGCTGCAGCCAGAGCGCCCCCGCCTCGTCGTTCCAGTGTTCGACCGAACCGCCCGGATGGCTGATCTCATAGGGGCTCATCGAGGCATCGCCGACGAAGATGGCGCGGTAGTCGCCGCCGAAGGTACGCAGGAGTTCCGCCGTGCGGGTGACATCGGCGCGCCGGCGGCGATTGTCCTTCCACAGGCCCTCATAGATGCAATTGTGGAAGTAGAAATAGTCCATGTGCCGGAATTCGCTGCGCACGGCAGAGAAGAGTTCTTCCACGACGCGGATATGGTCGTCCATCGATCCGCCGACGTCGAAGAACATCAAGAGCTTGACCGCATTGCGCCGCTCCGGCCGCGTCACCACGTCGAGATAGCCATGTTCGGCGGTGGAGCGGATCGTGCCGGAAAGGTCGAGCTCCTCGGCAGCGCCCTCGCGCACCCAGCGCCTGAGCCGCTTCAGCGCCACCTTGATGTTGCGCGTGCCGAGTTCGACGGTGTCGTCATAGTCCCTGAATTCGCGCCGGTCCCAGACCTTGACCGCGCGCCGGTGACGCGAGCCCTCCTGGCCGATCCTCACGCCTTCCGGATTGTAGCCATAGGCGCCGAAGGGCGAGGTGCCGGCGGTGCCGATCCATTTCGACCCGCCCTGATGACGACCGGCCTGCTCCGCAAGCCGCTGGCGCAGCGTTTCCATCAGCTTGTCGAAGCCGCCCAGCGCCTCGACGAGCTTCTTCTCCTCCTCGGTCAGGTATTTCTCGGCAAGTTTTTTCAGCCACTCCTCGGGAATGATTGCTTCGCCAAATGCTTCCGATGGGGAAACCGCCTCCAGTCCCGCAAAACAATGCCGAAACACCCTGTCGAACCGATCGATGTGGCGCTCGTCCTTCACCAGCGCCGCACGGGCGAGGAAATAGAAGGCCTCGACGTCGAAGGTCGCGATTCCCGTCTTCATTCCCTCGATGAGCGACAGGAATTCCCGGAGCGTCACCGGGACTTTCGCCGCCTTCAATTCGAGAAAGAACGGGATGAACATCGAGGCTCAATGATCTCCCGTGCCGATCTTTTCGAGCTCGTAGGGCGTCGTCTGGTACATCTCGTTGATCCAGTTGCCGAAGAAGAGATGCGCATGGCTGCGCCAGCGGTTCTGCGGCGGCAGGTCCGCGTCATTGTGCGGGAAATAGTCGTGCGGAAGCTTGATCGGCACCCCGGCATCCACGTCGCGGAAATACTCGTCCGACAAGGAGGTCGAATCATACTCCACGTGGTTGAACATGTAGAGCCGTTTGCCCTTCTTTTCGTGCACCAGGCAGACGCCCATTTCCTTCGATTCCATCAGGACTTCGAGCTCCGGCACGCGGTCGATGTCGGCGCGGCGCACCTCGGTCCAGCGCGAAACCGGGACGGCAAAATCGTCGGAAAAACCGTTCAGATAGACAGAGGACGGTTTCAGGTTCTGGTGGCGGTAGACGCCGAAGGCCTTTTCCTTGAGCGGGTGTTTCGGAACGCCGTGGAAATGGTAGATCGCCGCCATCGCGCCCCAGCAGACGTTCAGCGTCGAATGCACATTCGTCGCCGTCCAGTCGAAGATGCGCTTCAGTTCGTCCCAATAGGTGACGTCCTCGTATTCGAGCGTCTCGACCGGCGCGCCGGTGATGATGAAGCCGTCGAACTTGCGGCCCTTCACCTCATCCCAGGTCTCGTAGAAGGCGAGCAGGTGATCCTCGGAGGTGTTCTTCGCCCGGTGACCGCCGAGCCTCACCAGCGATAGTTCGACCTGCAGCGGCGTCGCGCCGATGAGCCGCGCCATCTGGATCTCGGTCTTGATCTTGTTCGGCATGAGGTTCAGGAGCCCGATCTGAAGCGGGCGGATGTCCTGACGGATCGCCACGGTCTCGGTCATCACCCGCACACCCTCATGCACGAGGGTTTCGAAGGCGGGCAGCGTATCGGGTATCTTGATGGGCATCGGGTCCACTCGATCAGTACAAAAAAACCGGCGGCGAGATGATCGCGACCGGTCCTTGGAAATCCACTTTTCCTCGGCCCTTTAGCGATTTCTTTAACGTGGCTGCAAGCCGGCCGGCCAAATCACCACAGGCTGAGTGATAGCGCGCGGCAGGCCGCGCGGTCAACGAAAAACGATTCATAAGGCTGCGGGCCGCGGGGCCTTCGGCGATATTTGGCGCATCATCCGGATTAAGCCGCTCCATTCCCATCCGAAGTCGTTGCGGCCCCTCATCCGGCCTGCCGGCCACCTTCTCCCCGCAAGCGGGGCGAAGGAGACTCGCGGAGCCCTCTCAATTCCCTCTCCCCGCCCGCGGGGAGAGGGCTAGGTGAGGGCAATTGCCACCTTAAAAGCGGTCTGAAGGGTCCCTCAGCCGTCGCGTCGTGCCATGAAGGCGAGGCGCTCAAAGAGGTGGACGTCCTGCTCGTTCTTCAGGAGCGCCCCGTGCAGCTTCGGCAGCATCGATTTCGGGTCGGCGCGCAGATCCGCCGGATCGATCTCGTCGGCGACCAGCAGCCTGATCCAGTCGAGCGCCTCGGAGGTCGAGGGTTTCTTCTTCAGCCCCGGCACCTCGCGAATGCCGTAGAAGGCGGTGAGCGCCGCCGAAAGCAGCGTCCTGCGGATGCCCGGATAGTGCACTTCGACGATGCGGGCGAGCGTCTCGGCATCGGGGAAGCGGATGTAATGGAAGAAGCAGCGGCGCAAAAAGGCGTCCGGCAGTTCCTTCTCGTTGTTGGAGGTGATGATGACGATCGGCCGGTGCCGCGCGTGGATCGTTTCGCCGGTCTCGTAGACGTGGAATTCCATCCGATCGAGTTCCTGGAGGAGGTCGTTCGGGAACTCGATGTCCGCCTTGTCGATCTCGTCGATCAGGAGCACGGTTTTTTGCGCCGCCTCGAAAGCCTGCCAGAGTTTGCCCTTGCGGATGTAGTTCTTCACGTCATTGACGCGGAGATCGCCAAGCTGGCTGTCGCGCAACCGCGAGACGGCGTCATATTCATAGAGCCCTTGCTGCGCCTTGGTCGTCGACTTGACGTTCCACTCGATGAGGTCGAGACCGAGGGCGGCGGCGATCTGGCGTGCAAGCTCGGTCTTGCCGGTGCCGGGCTCGCCCTTGACGAGAAGTGGACGCTCCAGCCGGATTGCCGCGTTGACGGCGATCATCAGGTCCTTGTCGGCGATATAGTCGGCCGTGCCTTCGAACTGCATGGGCTTTTCTTCGATCTCTCCAGCGTCGCGCGTCTGATCAGACGCGCGACGGTCGCTGTAGCGCTTTTGAGTTGCTGCATGTTTTTGTCGTTAAATCGGCTACGATTCAAGGAAACATGCCGTACGCCGAGTCGAGAGGACAGCCTTCACCCGCGAAATGCCGTAACCTCGATCTCGATCAGCATTTCCGGGCGGATGAGATCGCAGACGATCATCGTTGCCGCCGGGCGGATCTCGCCGAACATTTCGCCGAAGATCGGAAAGACCCGGTCGGCAAAGCTGGCGTCGGTGACGTAGTAATGGTTGCGAACGACATCCGAAAGCGAGAAGCCGGCCTCCTTCAAGGCGCCCTCGATCGTCTTCAGGCAGTTGCGCGCCTGTTCCTCCACCGTCTCCGGCATGGTCATGGTGGCATAGTCATAACCGGTCGTGCCGGAGACGAAGCACCAGTCCCCCTTGGCGACGGCACGCGAATAACCTGCCGTCTTCTCGAAAGGGGAGCCGGAAGAGATGAGCTTCAACGTCATGGGCGCTGGCACTCAGGCCCAGGGGCGCGATGCGGCGTTTTTCTGCTCGAAGCTGTCGATGGCGCTCGCCCTCTCCAGCGTCAGGCCGATATCGTCGAGGCCGTTCAGGAGGCAGTGGCGCTTGAACGCATCGACCTCGAACTTGACCGAGCCGCCGTCCGGACCGGTGATTTCCTGTGCTTCCAGATCAATCGAAAGCACAGCGTTCGAACCGCGGTTGGCGTCGTCCATCAGCTTGTCGAGGTCGGCCTGGCTGACGACGATCGGCAAAATGCCGTTCTTGAAACAGTTGTTGTAGAAGATGTCGGCGAACGAGGTCGAAATGACGCAGCGGATGCCGAAATCGAGAAGCGCCCAGGGCGCATGCTCGCGCGAGGAGCCGCAGCCGAAATTGTCGCCGGCAACGAGGATCTTGGCGTTCTGATAGGCCGGCTTATTGAGCACGAAGTCCGGATTCGGCGTGCCGTCCTCGTTATAGCGGGCTTCGGCGAAAAGTCCCTTGCCAAGGCCGGTGCGCTTGATCGTCTTCAGGTAGTCCTTCGGAATGATCATGTCCGTGTCGATGTTGACGACGGGCAAGGGTGCAGCGACGCCGGTGAGCTTGACGAACTTTTCCATGACTTTGGCCTTCGATTTCAGCGGAAACGTTGAAGAGCGTTTAGATCAGTTTTGCGCTGAATTGAAGGAAAATCTGCAGCGCCGCGCGTCTGATCAGGCGCGCAAAGGCCGCTGCAGCACTTTGAATTGCTGCATGTCACAGATCGATGATGGTGCCGCGTCCGTCGTTCCAGATCCGCATTTCGCGTCTATCCCCGGTCGGGTTCACCCGGGCACGCGCATGTGCGGGCTTGCCATTGAGCCTTGCGGCGATGGCGCTGCCGACCGCAACAACGGCCGCGATGCCGGCCAGAGCCACGGCAAGCGAGGCGGTGAAGACGAGCGCTGCCAGCGCGATGGTGATGGCGGCGGCCGTCAGGAGAACAGAGCGGATGCTTTGCATGATCGTCAACCTTTCTAAGATGCGATGTGGGAGCTCGATGCGCCTCTTGCAAGAGGGCGGCCCCGCTACAGCGACCTTGACGCGTCCGATTGGACGCGCGGCGCTGTAGTCGCACTTCTTGCGTAACAATCGAAAGGCGGGCACAACGGTTCCATGACAACTGCGATCGACCATCATCCCGCTCGCCTGCGCCGCTCCGTGCTTTGCGTTCCGGCCGACAATGCCCGCGCCTTGGCGAAGGTGCGGCAGCTTGCCGCGGACGCCGTGATCTTCGACCTGGAGGACGCTGTCGCTCCCGAGCATAAGGGCGAAGCGCGCGAAGCACTTGTCCGGCATCTTTCGAAGAACAGGCCCGACTGTGAAGTGGTCATTCGCGTCAATGCGCTGGGATCCGGCTTCGGGCAGATGGACCTCACCGCCGCACTCGCCGCCAATCCCGACGCCATCCTTTTGCCGAAGGTCGAGAGTCCGGCAGACGTCCAGACGGCTGTCGATTGGCTGGCCGAAAACGACGCACCTGAAAGCCTCAGGCTCTGGGCGATGATCGAGACGCCGCGCGGCCTCATCAATGTCGCTGCAACCGCCGAGACCGGCCGTACCTTCGGCGGCAGGCTCGATTGCTTCGTCGTCGGGCTGAACGATCTCAGGAAGGAGACGGGCGTTCCCGTGCATCCCGGCCGTGCCTATCTCGTGCCCTGGCTGATGCAGATCCTGCTCGCCGCGCGCGGCAGCGGGCTTGATGTCATCGATGCGGTCTTCAACGATTTCCGCGACGCCGAGGGTTTTGAGGCCGAATGCCGCCAGGGGCGCGACATGGGCTATGACGGCAAGATGCTCATTCATCCGGCGCAGATCGGCCCGGCGAACGAACACTTCGGCCTCGATCAGGCGGCGATCGAGGAGGCACGCGCGATCATCGCGGCGTTCGATCTTCCGGAAAACGCCGAGAAGGGCGTGATCAATCTCCATGGCCGGATGGTCGAGCGGCTGCATCTCGACCAAGCCCTGAAACTGGCCGCCAAGGCGGACATGATCGAAAGACGAAAGGCAAGACCTTGAAACTCTACCGCTTCCTCACCGGCCCCGACGACGCCACCTTCTGCCACAAGGTAACGGCGGCGTTGAACCAGGGATGGATGCTGCACGGCCCACCGACCTATGCCTTCAATGCCGATACCCAGCACATGCAGTGCGGCCAGGCGGTGGTGAAAGAGGTGGCAGGCAAGGACTATCACCCGGACATGAAGCTGTCGGAGCAGTAAGCAATCTTTGGCGGCTGGGCAACTTGCCCCTCACCCTAACCCTCTCCCCGCAAGCGGGGCGAGGGGACTGAGCGCGTGCTGCGAGTCTCCTTCGCCCCGCTTTGGGGGAGAAGGTGCCGGCAGGCGGATGAGGGGCGCAGCACGCGAAAAGCCCCCACTCCCCTTCAGATCGGCTGGCCCGCAAGCAGGCGCGGGTCCCCCTCGCCGGCCACCCCGGCCGCCTGGCGGATGAAGAAGTTCTTGAGCGACGGAAGGCGATCGACGATACCGAGGCCGACATCGCGGGCGATCCTGATCGGCGTGATGTCGTTGGAAAACAGCCGGTTCAGGACATCCGTCGTCACGCCCATCCGGAAGGTGTCGAAACGCCGCCAGATCTGGTAACGCTCAAGAACCGCGAGCGACCCTATGTCGAGGCCGAGGCGGTCCGCCTCGACGATCGTTTCGGCGAGCGCCGCCACGTCCTTGAAGCCGAGATTGAGCCCTTGGCCGGAGATCGGGTGAATGCCGTGAGCGGCATCGCCCGCAAGCGCGAAGCGGGGTGCTACGAACTCCCGGGCAAGCGTCAGCCCGAGCGGAAACGCCCTGCGGCCGCCGACGACCTTGAGGTGGCCGAGCTTATGGCCAAAACGGCGCTCAAGCTCTTCCTCGAAGAGGAAGTCGTCGGCCTTGACGAGGCGTTCGGCATCGAACGTGCTCTCGGTCCAGACGAGCGAGGAACGGTTGTTTTTCAGCGGCAGCGTGGCAAAGGGGCCGGCGGGCAGGAAATGCTCCTCGGCCGTGCCCTCGTGCGGGCGTTCGTGCTCGACCGTCGTGACGATCCCCGACTGGCCGTAATCGAACTCCACCACCTTGATGCCGGCCGCCTCGCGCAGCTTCGAGCGAACGCCGTCGCAGGCGACCAGAAGCCGCGCCTCGATCGTTTCGCCGCCGGCAAGCGTCATCGCCACCGCGTGCTCGCCGCTCTTGAAGCTCTCGACCATCGTCGATTGCCGGATGGAAACGCCAAGGTCCTTACAGGCGGCGCGCAGCGCGCCGACCATCGCCGTGTTCGGCACCATATGGGCGAAGGGGCGCCCTTCGCCACCGTCGCCCTCGAAGGTAAGAAAGACAGGGCGGACGGGATCGACCGCCTTCGAATCGGTGATCACCATCCTGAGGATCGGTTCGGCTTCGGGCGCAATCGCATCCCAGACACCGAGGACATCGAGCATCCGCTCGGCAGCCGAAGCGACGGCGGACGCCCGCTCGTCCTTCTTCCAGGCGCCTTCCGGCGCGCCGTCGACGACCGTGACGTCGAGATGGGGCGCCGCCTTCTTCAGCGACACGGCAAGCGACAGGCCGACATAGCCGCCTCCGGCAATCAACACATCGATCATCCGCTTCTCCCGTCGCACTTGAGGCCAATCGCGCTTGAGCCCCATCGCCCTTGAGCATTGTCCTATGGCTATATAGATCAATGCCATCGCTGTTCCTACTGCTGCATGTCTCCTTAAATCGGAGGCGATTTGAGGAGACATGCAGCAACTCAAAGTGTTACAGCGGCCTTTGCGCGTCTGAAAGGACGCGCGGCGCTGTGAAGGAGACCGCCGAAAGATGTCGCGCCCCGCCGAAACTGCCACGCCCATGGATGCGCTCCTTGCGATACTCGACCTCGAGAAACTGGAGGAAAACCTGTTTCGCGGCTTAAGCCCCCAGGTCGGCTGGCAACGGGTCTTCGGCGGACAGGTGATCGGCCAGGCGCTGGTGGCGGCACAACGCACCGTCGACGAGGGTCGTTATGTGCACTCGCTGCACGCCTATTTCATGCGGCCGGGCGATCCGTCGGTGCCGATCATCTACGAGGTCGATCGTATCCGCGACGGTTCGAGCTTTGCCACCCGGCGGGTCGTAGCGATCCAGCACGGCAAGGCGATCTTCTCCATGTCGGCTTCCTTCCAATACGACGAGGACGGTTTCGAGCATCAGTTCGAGATGCCGAAGGTGGCGATGCCCGAAACATTGCCCGGCGAGCGGGAACTCAGGGAAAAGTTCCTCGTCCACGCGCCCGAGGCAATTCGCAGGTACTGGGAACGGCCGCGGCCGATCGAGATCCGTCCAGTATCGCTGGAGCACTACTTCTCGCGCGACAAACTGCAGCCGACGCAGGACGTATGGGTGAAAGCCGTCGGCACGGTGCCGGACGAGCGCCATCTGCAGGCGGCCGTACTTGCTTATCTCTCGGACATGACCCTGCTCGACACCTCCCTCTATGCCCACGGCACTTCGGTCTTCGACCGCAACCTGCAGGTCGCCAGTCTCGACCATGCAATGTGGTTCCACCGCCCCTCGAAGATGGATGATTGGCTGCTTTACACCCAGGACAGCCCGAGTGCGCATGGTGCCCGCGGCATGACCCGCGGCAGCCTGTTCGACCGATCAGGCGTGCTGATTGCCTCGGTGGCGCAGGAAGGATTGATCCGCAAAAAGGCAACTGAATAACAATTGGGCAATTTTTATTTTCTGCCTATTTTTTACGCTGAAGATCTGGTGATTTTTTAGCATTCCGTGGAGCAATCTCCACGGAATGTCTTTTTTGTGCATTTTTTCAAAGACTTAAGCCATCGCATCGAATCTGGCACGCCCCTTGAATGTGTCTTTTCGGTTGCCCGGCGCTTCGCGCGCTTAAGCAGCAGGGAGAACGGCCTCCGGCGGAGGCGGAATAGGATGGGAAACCAGATGAAAATTGTGATGGCCATTATCAAGCCGTTCAAGCTCGATGAGGTTCGTGAAGCCCTCACTCAAGTTGGCATCCAGGGGCTGACCGTAACCGAAGTGAAGGGCTACGGCCGCCAGAAGGGGCACACCGAAATTTACCGCGGCACCGAATACGCCGTGAGCTTCCTGCCGAAGCTCAAAGTCGAGATCGCCGTGCCGTCGGAGATCGTCGACAAGGCCGTCGACGCGATCGCCTCTGCTGCCAAGACCGGCCAGATCGGAGACGGCAAGATCTTTGTCTATGCGATCGACCATGCCGTGCGCATCCGCACCGGCGAAACCGATTCAGAAGCGTTGTAAACCACGCCGTTCAGGGAGCATTTCTCACATGTCATCGTTCAAACTTTCCACCTCTCTCGGACGCGTGGGTGCAACCGCTGCCGCCCTCTTTGCGCCGGTCATCGCCTTCGCCCAGGAGGCGGCTCCTGCCGCCGTCGAGGCCGCTGCGGCAACCCCTGTTCCGGACAAGGGCGACACCACCTGGATGCTGCTGTCGACCATTCTCGTGCTGCTGATGACCGTTCCGGGCCTGGCGCTCTTCTACGGCGGTCTCGTGCGCGCCAAGAACATGCTCTCGGTCCTGATGCAGGTTCTGATGATCACCGCCGTCGTCATGATCATCTGGGTGACCTACGGCTATTCGCTGGCCTTCACCGATGGCGGCTCGCTCAACTCCTACGTCGGCGGCTTCTCGAAGATGTTCCTTGCCGGCGTCGACACGACGACGCTCGCGGAAAGCTTCTCGAAGGGCGTGTTCATTCCTGAATACGTCTTCGTGGTGTTCCAGATGACCTTCGCCTGCATCACGCCGGCGCTGATCGTCGGCGCTTTCGCCGAGCGCATCCGCTTCTCGGCCGTCGTCCTGTTTGTTGTCCTCTGGGTCACCTTCGTCTACTTCCCGATCGCCCACATGGTCTGGTTCTGGGGCGGTCCGAGCGCCTATACGGCCCCGACCGGCCTGATCTTCTCCTTCGGCGCCATCGATTTTGCCGGCGGCACCGTCGTCCACATCAATGCCGGTATTGCGGGTCTCGTCGGCGCGATCCTGCTCGGCAAGCGCACGGGCTACAAGAAGGAGATCATGGCTCCGCATTCGATGACGCTCACCATGGTCGGCGCCTCGCTGCTTTGGGTCGGCTGGTTCGGCTTCAATGCCGGCTCCAACCTGGAAGCCAACGCCTATGCGGCGCTCGCCATGATCAACACCTTCCTCGCAACAGCCGCCGCAATCATCTCCTGGGCCGTGGTTGAAACGCTCGTTCGCGGCAAGGCCTCCATGCTCGGCGGCGCATCGGGTGCCGTCGCCGGCCTCGTCGCCGTCACGCCGGCTGCCGGTTTCGCCGGCCCGATGGGCGCGATCGTGCTCGGCCTCGTCGTCTCTCCGGTCTGCTACTTCTTCGTCGACGTGGTGAAGAACAAGTTCAACTATGACGACAGCCTCGACGTGTTCGGCATCCACGGCGTCGGCGGCATCCTCGGCGCGATCGGAACCGGCATCCTCGTCAACCCGGCGCTCGGCGGCGCAGGCATCGTCGACTATTCGACCGCCGATTTCGCCGCTGGCTATGCCGGCACGGCAACGCAGGTCTGGGCGCAGCTCAAGGGCGTCCTCGTCACCGTCGTCTGGTCCGGTATCGGCTCGGCCATCCTCTACAAGGTGGTCGATGCGATTGTTGGCCTGCGCGTCTCGGTCGAAGCGGAGCGTGAGGGTCTCGACCTCTCCTCGCATGGCGAAGCCGCCTACCACGCGAGCTAATGAATTGCGGCGCCGGGAAAGCGGCGCCGCCGACAGTCCCGTCGCGGTCCGTCTGGTTATTGCGGACCGCCGCTGGCCCGGATCCTCAAAGATCCGGGCCTTTTTTGTCCGACAGCGCCGGCCGTGCTCGTTCCTTGAGCCTACGCAATTGCGGACGGAAAACCGTTACACACTTTTCCTGGAATTGCTCAATTTTGGCGGCACACGCTCATGGTTAATGTCGCATTAACCCTACTCCGCGTAGGTTGATTCCATGGCACGCAATGTGCCCGAGGCATCCCGCTCGCACGCACAGCGTTCGAACTTGGGCGAGATGCTCCGGAATCAAGCTACTGGGACGTCCCCATGGTCTACCCATGAACGCGCGACGCTCCGAAGGATCGACACGGGCAACAGGCAACATGAGCAGAAGCAATCCCGCAACGCTTGACAGCCGTTCCAACCGGTTCGTGCTGGCCACCTTCGTTTGGCGCCAGATCACGTCGCTGGCAGGTTTTGCCCTGTTCGGCGCTTTGGCGCTTGCCGTCGCCGCGCTGTCGACTTGGAACGTGTCCGATCCGAGCTTCTCCTACGCAACCTCGAACGAGCCGACCAACGTGCTCGGCTATGCCGGTGCGGCCTTCGCCGACATCTTCATGCAGTTCTTCGGGCTGGCGAGCGTCGTCGCATTGCTTCCCGCGGTCGCCTGGGCACTTGTCCTCATCGGCGGCAAGCCGTTCGACAAGGTCTTCAAACGTCTCGGCCTCTGGTTCGTCGGCTCCGCACTCGCGGGCGCGGCGCTGAGCTGCGTTCCGGCGCCGATTACCTGGCCGCTTCCGAACGGTCTCGGCGGTGTTTTCGGCGACATGATCCTGCGCTTCCCCGCCCTTTTCACCGGTGCCTTCCCGACCGGCACCTTCGCGACCGTTCTCGCCTGCCTTTTCGCCGTCCCGGCTGCCTGGTGCCTGATCTACAGCGCCGGCCTCATCGGCGTCAGCGAGGAGCAGGAAGAAGAGCTGGCCGAGGAAGTCGTGCCGAGCAAGGCCCGCACCATCGGCGAGGAGCTCGAGGACGAGGATGCGGGAGGGCCCTTCACGCTGTTCATGGGCTCGCTCGCCCATATGCGCTTCACGCTGGAGGCCCGTGTGCGCCGCGCCTTCGGCATGAGCGGCACGCGAAACGCCAAACGCCAGTACGACGAACCCTACGATTTCAACAATGATGAGTTCGGCACGCTGAACGAACCCGTGCGGCCGAAGCCGCTGGCCGACCGTGTCGAGCCTTCCCTCGACCGCGCCGAACGCCGCGTCGTCGCGCCGCCGCCGATCATGGCCGACGGCGACGACGATCCGCCCTTCGATCTCGACGAGCCGCGCCGCCCGGCGGGCATCCTGCCGGACGACGACGATGATATTGCCGGCGACTGGGCGCCAAGAGCTGCCCCACCAAGGCCGGGGCTCGCCACGCCCGGATCGCGCGTCGCGTCGCCGGCGCCGCGCCCCAAATCGGGCCAGCGCGTCGAACGCGAGGCGCAGCGCTCGTTTGTCGAAGATGACGGCGACTTCACCCTGCCGCCGATGCACTTCCTCGCCGAGCCGAAGAACATTGCCCGCGATCCCTCGCTCTCGTCCGATGCACTCGAACAGAACGCCCGCATGCTTGAAGGCGTGCTGGAGGACTTCGGCGTCAAGGGCGAGATCATCCATGTCCGCCCTGGCCCCGTGGTTACGCTTTACGAACTGGAGCCGGCGCCGGGCATAAAATCCTCCCGGGTCATCGGCCTTGCCGACGACATCGCCCGTTCGATGAGCGCGATCGCCGCCCGCGTCGCGGTCGTGCCGGGCCGTAACGCCATCGGTATCGAGCTGCCGAACCAGCGGCGCGAAACGGTCTATCTGCGCGAACTGATCGGCTCGCGCGACTTCGAGACGACCAAGACGAGGCTCGCCATGGCGCTCGGCAAGACGATCGGCGGCGAGCCAGTCATCGCCGATCTCGCCAAGATGCCGCATCTGCTTGTCGCCGGCACCACCGGTTCGGGCAAGTCGGTGGCGATCAACACGATGATCCTGTCGCTGCTGTATCGCCTCAGGCCCGATCAGTGCCGCCTCATCATGATCGACCCGAAGATGCTGGAACTCTCCGTCTATGACGGCATCCCGCATCTGCTCTCGCCGGTCGTCACCGACCCGAAGAAAGCCGTCGTCGCGCTGAAATGGACCGTCCGCGAGATGGAAGAGCGCTACAAGAAGATGTCGAAGATCGGTGTGCGCAACATCGACGGCTTCAACACCCGCGTCGAGCAGGCGCTCGCCAAAGGCGAAGCGATTACCCGTACGGTTCAGACCGGATTCGATCGCCAGACGGGCGAAGCGATGTACGAGACGGAGGAGTTCGACCTTACGCCGCTGCCCTATATCGTCGTGATCATCGACGAGATGGCGGACCTGATGATGGTCGCGGGCAAGGACATCGAGGGCGCCGTCCAGCGCCTCGCCCAGATGGCGCGCGCGGCCGGCATCCACGTCATCATGGCGACCCAGCGTCCGTCGGTCGACGTCATCACCGGCACGATCAAGGCCAACTTCCCGACGCGTATCTCCTTCCAGGTCACCTCGAAGATCGACAGCCGTACGATCCTCGGCGAGCAGGGCGCCGAACAACTGCTCGGCATGGGCGACATGCTCTACATGGCTGGCGGCGGGCGCATCCAGCGCGTGCACGGCCCCTTCGTTTCCGACACGGAAGTGGAGGAGGTGGTCGCTTACCTGAAGACCCAGGGCGTGCCGCAATATCTCGATGCGATCACCGAGGACGATGGCGAGGACGAGGACGGCGGCGGACCGGCCGGCACCTCCAACCTCGCCGATTCCGACGATCCCTATGACCAGGCGGTGGCGATCGTGCTGCGCGACGGCAAGGCCTCGACTTCCTATGTGCAGCGACGCCTCGGTATCGGCTATAATCGTGCCGCCTCGCTGATCGAACGGATGGAGCAGGAAGGCATCATCGGACCGGCGAACCATGCCGGCAAGCGCGAGATCCTGGTGCCGACCGAGGCGGAAATCACCGGCCGGTAATCCGGCCCTCATCGCCGGCCGCCATGACGCGCGGCCGGTAACGGTCATTTGAAACGACGCCGCTTGCGGCATCGGGCTGCGCCTTGAAGGCGCCCCACTTGCTCTTCAAATGATCCTGAAATGAAGGAGACTGCGATGACAGAGACAAAAACCGGCCAAGGCAGCAATAGGGCAATCTCGCGGCGCGTTTTCGTTTGCGGCCTGGCGGCTCTCGCGGGCATGGCCGGAACGACGCTCGATGCGCGGCACGCCTCCGCACAGGCCTCTGGCGTCGCCCAGAGGATCGCCGATCACTTTTCGTCGGTGAAGACGATGGCGGGCGAGTTCGTGCAATTCGGACCGCGCGGCGAACAGACGGGCGGCAAGTTCTACATCCGCCGCCCCGGGCGCATCCGCTTCAATTACGAAGCCCCCTCGCCGATGCGGGTGATCGCCGACGGCAAGTCGGTCGTCATCGGCAACATGAAGCTGAAGACCTGGGACATCTATCCGCTCTCGAAGACGCCGCTCAATCTGCTGCTGAGCGAGAGGATCGACCTGACCGGCAGGATGGTGCGCGCCGTCCGGGAAGAGTCCGACCTCATCACCATCGTGCTTGGAGATCGCTCGATCTTCGGCGATTCGACCATCACGATGATGTTCGACCCGAAGACCTACGACCTCAGACAATGGACGATCACCGATCCCCAGAAGAAGGATACTTCGGTGATGATCTTCAACGTTCGCACCGGAATGCAGCTGGACGACAAGGTTTTCCGCATCCCCTACGACGAAGTGCGCAACAAGCGAGGCGGCTGAAGCGCGACGCTACAGCGCCGTGCGTCCAATCGGACGCGCTAAGGTCGCTGTAGCACTTTGAATTGCTGCATGATTTTGTCCTTAAATCGATTCCGACTTAAGGAATCATGCGGTAAGCCGTCTCCGGCAGACGAAGTCGATCCAAGCATAATCGCAGCAATTCAAGGCGCTTCCGCGACCTTTGTGCGTCTAAAAGGACGCACGGCGCAGTAGCGTCGCGGGCTTTTTCATGCCTTGTCGATTGTCGTCCAACCCCTTAAAAAACGCGCACGCATTGCCGGGAGCACCCTGCTCGACCGCCGGCGCACTCATCCTTTCAAGGGAACGCGGAATGACCCTTTCCATCGCCACATGGAACATCAACTCCATTCGCCTGCGCATGCCGCTGGTCGAGCACTTTCTGAAGACATGGCAGCCGGACATCCTGTGCCTGCAGGAGACCAAATGCCCGAACGACCAGTTTCCGTCGTCGCCGCTCAAAAGCCTCGGCTACAAATACATCGAGATGCACGGCCAGAAGGGCTACCACGGCGTGGCGACCGTTTCGCGCCTGCCGCTGCATGAGCTTTCCGATCGCCGCGACTATTGCGGCGTCGGCGACGCACGTCATCTCTCCGTGGTCTTCGAGGCCGGCGGCAAGACGATACGCCTGCACAATTTCTATGTGCCGGCCGGCGGCGACGAGCCGGACCGCACGATCAATCCGAAGTTCGGCCACAAGCTCGACTTTGTCGATGAAATGAAGCTCCTGCACGCCGAAGCCGAGGCCGGTGTCTCATCCATACTCGTCGGCGACCTCAACATCGCGCCGCTCGAGGACGACGTCTGGTCGCACAAGCAGCTTCTGAAGATCGTCAGTCACACCCCGGTCGAAACCGAGGGGCTGATATCGGTGATGACGGGCGGCGCCTGGGTCGATCTGATGCGCCAGCACGTGCCCCCACCGGAAAAGCTCTACACCTGGTGGAGTTATCGCGCGAGGGATTGGGAGTTGGCTGACCGCGGCCGCCGGCTCGATCATATCTGGTCCTCCGCCGATCTCGCGCCGAGACTGAGCCGCATCGACATCCTGCGCGAGGCACGCGGCTGGGACCGCCCTTCCGACCACGTGCCGGTGATCGCGCATTTCGCCCTTTGAGACGCTTTTGTAGTCACGCCGTAAGCGCGGCATGCGCGATGATTGGCCCCTCACCCTAGCCCTCTCCCCGCAGGCGGGGAGAGGGGATGAAAGCGCCGCGAGTCCCTTCTCCCCGTCAAAACGGGGAGAAGGTGGCCGGCAGGCCGGATGAGGCGCAAATCGGCCCGCTACGCGAAGCGGCTGGCGAGCGCCTCGGCGCGCCGGATCATCGCCTGCAGATTCTCGCGGATGCGCGCTTCGACAAGCGCGGTCACCTCCGGATATTCTTCCAGCATCCGACGAAAAAGCGGGCGGTTGATACGGATGACTTCGCTGTCGTCGTCGGCGGTCGCCGTGAACTTGCGCTCGACCATCGAAATCAACGCCAGTTCGGAAAGAAGCGCGCCCCGTTCGACCGTGGCCACATGCTGTTGGCGGCCCTCGCCGTCCGTCTTCGAAAGCGTGAAACTGCCGGCGGCAACGGCAAAGGCACAGTCGGCCGGCGCCCCTTCGCGAAAGAGCTCCTGGCCCTTCAGCACGCGGCGACGCTCGGCACCGAAGGCAATCAGCCTCAGCTTGTCCTCGCTGATATCGGCAAAGAGCGCCACATTGGACAAAAGCGCGATGTCGTCGTTGAGTGCCAAGGCGGCAAGTCTCCTAGCTCACTTGAGGGAGCGGGCGCTTCTCCACGATCCCACGCTACGGAACGATCTTGTAGCCGCCGTTCTCTGTCACCAAAATCTCCGCATTGGAAGGGTCGCGCTCGATTTTCTGACGGAGCCGGTAGACATGCGTCTCCAGCGTGTGCGTGGTGACGCCCGAATTGTAGCCCCAGACCTCTTCGAGCAGGACATCGCGCGTGACCACTTTCTGATCGGCGCGATAGAGATAGCGGATGATCGCCGCTTCCTTCTCCGTCAGGCGGATCTTCTGGCCATTCTCCATCGTCAACAGCTTCTGGCTTGGCTTGAACGTATAGGGACCGACGCTGAAGGTGGCGTCCTCGCTCTGTTCGTGCTGACGAAGCTGGGCGCGGATGCGGGCGAGCAGCACGGCAAAGCGGAAGGGCTTAGTGACGTAGTCGTTGGCGCCCGCCTCAAGCCCGAGGATGGTGTCCGAATCGGTGTCGTGCCCGGTCAGCATGACGATCGGCGCCTTGAAGCCGCCCTTGCGCAGGAGCTTGACGGCCTCGCGGCCATCCATATCGGGCAGGCCGACATCCATGATCAGCAGGTCGACCTGGTGCGCACGGGCCGCCTGGATCCCCTTGCCGGCGGTTGCCTCTTGCAGGAGATCGAACTCTTCATAGAGAGAAAGCTGCTCTACCAATGTTTCGCGCAGGTCATTGTCGTCATCGACAAGGAGAATGGTGCGTGTCGCCATAGGGACAATTCCTGTTTGCTTCCTGAATCAAAACTAGCTCAAATGCCGCACTTGGCAAGCCGGCCGCCGTTGAACGCCGTCATAAATGCAACCATGCCTATGGTCGCCACCAAGTCACGCACAAGGCAAAATTTTGTGAGAATAATGCGCAAGAAAACGTCGGGAGTAAGATCGCCAAAATCAACGATCGTCGTCAGAATGGCGCCACGCGACCGCCGGCGCGCGCTTGTCAGCTTCGACGGCAGAACGGAACAGGCGGCGATCGGCCGAAGCGGCGTGACGGCGATCAAGCGCGAGGGCGACGGCGCGACGCCGCGGGCATCGATGAAGCTCATCGGCGGTTACATGCGCCGCGACCGCATCTCGTTGCCGCCGACTCGCTTGCCGCTGCGTGCCACCCGCCGCGACATGCTGTGGTGCGACGATCCCGCGCACGCCTCCTATAACCGCCCCGCTAAAGCCCCGCTTGCGGTGAGCCACGAGACGATGATGCGCGACGACGGCCTCTATGACGTATGCCTGGTCATGGACTGGAACATTTTCTCAAGGCGGCGCAACGCCGGCTCCGCGATCTTTTTCCATCTGATCCACCCCGGCTACGAGCCGACACAGGGCTGCGTCGCGGTCAGTCTGCCGGCAATGAAACGGCTGATTCGGCATATGCGCCAGGGGACGATCGTGAAGGTGGTGTAGGAACGACAGCGCCGCCCCTTCCAATCGGACGCGCTAGCGCGGGATGAGGAAAAGTGTGCGCGGTTTTCCGCCCGCATCCCGCGCTAACTTCTTAGAATCGATCACGTTTATGATTTTAGGTCGTTCCGACCTAAAATCATCGTGATCTAAGGTCGCTGTAGCACTACGAATTGCTGCATGATTTTGTCCTTAAATCGATTCCGATTTAAGGAAGCATGCAGAGACGGCCGCATTACGCTCCGTCGTCCAGCATGCGCGGCGTCACGAACTGAACGAGCCGGCCCGTGCCGGGCGCTATCTCCGACCATTGCTCGATGGCGAAATCCATGACGGCGAGCCCAGCCGTCGGAAACTTCTCGCGCATGCGCGCCAACGCCACCTCGTCTCCGCCGCCGGCGAGGAGGAGTGCAAGCTCCACCATGCCCGGATTGTGTCCGACGAGCATGAGCTTCTCGACCGACGGCTCCACCTTGCGGATCACGTCGATCATCGCCTTGGCGGCGACCTCATAGATGGCGACGGCGTCGCGGGCGGGAACCTTGTGCGGCAACACCTCGGCGACCAGCTCCCACGTCTCCTGCGCGCGTCGGGCGGTCGAAACGAGCGCGAGATCCGGGATCAGCTCCTGCCGCGCCATGAAGGCGCCGATTGCCGGTGCTGCCTTTCGACCGCGGCCGGCAAGCGGGCGGCGATGGTCGGCAACCCCCTCCGGCCAGGCGGATTTGCCATGGCGGAGCAACAGGAGGCGGCGTGTCGGGGGTCTGGCGTCATCAGGCATGGGGGCGTTCCTCATCTGTCGGCCGATGATTCCATTCTCGCACCGTCGCACGCATAAAAAAAGGCCGCCCCGAGGGGCGGCCTGAGATGCCGGAAAGCTCAAAACCGGCTTATTTCCAGTCGCGGATATCGACGAAGTGCCCGGAAACCGCAGCAGCGGCGGCCATCGCCGGCGAAACCAGGTGCGTGCGGCCCTTGAAACCCTGGCGCCCTTCGAAGTTGCGGTTCGACGTCGAGGCGCAACGCTCGCCCGGCTTCAGCCGGTCGTCGTTCATCGCCAGGCACATGGAGCAGCCCGGCTCGCGCCAGTCGAAGCCCGCTTCCTTGAAGATCTTGTCGAGGCCCTCGGCTTCCGCCTGTTCCTTGACGAGGCCGGAGCCGGGCACGATCATCGCCGAAACGGTCGAGGCGACCTTGCGGCCTTCGACGACCTTGGCAACCGCGCGCAGGTCCTCGATGCGGCCATTGGTGCAGGACCCGATGAAGACCCGGTCGATGGCGATGTCGGTGATCTTCGTGCCCGGCTTCAGGCCCATATAGTCGAGCGCACGGCATTTCGAGGCGCGCTTGGTCTCGTCCTGGATTTCATCCGGGTTTGGAACGATGCCCTGCACGGAGACCACGTCCTCCGGCGAAGAACCCCAGGACACGATCGGCGGCAGGTTGGCGGCGTCGAGCACGACGACGCGGTCGTAATGGGCGCCCTCGTCCGTGTTAAGCGTCTTCCAGTATTCGAGCGCCATGTCCCAGGCCTTGCCCTTCGGCGCGCGCGGCCGGTCCTTGATATAGGCGAAGGTCGTCTCGTCCGGGGCGATCAGGCCGGCGCGAGCGCCGCCTTCGATCGTCATGTTGCAGATCGTCATACGGCCTTCCATCGAAAGCGAACGGATGGCTTCCCCGGCGAACTCGATGACATGGCCGGTGCCGCCCGCCGTGCCGATCTCGCCGATGATGGCGAGGATGATGTCCTTGGCAGTGACGCCCGGCGGCAGTTGCCCGTCGACGCGTACCAGCATGTTCTTCGCCTTCTTCTGGATCAGCGTCTGCGTCGCCAGAACATGTTCCACTTCCGAGGTGCCGATGCCATGCGCGAGCGCGCCGAAGGCCCCGTGCGTCGAGGTGTGGCTGTCGCCGCAGACGATCGTCATGCCCGGCAGCGTGAAGCCCTGTTCGGGACCGACGATGTGGACGATGCCCTGGCGCTTGTCGTTCTCGGAGTAGTATTCGACGCCGAAGTCGGCGGCGTTCCTGGCGAGCGCCTCGACCTGGATGCGGCTCTCCTCGTTCTTGATGCCGAGGTGGCGATCGGGCGACGTCGGGACGTTATGGTCGACGACGGCGAGCGTCTTTTCCGGCGCGCGGACCTGGCGGCCGGCCATGCGCAGGCCCTCGAAAGCCTGCGGGCTCGTCACCTCGTGAACGAGGTGACGGTCGATGTAGAGAAGACAGGTGCCGTCGTCCTGGCTGTTGACCAGATGATCGTCCCAGATCTTGTCATAGAGGGTACGCGGTGCGCTCATGGCGATATTCCATTTGAATTTTCAGAAAATGGGAGAAGGTCGGCAGCAGGGCAGCCGGAAAAACTGATCCAACGATCAGGATAGGCGGCTGGTGAGCGCGCCGGAGACCCGCGCGAAAAAGCGTGCCGGCAGACGCTTGTGGTCCTGCAGCACGACGATTTTCTGTTCGCGACATCCGAATTTGGATTCCATGGCCGTGCTCATATCAATTTTTCGACTGTTCGGCAATCGACGAGATGGGGCGAGCGATGAGCGCCCTTTCCCACACCCCTCAGTAACGCTCCGAGAAACACCCCTCCCCACAAAGGGGGGGAGGGGCTTCCGTTGCCGCGCCATCTCTACCTCCATCGCAAGTCTGCGCTTGGCTCAAACGTTGCAAGTGGTCCGTTGCCGGTGCGGCAGACACCGGCCCCCTCCCCCTTGTGAGGAGGGGTTGGGGAGGGGTTTTCTCGCTATCGCCGCTCCGCCCGCCTCAACCGCCGCTCGAGCGCCCGCAGCGCCAGCGACAGGCTGATCGTCAGGATGAGATAGACATAGGCGACGATGGAATAGGTCTCGAAGAAGCGGAACGAGCCGGAAGCGTAGATCTTGCCCATCTGGGTGATGTCGGCGACGCCCAGCACCGAGACCAGCGAGGAATCCTTCACCATCGCCACGAAATCGTTGCCGAGCGGCGGCAGGATGACGCGGATCGCCTGTGGGAAGACGACGAGGCGAAAGCGCTGGTAGCGCGAAAGTCCAAGCGCCTTCGCCGCCTCCACCTGCCCCTTGTCGACCGACTGGATGCCGGCGCGAAAGACCTCGGCGATGAAGGCCGAATAGCCAATCATCAGGGCGATGATCGCCCGCCACATCAGCGAGATGTCGCGTACCACCAGCGGCTCCACCCAGCCTGCCGAAATGAAGGGCGCGGCTGCGAAATTCGCGACCACTACCAGCGCCGGCGCCCCGACGAAGGCGATGTAAAAAAGCAGGACGAGGATCGGCACGCCACGGATCACCTCGGTGTAGAAGCGCGCGGTCTGGCGCAGCGCGACATGCTCGGAAAGCGCCATCAGAGCCACGCCGAGGCCGAGCACGGTCGCAAGCGCAAAGCCCACCAGCGTCACGAAAATGGTGACACCGATGCCCTTGAGGACAACGGCGAAAACCTGGGAAAAGACGTCGTTGGTGACGATGACCGCGGCCAGCGCCGCGGCGATCAAGAGAAGGGCGACCAGCCACCAGGGATAGTCGCCCTTTTCGGAAGTGTCGGATCTAACTGGCGCCATCATGATTCCGATAAGTTGGAGCGGGATGCGGGCGGAAAACCGCACACTTTTCCTCATCCCGCTCCGGCGATCAGCCGCCCATCTTGTAGTCGAGGAACCACTTCTTGTTCAGCGCATCGAAGGTGCCGTCCCCCTTCAGCGCCTTGATGGCGGCATTGATCGGAGCGACGAGATCGGAGCCCTTCTGGAAGATGAAGCCGAAATCCTCGGTGCCGAGCGGCTCTCCGACGACCTTGAGCTTGCCTTCGGACGAATCGACATAGCCCTTGGCGGCCACGCTGTCGGTCAGCACGAGGTCGACGTCGCCGGCCTTCAGGGCCTGCACGGTCGCGCCGAAGGTCTCGAACAGCTTGATGCGCGGGTTCTGCTCGTTGCCGTCGAGGATCTCATAGACCGCGGTGTAGAAAGGCGAGGTACCGGGTTGGGCGCCGATCAGCGCGTCTTCGACGGCGGCAAAGCTCTTGGCATCCTTGAAGCGGGCTTCGTCGCCGCGCACCAGCATGAACTGCTGCGAGCGCATATAGGGATCGGAAAAGTCGACCTTTTCCTTGCGGTCGTCCTTGATCGTAATACCGGTCATGCCGACCTGGTACTGGCCGTCGGAAACCGCCTGGATCATCGCGTCCCAGCTGGTATTCTGGTACTCGACCTTGAAATTCAGCCGCTTGGCGATCTCGTTCATCGCGTCATATTCCCAGCCGACCGCCTGGCCGGTCTTGGGATCGACGAACTGCAGCGGTGGGTAGGCGTTCTCGGTGACGACGACAACCGTCTTGCCGCCGAGGTCCGGCAGGTCGCTCGCGACAGCGGGCGCAGAGAATGCGAATGGGACGGCAAAAGCTGCGGCGATGCCGGCAAGCACGTGGCGGCGGATTGTCATTTGCAGGAGCTCCCGAAAATTGTGGCGCCCGAAAATGTCATAAAATTTGCGGGGAAGACAAGCGGTTAGTGCCAAAAAGAAAGGCGGCTCCAAGGCCGCCTTTCCACGCAACTCCAAGGAGTCGAAATCTTATTCCGCAGCGTTTTCCGCTGCCTTTGCTTCTTCCGCTGCCTTTGCCTCAGCGGCCTCGGCTGCGGCCTTCTCGGCGGCAAGCGCCTGGGCGGCTGCGACCTTTTCGGCCTCGATGCGTGCCTTTTCGTCAGCAACGGCCTGGCGCTCGGCTTCGTTCAGCTTGCGGGCGCGCGTGCCGGTGTTTTCCACGATACGGGCCGACTTGCCGCGACGATCGCGCAGATAGTAGAGCTTGGCGCGACGGACCTTACCGCGGCGAACCACTTCGACGCTCTCGACGAGCGGGGAGTAGACCGGGAATACGCGCTCGACGCCTTCGCCGTAGGAGATCTTGCGGACGGTGAAGCTTTCGTTGAGGCCGCCGCCGGAACGGGCGATGCAGACGCCTTCATAGGCCTGGACGCGGGTACGGTTGCCTTCGACAACGCGGACGTTGACGCGGACGGTGTCGCCGGCGGAGAAATCGGGAAGGGTGCGCTTTGCGGCGATCTTGGCGGCCTGTTCGGCTTCCAGCTGCTGGATGATGTTCATCGGTCTAACCTTTGCGTTCTTCTGAAACAGCCAGAGCGCTCTCGATCAGCCTGTTGGATTTCCCTTCAAGCCTTGCCGTGTTTATGGCAGGAGCGGATTCGCCATTCTTTGTTGATGGTCGACGGGCAACGAACCCGAACCGGTGCGGCACATACACCAAACGATCCGCCTTGTCATCCCCGAAAGCCGATTTTCTCGCGCGAACAGCCCTTAAAACTTCGGCTGAAGCCCCTCTCCAACCTCTCCCCACGAGGAGGACGGGTTGGGGAGCGGTTTTGATCCTGGGGCGGGGTTGCGGCCGATTTCGCTAGCAGCTATCCCAGTGCCCACGCGGTTCGGGGATGGCCATGACGATTGTTCAAGCTCTTCTGCTCTTTGTTTCGGGATTCCTCTCCGGTGTCGTCAACGCCATCGCGGGCGGCGGCACCTTTCTGACCTTCGGCGCCATGACGCTCGGAGGCCTGCCGCCAATCGTTGCCAACGCCACCTCGTCGATCATCCAGTTTCCCGGCTACATCACCTCGGCGCTAGCCTACGCCAAGGAAATCCGCGCGGACCGGCGGAACGCGATCTTGCTCGGCGTCATTTCGGCGATCGGCGGACTGGCGGGCGCACTGCTCCTGCTCTCCCTCTCCAACCCGTCCTTCCGCGCGATGGTGCCCTGGCTGCTGATCGCGGCGACCGTGATTTTCGCAGCCGGTCCGCTGCTGAAACCCAAAGCACGCAGCGACGAACACCGGATCGGCCCACTCGGCGTCGCCAGCCAGATGGCAACCTCCGTCTATGGCGGCTTCTTCGGCGCCGGCATGGGCATTATGATGCTGGCCGTTCTCGGCCTTGCGACCGGTGGCGGCTACCATCGCCTGAACGCGCTGAAGAACTTCATCTCGATCGTCATTGCGGCAATCGCCATCGCGGTCTTTGCCGCAGGCGGAGTCGTCTCCTGGCTGCACGCGGCCATCATGGTTCCGGGTGCGGCCCTTGGCGGGTATTCGGGCGTCTGGGCGGCGCGGCGCGTTCCGCAGGCGATCATCCGGGCGCTCGTCGTCGCGGTCGGCCTGCTGCTCGCCGCCTATTATTTCTTCACCGGCTGACCGCCAGTGCGTTTGAATCGCGCGTGATTATTCCGAAAGCCGGTTCCGACTTTTCGGATCACGCTGCAACTTTTGATCCACGCGTGATTAATCTGAAGACCGGCTCCCACTTTTCGGATCACGCTCGAGCAGATCCGGCCGGCGCTCCGCCGTCAATTTTCGCGCTTCCGCCTCGCGCCATTTGGCGATGGCGCCATGATTTCCGGAAGTCAGTACGGCCGGGATTTCATGGCCTTCGAAGACCTGCGGCCGCGTGTAGTGCGGATGCTCCAGCAGGCCGCCCTCGAAACTTTCGTGCACGCCGGACAATTCGTTGCCCATCACGCCGGGCAGGATGCGCACGACGGCATCGAGCAGCACGAGCGCCGCCGGCTCGCCGCCGGAGAGAATATAGTCACCGAGCGACACTTCCTCGAGGTTGCGCGTATCGATGACCCGCTGGTCGACACCCTCGAAGCGGCCGCAGACGATGACGACGCCGGGGCCGGCGGCGAGCTCCCGCACGCGCTCCTGTGTCAGGGGTCGACCGCGCGGGCTCATCAGCAGCCGCGGACGATCATCGTCGGCCGCGACCCGGTCGATCGCGCGCGCCAGCACGTCGGGCTTCAGCACCATGCCGGCGCCGCCGCCGGCCGGCGTGTCGTCGACGGTGCGATGTTTGTCCTCGGCGAAATCGCGGATCTGCACGGCCTCGATCGACCACTGCCCGCGTTCCAGCGCCTTGCCGGCGAGCGAGACGCCGAGATGTCCGGGAAACATCTCCGGATAGAGCGTCAGGACCGTGGCGCGAAAAGACATCGTCGAACCGCTCACTTGCTCTTTTTCGAGAACGGATTGCCTGTGCCGTCCTCCTTGTCGTCGACAAGACCCGCGGCGATCGGGTCAACCAGCAGCCTGCCGGCCTCGAGATCGATTTCGAGCACGGACCATTCAGTAAAGGGGATCAGGACAGGGCGCCTGCCCGGTCCCTTCAGTTCCAGGAGATCGCCGGCGCCGAAATCGAAGACACCGGTCACAGAGCCATAGCTCTTGCCGCTGCCGTCCACCGCCTCCAGCCCTTCGAGGTCGGCGTAGAAAAACTCGTCCTCATCGAGATCGTCGTCGGGGAGATTGTCCCGCTCGATGAACAGCTCGAGCCCGTTGAGGGCTTCGGCCGCATTACGGTCGTTGATGCCGCGAAAGCGCACGACCACCACATTCTTCGCCTCGCGAATTTCGAGCACCTCGAAGACGCGGCCGTCGTCGCTGTGCAGCTTGCCGTAGTCGCCGAGCGCGATCGGATCGGCCGTGAAGGATTTCACCCGCACCTCGCCGCGCAGGCCCTGGGCCGCGCCGATGGCCGCCATCAGGACTGGGTTCTCAAGCTTGCTCATTGTCTCAATCCATTTCCGGACTTCGGGCGCGATCGTGTGCACATAAAACAAAACGGGCGGCATGGAAATGCCGCCCGTTTGTCACGTCGGTTTGACGGATATTATTCCGCGGCAGCTTCGGCAGCGGCAGCAGCTGCATCTTCAGCGCGCTGCTTGGCTTCGGCGGCACGTTCCTGTGCCTTCTTGCCGGGCTGCGCCTTGTTCGGGTTGTTGCGGGCCGGGCGCTTGGCAAGACCAGCCTGGTCGAGGAAGCGCAGCACGCGGTCGGTCGGCTGTGCGCCCTGGGCGATCCAGTGGCTCACGCGCTCTTTGTCAAGCTCGACGCGCTTTTCGTCGTCCTTGCCGAGCATCGGGTTCCAGGAGCCGAGCTTTTCGAGGAAGCGGCCGTCACGCGGGCTGCGCGCATCGGCAACGACGATCTGGTAGTAGGGGCGCTTCTTGGAACCGCCACGGGCGAGACGAATTTTCAGTGCCATTTCATTGCTCCTTGCAGGCTTTCTTGACCGCTTCGTTCAAGCGGAATGTGTGGCGCCGGCGTTGCTCGCGGGCTGCGAGCGATCAGCGGCGATTGCTTCATGATGCCGGATGACTTCCTTGATGATGAAGTTCAGGAACTTCTCGGCGAAATCCGGGTCCAGATTGGCATCCTTCGCCAGATGGCGGAGGCGTTCGATCTGGTATTCCTCGCGCGCCGGATCGGCCGGCGGCAATTGATGCTTGGCCTTCAGAACGCCGACCGCCTTGGTGCAGCGGAAACGTTCGGCCAGCATGTGGACGAGCGCGGCATCGATATTGTCGATCGACTGCCGGTAGCCCGCCAATTCCTCTCTGATCTCGGGATCAACCATTTGTCTCGCGATCCTCACTTCTTCTTCGGCAGGCCGGGAAGACCCGGGAAACCGCCACCAAGACCCGGAAGCTTGGCGCCGCCCAGACCGGGCAATCCTCCGCCGCCAAGACTTGGCAGGCCGCCACCGGGCTTTCCGAGGCCGGCGGCCTCGGCCTGCTTCTGCAGGGCTTCGAGCTGCTTGGGGTCGAGTTTCGACAGATCCGGCATGCCGCCGCCGAGCCCGCCCAGGCCCATCTTGTTGGCAAGGCCACCCATCATCTGCTTCATCATACCGCCTTTGCCCTTGCCGCCCATCATCTTCATCATGTCCGCCATCTGGCGGTGCATCTTCAGAAGCTTGTTGATGTCGGCGGCATCGGTGCCGGAGCCGCTAGCGATGCGCTTCTTGCGCGAATGCTTGAGGATGTCCGGATTGGCGCGCTCGGCCTTGGTCATCGAGGAGATGATGGCGAGCTGGCGCTTGAAGAGCGTGTCGTCGAGGCCGGCAGCGGCCATCTTGTCCTTCATGCCGGCCATGCCCGGCATCAGCCCCATGATGCCGCCCATGCCGCCCATCTTCTGCATCTGGCTCAGCTGGTCGGCGAGGTCGTTCAGGTCGAACTTGCCCTTGGCCATCTTGGCGGCCATGGCGGCCGCCTTCTCGGCGTCGATATTCTCGGCCGCCTTCTCGACCAGCGAGACGATGTCACCCATGCCGAGGATGCGGTCGGCAACGCGGCGGGGATGGAACTCCTCGAGCTCGCCCATCTTCTCGCCGACGCCGATCAACTTGATCGGCTTGCCGGTGACGGCGCGCATCGACAGTGCAGCACCGCCCCGGCCATCGCCGTCCATGCGGGTCAGCACGAGGCCGGTGATGCCGACGCGGTCGTCGAAATTGCGGGCAAGATTGACGGCATCCTGACCGGTCAGCGCATCGGCGACGAGCAGGATCTCATGCGGATTGGACTTCCGCTTGATCTCCGCCATCTCGATCATCAGCGGCTCGTCGATATGGGTGCGGCCGGCGGTATCGAGGATGACGATGTCATGGCCGCCGAGCTTGGCCGCCTGCACGGCGCGCGCGGCGATGTCGGTCGGCGACTGGCCGGCGATGATCGGCAGCGTATCGACGCCGGTCTGGACGCCGAGCTGGCGCAACTGCTCCTGCGCAGCCGGACGGCGCGTGTCGAGCGAGGCCATCAGGACCTTCTTCTTGTCCCGCGTCGACATCCGGTTGGCGATCTTGCCGGTCGTCGTCGTCTTGCCGGAGCCCTGGAGGCCGACCATCATGATGACGACCGGGGCCGGAGCATTGAGATCGATAGGCACGCCCTCGGAACCGAGCATCGCGACAAGCTCGTCATGGACGATCTTGACGACCATCTGGCCGGGCTTGATCGACTTCAGGATTTCGGCGCCGACCGCCTTCTCGCGAACCTTCTCGGTGAAGGTACGCACGACATCGAGCGCGACGTCCGCTTCAAGCAGCGCGCGGCGAACCTCCCGGAGCGCCGCGGAAACATCAGCTTCCGACAGGGCGCCGCGGCCGGTCAGTCCATTCAAGATGGAACCAAGACGGTCCTGGAGGCTCTCGAACATTCTCTCTTCCTTCTGGTTTCCGGTTTCACCAATGGTTCAGCCGGAAACGTGGGTTCCCTCGCGCGGAAAACAAGGCGCAAAGCCAAAAACCACCCGAGGGCGCTACGCGCTGTCGGATGTTGACCTCCGGGCTCTCTTTATACCTTTGCGGGGCCCGGTCGGCGGCTTCGAAGTCATCACTTGCGAAGGAATTTGGCCGCGATTAACAGGAAAGCCGGTGAAAAGTCAAGGATCGGCGGCAAATTCGCTTGAGTCCGCTGTCAGGTCAGCACGGCGCCCCGCCCTTCGAGCGCCTCGGCATGCTTGCGCCACCCAGCTTCGTCGCGGCTCAATACGGCGTTTTCGAGGATTTCGACCCGATAGCCGCGGTTAAGCGCGCCGTTGGCGGTGTTCTGGACGCAATGGCAGCCGTCGAGCCCGGTGAGCAGCAAGGTGCCGATCCTGTTCGCGGCCAGATAGCCCTCGAGTTCCGGCGAGGAGAAGCTGTCGCTGAGCGACTTCACCACCTCGAAATCCGGCGACAGCGGCAGTGCGAGACCGAGCCCCTTCGATCCCGGGATTCCCCGCCCCTCGCCAAAAAGCCAGATCATCAGCCTGATGAGCGGCGCGCGGTAGACATGGCGGATGGCGATCACCGGTATTTCGGCTTCGCTCGCCTTCACGGCAGCCGTGCTGATCATGGCAAGGCGCGACTTCAGATAGGCCTCGTCCCATCCGTATTTTCCGCCGATGGAGGTGAAGTCCTTCTGTATGTCGGTGACGAGCAACGCCAGGTTCGGCCGCATGGAAATGTCGATACGCTCGCCAGTGGTCGGCGTATTGGCCCTCCGCACTTCGTACGTCAAGCGGATGGCGAAGAGGGCAACCGCGACGACGATCGCCGCGACCACCGCGAGAACCGGAATCATCCGCCCTCCTCCACGCCCAGTTGGCGCGCCAGTTCCTCGAATGCCGAGTCGACGCGCGCCATCACCCGAAGAGCCACCACCACCTCGGTCTGGTTGATATCCCCGAGGACAGCATGCAGCAGCTCGAGTTCGCGCTGATGAACGGCGTCGAAGAGCTCGCGACCGGCGGCGCTCGGAACGCAGAAAAAGGCTCTGCGATGCTCGGGATTGGGCTTTTTCTCGATCAGCGCCTTTGCGAGCAGACCCGCCGCAATGCGCTGGACGAACTGCCGCTTCATCGACAGCCGCTTTGCCGCCTCCGGCACCGTCAGCGGCTCGTCGCAAAGCACCTCCAGGACGGCACGCTCGGCAACCGTGATCCCCGCGCCATCAAGCATCTTTTCCACCGTCCTGTTGACGTTGAGCTGGATGGGGCGGACAAGCTTGATGGCCTTGTAGAGCCGTTCCTGTTTGTCGAATCGGACGAGCATCGGCGCATATTAGCAATCGAGTTGTCATCTTCAAGAATTTGTTAGGGACTCCCTTGCTGAACCCTGTGAAGAGGCATCAAGCAGGCCTATCTTGTTTCATCGCAACGGCAGCCGAGGACGGCAATGAAGAAAGGTGGCAATCCCTACTACACCGGCCCCGTTTCGGATCATTTCGACGGCGTTCGCTTCTTCAACCCCGGCGGCACCGCGCCGCGCGGCCTCGGCGCTTTCTTGCGCTGGCAGCTTGGCGGCGGCCGCACGAGATGGCCCGCTCACCGCGCCAGTCCGTTCCTGCAGGCAAGACCGGATCTCAATGTCGACGGTGACGGCCTCCGGGTCACGATGGTCGGCCATGCAACGCTCCTGATCCAGGTTGGTGGGCTGAACATCCTGACCGACCCGGTCTGGTCGCATCGCGCAAGCCCCTTCACCTTTGCCGGTCCGCACCGGCGCAACGCACCCGGCATACTCCTGGACGACCTGCCGCCGATCGACGTCGTCCTTGTCACGCACAATCACTACGATCACCTCGACCTCGACACGCTCATGGCATTGAACGAGGAACACGCGCCACGCGTCGTGACACCGCTCGGCAACGACACGATTATCCGGCGTTCGGTTCCGAACGCGCAAATATCCGTTGTCGATTGGGGCGACCGGGTCGAGTTCGACGACGGGATCACTATCCATGCCGAGCCCTGTCACCACTGGTCGGCACGCCGTTCCGGCGACCGGCGCATGGCGCTCTGGGCGGCCTTCGTCATCGAGACCGCGGCCGGCAAGATCTATCATGTCGGCGATACCGGCTTTCACGACGGCATCAACTATCGGGCGGCCCGCGCCAAGCATGGTCCTTTCCGCCTCGCCAATCTGCCGTTCGGCTGCTACGAGCCGCGCTGGTTCATGGCGTCCCAGCACCAGAATCCGGAGGAGGCCGTCAAGGGCATGATCGCCTGCGGCGCCGGACACGTCGCCGGCCATCACTGGGGCACGTTCCGATTGACCAATGAAGGGATCGAAGAGCCGCTGAGAGCGCTGGAGGCGGCACTCGACAGCGCCGGCATCGAACGGGCGCGTTTCCGGGCGATGCGCCCCGGCGAGATCTTCGACGTTCCTGCGACCGCATCGAAGGCCGAATGAAGCCGGCACTGGTAATTTCCGGGCTTTTCCGCCATATACAGCGCGAATGAAGGACGCCTCCCCGAAGCGGAGGCCAGTTTGGACAATCGCGACATGGCCGACAACGTGCAATTTGCCAGGATGAACGGGCTTGGAAACAAGATCCTCGTCGTCGACATGCGCGGCCGCAAGGATCGCGTCACGCCTCATGCCGCGGTCGCGCTCAATGCCGATCCGGCAACCGAGTTCGACCAGATCATGGCGATCCACGATGCGAAGGCCGCCGGCACCGATGCCTGGATCGACATCATCAATTCCGACGGATCGATGGCGCAGGCCTGCGGCAACGGCACCCGTTGCGTCGTCCAGGCCTTGGCGGCCGAGACCGGCAAAAAGGCTTTCCTCTTCCACACTGTTGCGGGCCTCCTCGAAGCCAGGGAGCATGAGGACGGCACGATCTCGGTCGACATGGGAAGCCCGCGTTTCGGCTGGAACGAAATCCCCCTCGCCGAAGAATTCCACGACACGCGCCGGATCGAATTGCAGATCGGCCCGATTGACGACCCGGTGCTGCATTCGCCGTCGGTCGCCTCGATGGGCAACCCGCACGCGATCTTCTGGGTCGACAACGACGTCTGGTCCTACGAGCTCGATCGCTTCGGCCCCCTCCTTGAAAATCATCCGATCTTTCCCGAGCGCGCCAATATCTCGATCGCCCGGGTCCGTTCGCGCCACGCGATGGACCTCCGAACCTGGGAGCGCGGCGCAGGGCTGACGCTTGCCTGCGGCTCGGCGGCTTGCGCCGCCGCCGTCAGCGGCGCAAGAACCGGCCGGACGGAAAGGACGGTGACGGTGAACGTTCCGGGTGGGCCGCTCTTCATCGAATGGCGTGAGCGCGACGACCACGTCATCATGACCGGGCCGGCCGAATGGGAATGGTCAGGCACCGTCGATCCCGCGACCGGCGCCTTTCAGCGCGACGGCGCTACGGCTGGCGACAGCGGAGCGCGGGCGCTTTGAGCGGCGTCGAGGTCATAACCTTCGGCTGCCGCCTCAACACCTATGAATCGGAAGTGATGCGGGCCGAAGCCGAGAAGGCGGGGCTGAACAACGCCATTCTCGTCAACACCTGTGCGGTGACCGGCGAGGCCGTGCGCCAGGCGCGCCAGGCGATCCGCCGCGCACGGCGCGACAACCCGCATGCCCGCATCATCGTCACCGGCTGCGCCGCCCAGACCGAGAAGCAAGCCTTTGCCGAGATGGCCGAGGTCGACGCGGTGCTCGGCAACGAGGAGAAGCTCAAGAGCGCCTCCTACCGATCGCTGCCGGATTTCGGCGTCTCGGCCGAAGAGAAGCTCCGCGTCAACGACATCATGAGCGTGCGCGCCACCGCGCCGCAGATGGTGAAGCACATCGACGGGCACGTGCGCGCCTTCATCCAGGTGCAAAACGGCTGCGACCACCGCTGCACCTTCTGCATCATCCCCTATGGTCGCGGCAATTCCCGCTCCGTGCCGATGGGCGCCGTCGTCGATCAGGCCCGCCGGCTCGTCGAGGGCGGTTATCGCGAGATCGTACTGACCGGCGTCGATGCGACGAGCTATGGCGCCGATCTTCCCGGAACACCGACGCTCGGTCTGCTTGCCAAGACGCTGTTGAAGCAGGTTCCGGAAATCCTGCGCCTGCGCCTCTCGTCGATCGACAGCATCGAGGCCGATCGGCATCTGTTCGACCTGATCGCCGGCGAGCCGCGCTTCATGCCGCACCTGCATCTTTCGCTCCAGCACGGCGACGACCTCATTCTGAAGCGGATGAAGCGGCGGCATTCGAGTGCCGATGCGCGTGCCTTCTGCGGCGAGGTCCGCCGCTTGCGGCCCGAGATCAGTTTCGGCGCCGACATGATCGCCGGCTTTCCGACCGAGACAGAGCAGATGTTCGAGAATGCCGCGCGCCTTGCGGAGGGTTGCGGCATCGCGCATCTCCACGTCTTCCCCTATAGCCCGCGCCCCGGAACGCCGGCCGCGCGCATGCCGCAGCTCGATCGCGCACTCGTCAAGGAGCGCGCGGCGCGCCTGCGTGCGAGGGGAGCGGAGCTCTACGCCGCCCATCTCGGTCGTATGATCGGCAGCGAGCAGACGATCCTGGTCGAGATGAACGGGCTGGCGCACACCGAAAACTTCACGCTCGTCGATGCGGCCGGGCTTAAGCCGCGGTCGCTCGTTGCGGTCACAATTACCGGCCACAATGGCAAGCATCTGACGATGCAACAAAAACAGATGGCTGCGGCCTGAGATCCGGACATTCCCATGGCGATTGGTTTCATCAAGAAGATCTTCTCCTTCGGCAAGGGCGCCGTCGAGGAGAAACCTGCGCCGCCGCAGGAGGCACCGGAGGCGGCACCGGATGCGACGATACCCCCCTCTGTTCCTTCGGAAGATCTCCCCGACCAAGCGAGAGAGCCGGCGGCTGAAGCGACCGCCGAGGATCGGACCGCCATCGAGGAGGCGAAGGCTGGCGCAGCGGAGATTGCGCCCTCGGCCGAGCGCGCGGCGAATGAGGTCGGTAGCGGAGAGGTCGATGCAAGCGCCGACACCGCTGCCGACGAAAGCGTTGCGATCGAAGACGAGATCGCCCCACATCCGATCTCCCCCCCTGTGGGGGAGATGCCCGGCAGGGCAGAGGGGGGTGAGCCCCCTTCCGAACACGCCACGCTTCGCGATGAGGCGGCGACACCCCCCTCTGTCCCTTCGGGACATCTCCCCCACAAGGGGGGAGAGCAGGCGGTGGACGATCGCACCGCCCAAGAAGAGACGGCTGGCGGAAACGACCTCGCCGCCTCGACCGAAACCGAAACCGAAGCCGAAGCTACCAAGCACCGGGAGCCCGAGACAAACGCGGACCTCGCTGCCGACGAAGCCGTCGCAATGGACGACGAGAGCGCCGCGATGCCAATCTCCCCCCCTGTGGGGGAGATGCCCGGCAGGGCAGAGGGGGGTGAAGCCTCCTCCGATCGCGCCGCGCTTCGCGATGACGCCGCGACACCCCATTCTATCCCTTCGGTACAGCTCTCCCCCCAGGATGAGACGGCCGCACCCAGCCTGCCCAAGGGCTTCGCCACCTCCGACAAGCGCCCCAAGGAGCAGCCCCCCGCCCCCCAGGCGAAGGTCAACTGGTACCAGCGGCTGCGCCGCGGCCTCGCGCGCACCTCGTCGCAGCTCAGCGGCCAGATCGCCAGCCTCTTCACCAAGAGAAAGCTCGACGAGGCGACGCTGCAGGATCTCGAAGACCTGCTGATCCAGGCCGATCTTGGCGTCGAGACGGCGATGCGCATCACCGATACGCTCGCCTCCGAGCGCTACGGCAAGGATGTCTCCGGCGAGGATGTGTCGCGCATCATGGCCGGCGAGATCACCAAGGTGCTGGCGCCGGTCGCCAAGCCGCTGGAGCTCGATCTCAGCCACAAGCCGCACGTGATCCTCGTCGTCGGCGTCAACGGCACCGGCAAGACGACGACGATCGGCAAGCTCGCCGCCAAGCTTTCCGGCGCCGGCCTGAAAGTGATGCTTGCGGCCGGCGACACCTTCCGCGCCGCCGCGATCGAACAATTGAAGATCTGGGCCGAGCGGACGAAATCCGACATCGTTTCGTCCAAGCTCGGCGCCGACGCGGCCGGCCTTGCCTATGAGGCGTTCCAGCTTGCGCGCGAGAAGAAGTCGGACGTACTGATCATCGACACCGCCGGGCGCCTGCAGAACAAGGCCGAGCTGATGGCGGAACTCGAAAAGATCGTCCGCGTTCTCGGCAAGCTTGACCCCGACGCACCGCATACGGTTCTGCAGACGCTCGACGCGACGACCGGGCAGAATGCCCTGCAGCAGGTCGAGATTTTCCGCAACGTCGCGGGCGTCAGCGGCCTGATCATGACTAAGCTCGACGGCACCGCGCGCGGCGGTATTCTCGTGGCGATCTCCGCCAAGCATAAGCTGCCGGTCTATTTCATCGGCGTCGGCGAGGGCGTCGACGATCTCGAGCCTTTTGAGGCGAAGGACTTCGCCGACGCGATCGCCGGCGTTGCCGCCTGAGGGACAGGCGACCGAGCTTGGAAGAACGGCGGACGCGGCGTTGATATGGTTTTGCCGCAATGCTGGTGTTATGAGCAGCCGAGGGGGCGAGGAAGTAATTTCCGCCCGCGTCCCGCTCCGCTGCACTCTCCTTAAATCGGACCCGATTTAAGGAGAGTGCAGGAACTCAAGTGCTACAGCGACCTTTGCGTGTCTCGTAAGACGCGCGGCGCGGTAGAAGGCGCGATATGCAAGAACAGGATCCGCATATGTCGACAATCGAAGCCGCCAAACCGCGGACAGAGGTGAACCCGCTCCTGAAGCTCGTGCTGGAGCTCGGGCCGCTCATGGTCTTCTTCTTCGCCAATTCCCGCGGCGACTGGCTGGCGAGCCGCTTTCCCGTGCTTGCCGAGCTCGGCGGACCGATCTTCATCGCCACCGGCCTCTTCATGGCGGCAACGGCGATTGCGCTTGTCGCTTCCTGGATGCTGACCCGAACGCTGCCGATGATGCCGCTCGTTTCCGGGATCGTCGTCTTCGTGTTCGGCGCGCTGACGCTATGGCTGCAGAACGATACGTTCATCAAGATGAAGCCGACGATCGTCAACACGCTCTTCGGCGCGATCCTGCTCGGTGGTCTCCTGTTCGGCAAATCCCTGCTCGGCTACGTCTTCCATTCCGCCTTCAAGCTGGATGAGGACGGCTGGCGCAAGCTGACGATCCGCTGGGGTCTGTTCTTCCTCTTCCTCGCCGTGCTGAACGAGCTCGTCTGGCGTACCTTCTCGACGGATTTCTGGGTGGCCTTCAAGGTCTGGGGAACGATGCCGATCACGATTCTCTTCACCCTCGCCCAGATGCCGCTGATCATGAAGCATTCGCTCGAACAGGATAGCGCCGAGTGACGATCGCGGCCGGGACCGACGACAACAGACAGCGCTGGGCCCGGTTCTGGCTGATCGCCTGCCTCGGCGTGGTCGCGATCCAGATATTGACGCAGCATCTTATGGGTCGGCTGTGGATCTGCGAATGCGGCTACGTCAAGCTTTGGGAAGGTGTGGTCAAGTCCAGCGGCAACTCGCAGCACATCACTGACTGGTACACGCCGTCCCACATCATTCACGGCTTCCTGTTCTACGGCCTCGGTCACTTGGCTCTGCGCGGCAAGCCGCTGAGCGCGCGTTTGCTCCTTGCGACCGTCATCGAATCCGCCTGGGAGATTGCCGAAAACACGCCGATGGTGATTAACCGCTATCGTTCGGCGACGATCTCGCTCGACTATTTCGGCGACAGCATCCTCAATTCGACCATGGACACGCTTGCCATGGCTGCAGGATTCCTGCTGGCATCGCGGCTGCCGGTGGCGTTGACGGTCGTGATCGCGATCGTGCTTGAACTCTTCACCGGCTTTATGGTGCGCGACAACCTGACCCTTAACGTGCTGATGCTCCTCTGGCCGCTGGATGCGGTGAAGGCTTGGCAGGCGGGGTTTTAATGTTAACGCGACTTACCCCTCATCCGCCTGCCGGCACCTTCTCCCCGCACGCGGGGAGAAGGAACTTGCGGCGCCCGCTCGCCTTTCCTCACTGAGGCGGCGCGTTGCATGGGTGAGAAGAGCGAGCGGCGAATTTCCAGCCTCTCTCCCTGCAAGCGGTGCGAGAGGGTTTAGTCTAGATGACTAGCACGAGTCTCCTTCGCCCCGCGTGCGGGGAGAAGGTGGCCGGCAGGCCGGATGAGGGGCATGTGCGAAGAGAGCGGCCGCTCACGAGCCCGCCAACGCCTTCTCGATCGCCGGCATGAGCCCTTCCTTGAGGCTCTTCTCATCAAACGGGCCGACGCGCTTGTAGAGGATCGTGCCGTCGGGGCCGACGAGGTAGGATTCTGGGATGCCGTAGACGCCCCAGTCGATCGCGGCCTTGCCGCGCGGATCGATGCCGATCGCCGAAAACGGATTGCCGAGCTCGCCGAGGAAACGCAACGCGTTTTCGTTCTGGTCCTTGTAGTTGATGCCGACGACGAGAAGCCGCGGATCCTTGGAGAGCCCAAGGATGATCGGGTGCTCCTGCCGGCAGGGCACGCACCAGGAAGCCCAGACATTGACGAGCGTCAGCCTGCCCTTGATCGCCGCGTCGTTGAGCGCCGGCATCGGCTGGCCCGCGAGCGTCGCGCCTTCAAGCGGCGGCAGATCGAGCTTCGGCGCCTTCGTGCCGATCAGCGCGGAAGGGATTTCGCTCACATCCTTGCCGGAATTCAGCTGGCTCCAGAAGATCAGTGCCAGTGCCGCGAAGATGATGAGTGGCAGCGCTGCGAAAATGAAACGCATTGTGCCGGGCTTGCGCTCGTCCGGCTGGGGCGCCTGGGTGCTGCTCATCGGCCGGCCCCGCCAGAAGCCTCCGCAGAGCGGCGTCGGATGCCGGCCTCCTCGAGCTCCTTCAACTCACGCTGACGGGCGCGGCCATCGCCGATGACCCAGAACACGAGTCCCGCCACCGTAACGGCGGCGACGGCATAGCTGGCAAAAACGTAAGCCGCGTGGCTCATCATAGTGCCTGTGCCTCCCGGCCGGCGTTCCGAACAGCCTGACGGCGGAGCGAGGTGACCCGGCGGCGCCAGATCTCATTGCGCATCGCGGCGATGTGCAGCGTGAAAAACAGCAGCGTGAAGGCGACCGCCATCATGAGAAGCGGCCACAAGAACTCGGGATCGATCGTCGGCCCACCGAGACGCATGACGCTCGCCGGCTGATGCAGCGTGTTCCACCATTCGACCGAGAACTTGATGATCGGAATGTTGACGAAGCCGACCAGCACGAGCACGGCGGAGACGCGGGCCGAACGGGCAGGATCATCCATGGCGCGATTGAGCGCGATCAGCCCGAGATACATGAGAAAGAGCACGAAGACCGAGGTCAGCCGCGCATCCCAGACCCACCAGGCGCCCCACATCGGCTTCCCCCAGAGCGAACCGGTGACGAGCGCGAGAAAGGTGAAGCAGGCGCCGATCGGCGCCGCCGCCTTGGCGGAAACATCGGCCAGCGGGTGGCGCCAGACGAGCGTGCCGAGCGCGGAGATCGCCATCACCGTGTAACACATCATCGACAGCCAGGCGGCCGGCACATGCACATACATGATGCGCACCGTCTCGCCCTGCTGGTAATCGCCTTCGGTGGTGAAGGACAGCCAGAGGCCAGCGACGAAGAACAGGGCGGTGGTGGCGGCAAACCAGGGCAGCACACGGTCCGCCAGCGCCAGAAACCGGGTGGGATTGGCAAGGTCGCTGAATTTGCGGATAGCCAGGCTGTTTTCGCTCATGACGGCTCTTTAACGCGGAAAGGCCTCTTTCGCAATTGACCCCCATCAATCACGATAGCGTCAAATCGCGCCGATTTCGCGTCTTCGACGCTTTCGGCGGCACCTCTCAATCGGCCGAATGCCTCAGCGCAGAGGCTGCCGCCACCGGACCGATCACCGCGAAGAACAGGGTTATCGCCATCAATATCATGAAAGGCGGCAGAAACGGAGCGGGATCCTCGATCGCCGCATAAACCGCACTGACGCCGAAGATCAGCACGGGGATGGCAAGCGGCAGAACGAGGATCGAGACAAGCAGCCCGCCGCGCGGCAAGGCGACCGCGACCGCGGCACCGACCGCGCCGATGAGGGTGATCGCCGGCGTTCCGGCAAGAAGCGTGAGCATGGTCGCGCCGATCGCCAGCTCGTTCATATTCATGAAGAGGCCGAGCAGCGGCGAGGCGATGACAAGCGGCAGGCCCGTCGCGGCCCAATGAGCCGCGCACTTGACGAACACCGTCAGAATGAGCGGTGTTTCCTGCATCAGCAGGAGATCGAGCGACCCATCCTCGCGCTCCGCCTGGAAAAGACGGTCGAGACCGAGCAGCGAGGCCAGCAGCGCGCCGATCCAGAGCATCGCCGGGCCGATGCGCGACAAGAGATTGAGATCCGGTCCGACCCCGAAAGGGACGACGGCAACGACCGTCATGAAGAACAGCACCCCGATCATAGCGCCGCCGCCGGCGCGCACCGAGAGTTTGAGGTCGCGGAAGAAGAGGGCGATCAATGCGCGAACCCCTTCATCTGCAAACTCTGCGTCGACCCGAGCCCCAGTGGCTGATGGGTGGCGGCAATGAGGATGCCGCCGCGTTCGAGATGAGCCGTCACTAGCCCGGCGAACAGCCTGTCCGCCCCCGCATCGAGCGCGGCGGTCGGCTCATCGAGCAACCAGATCGGTCGATAGGCGACGAGAAGCTTGGCCATTGCCATGCGCCGCTGCTGACCGGCCGAAAGATAGCCGAAGGGCAGGTGCGTGATGCCGGCAAGACCGACGGCTTCGACGGCCGCGGCGATGTCGACGCCGGAGCCCCCAGGCGAATCACCCATGAAATGCTGCCAGAAGGAAAGATTTTCCCGAACGGTCAGTTCCCGCTTCATTGCATTGCGATGGCCGAGGTAGTGGCTGAGCTCGTAGGGATGGGCGAATTCCGCTGGTCCGCCCTCGATTCTGAGCCTGCCCGATTCGGCCCGCAAGAGACCCGCAAGAACGCGAAGCAAGGTCGACTTGCCGGAGCCGTTCGGACCCGTCACCACAAGGGCCTCCCCAGGCCCGAGCGCAAAGGAAATATCGTTAAAAATCAGGTCCTCGCCGCGCCTCGCACTCAAACCTTCAGCCAGCAGGCGCATGTATTTTCAGCTTCCCTTGACGCTCTTTGCCGCACAGCAAAAAAAGTTCCGATTGAACCTTGGTTGGTCTGGCACCATCTGGAGAAATTATCTATAACGCGGCCAACACGCCAGCGGTCGGCGTGAATTTCATCCAAGCGCCGAACATGGAATGACATTCCACGTACGGACAGCGGAAATGGCCGCACCCGCATCCCATTTCGCGCTTCACAAGCGCTCGGGCGTTCGTACGTCAGCTTTTGGCGATCAGACGGAACGGGGTATTATCCAGTGTCCAAATCCCTAGACAGCTTCAATTGTCGCTCCACGCTCACCGTCAACGGCGTGGATTATGTCTATTACAGCCTTCCGAAGGCGGAAGCGAACGGCCTCGCCGGCGTTTCGAAGCTTCCCTATTCGATGAAGGTGCTGCTGGAAAACCTGCTGCGCAATGAGGATGACCGCTCGGTCACCAAGAAGGACATCGAGAACGTCGCCGCATGGCTCAGCGACAAGGGCACCGCGGAAAACGAAATCGCCTACCGTCCGGCACGCGTTTTGATGCAGGACTTCACCGGCGTTCCGGCCGTCGTCGACCTCGCGGCCATGCGCGACGCGATGGTCTCGCTCGGCGGCGATCCGGAGAAGATCAACCCCCTCGTCCCCGTCGACCTCGTCATCGACCACTCGGTCATCGTCGACGAATTCGGCACGCCTCAGGCCTTTGCCCGCAACGTCGAGTTGGAATACCAGCGCAATGGTGAACGCTACCGCTTCCTGAAGTGGGGCCAGCAGGCCTTCAAGAACTTCCGCGTCGTGCCGCCCGGCACCGGCATCTGTCACCAGGTCAATCTGGAATATCTCGGCCAGACGGTCTGGACCCGCGAAGAGAACGGCGAAGTCACCGCCTACCCCGACACCTGCGTCGGCACCGACAGCCACACCACCATGATCAACGGCCTCGGCGTGCTCGGCTGGGGCGTCGGCGGCATCGAGGCGGAAGCCGCGATGCTCGGCCAGCCGGTCTCCATGCTTCTGCCGGAAGTCATCGGCTTCAAGCTGACCGGCAAGCTCAAGGAAGGCGTCACCGCAACCGATCTCGTGCTGACGGTCGTCCAGATGCTGCGCAAGAAGGGCGTGGTCTCGAAGTTCGTCGAATTCTTCGGCCCCGGTCTCGACAACATGACGCTCGCCGACCGCGCGACCATCGGCAACATGGGTCCGGAATACGGCGCGACCTGCGGTTTCTTCCCGGTCGATGCCGAAACGATCAACTATCTCACCATGTCCGGCCGTGAAGAGCAGCGGATCGCGCTGGTCGAAGCCTATTCGAAGGCTCAAGGCATGTGGCGCGAAGGCGACGGCTCCGATCTCGTCTTCACCGACACGCTGGAACTTGACCTCGGCGACGTGGTGCCGTCGATGGCCGGCCCCAAGCGCCCGGAAGGCCGCATCGCGCTCGAAAACATCGCCTCCGGCTTCGCAACCGCGCTCGAAGGCGACTACAAGAAACCCGGCCAGCTTGCGAACCGCTATGCGGTCGAAGGCACGGATTTCGACATCGGCCACGGTGACGTTGCGATCGCAGCCATCACCTCCTGCACCAACACCTCGAACCCGTCGGTACTGATCGCCGCCGGCCTCTTGGCGCGCAACGCGGTCGCCAAGGGCCTGAAGACGAAGCCGTGGGTCAAGACCTCGCTCGCACCCGGATCGCAGGTCGTCGGTGAATATCTGGCGAAGTCCGGCCTGCAGGCCGACCTCGACAAGCTCGGCTTCAACCTGGTCGGCTTCGGCTGCACCACCTGCATCGGCAACTCCGGACCGCTGCCGGGTCCGATCTCGAAGACGATCAACGACAAGGGCTTGATCGCCGCCGGCGTTCTCTCCGGCAACCGCAACTTCGAGGGCCGCATCTCGCCGGACGTCCAGGCGAACTACCTCGCCTCGCCGCCGCTCGTCGTCGCCTACGCGCTTGCCGGCACGGTCCAGAAGGACCTGACCAAGGAGCCGATCGGCGAGGACAAGGACGGCAAGCCGGTCTACTTGAAGGACATCTGGCCGACCTCGCAGGAAATCCAGGACTTCATCTTCAAATATGTCACCCGCGAACTCTACGCGACGAAATATGCGGACGTGTTCAAGGGCGATGCCAACTGGCAGGCGGTTCAGGTTCCGGCCGGGCAGACCTATGCCTGGGACGAGGCTTCCACCTATGTCCAGAACCCGCCCTACTTTGTCGGCATGGGCAAGAGGGGCGCCGGCATTTCCGACATCAAGGGCGCCCGCGTCCTCGGCCTCTTCGGCGACAAGATCACCACTGACCACATTTCGCCGGCCGGTTCGATCAAGGCCCAATCTCCGGCAGGCTCCTACCTGCTCGGGCATGGCGTCGGCGTCGCCGACTTCAACCAGTACGGCACGCGTCGCGGCAATCATGAGGTGATGATGCGCGGCACCTTCGCCAACATCCGCATCCGCAACCACATGCTCGGCCCGAACGGCAAGGAAGGTGGCTACACCATCCACTATCCATCGAAGGAGGAGATGTCGATCTACGATGCCGCCATGCAGTACAAGGAAGAGGGCGTTCCGCTCGTCATCTTCGCCGGTGTCGAATACGGCAACGGTTCCTCGCGAGACTGGGCAGCCAAGGGCACCAACCTGCTCGGCGTCAAGGCGGTGATCGCCCAATCCTTCGAGCGCATCCACCGCTCGAACCTCGTCGGCATGGGTGTCATCCCCTTCGTCTTCGAAGAAGGCATGACCTGGGAATCGCTGGGTCTCAAGGGCGACGAGGTCGTGACGATCGACAACCTCGTCAATGTCCAGCCGCGCGAAAGGCGCGTGGCCCGGATCACCTATGGCGACGGCTCGGTCAAGGAAGTTCCGCTGATCTGCCGCATCGACACGCTTGACGAAGTCACCTACGTCAACAACGGCGGCATCCTGCAGACGGTTCTGCGCGACCTCGCAGCCTGAGTCTGCTGACCGTCTTAAGGCTTGAGAGCCGGGGCATCGAATGGTGCCCCGGCTTTTTCACGTCCCCGTACCGGTAAGCGGCGAAATGCTCACTCCAACGTGACTTTCCGTTGAAGAACGGCCGTCGTATGTATGAATTCCAGCATTCGAGCCTGCCCATAACAAAGTGACGTCATGACATTCGCCTTTAGAACAACCATCCGGCGTCTCGCCCTGACGTTAGGGATTCTGGGAGCAGGCTGCGGAGCGGTTGCGGCGGACGACGGGAAAACAATCAAGGGCGTCGTTGAACTCTTCACCAGCCAGGGCTGCTCCTCCTGTCCGCCGGCGGATGCGGCGCTCAAGAAGCTCGTCGATGAGGGCGACGTCGTCGCGCTCGCCTATCACGTCGACTACTGGAATTATCTCGGCTGGGCAGACACGCTCGCTTCCAAGGAAAATACCGAACGGCAATATGCCTATGCCCGCATGCTCGGCCGCAACGGCGTCTATACGCCGCAGGCGGTCCTCAACGGGCGCGACCATCTCAACGGCGCCAATCTGCAGGCGATCAGGAGCCGGCTCGACGCGATGAACGCGGAGGGCCGGGGACTGGCCGTGCCGGTCCAGGCGGCGATTGGCGACGATGGAATCTCGATCAAGGTCGGGGCCGGCGAAGGCAAGGCAAATGTCGTCGTCGTCTATTTCGAGCGGGCCAAGGTGGTCGATGTCGAGAAAGGCGAAAACAGCGGCAAACAGATCGCCTATTGGCATGCCGTACGCGACATACAGACGATCGGCATGTGGGATGGCAAGCCGGCCGAGTTCACGTTGCCCGCCTCCGTCCTGATCGAGGGAAATGGCAACAGCGGCTGCGCCGTCCTGCTGCAATCGATGAAGGATGCGGAAACGCCGGGAGCCATTATCGGAGCGGCAGCGGTTCTTGCCGGCCCGCAGGGCAAGCTCTGAACCCGATGATTGAGACGGAGGGTGGTTCGGCCCGGCAGCATCGAGGGGCTGGGGCTGAGGGTTCGAAGTTACCGGACCGAACCGGTCATGTCTGCGTTCGTAATATCTCCCGCAGCATGACGACCTGTCCGGACATACGGTGGCAACGACTCTGTCCGGCAGCGGTCGAAGTTTTGCCGTGAATTGGGGCGCCGATTTGACTGAATTGCGGCAAGGACAAGAATTGCCGGCATTGTTCACCGGCTTCCGGCTTGCTTTTCCGTTCGTGTCAGGCACACTGTCGTGGTCCTGTCACATCAGAAGGCCAAAATGCTGATGACCGATCAACCGGATTTACCGGAAGGCGAAACGCGTCGCCAGGGCCAGACCACATCACAAGTGGTCGATTTTCACGAATACAAGAACGCCAGGAATCCCCCTCCCGTTACATTTCATCGCCGCGAGCTGGACCAGATTTTGCGGGTCTATGGCCGCATGGTCGGCGAGGGCGAATGGCGCGACTATGCGATCGACCACACGAAGGATCGAGCTGTTTTCTCCGTGTTCAAGCGATCGGGGGAAACGCCGCTCTATCGGATCGAGAAAAACCCGAAGCTTGCGGCAAAGCAGGGCGCCTACTGCGTGCTCAACGCCCATGGCACGATATTGAAGCGCGGCCATGAACTTGCCCTGGTGCTCAAGGTGTTCGACAAGGTCCTGAAGCTCGTCGAGACCTGACTCGACATCTCCTTTGGATTTGCCCCTCATCCGCCTGCCGGCACCTTCCCGCGCAGGCGGGCGAAGGGACTCGCGGGCTGCGCCAATGCCAGTCCCTCTCCCACCTGTGGGGAGAGGGTTAGGGTGAGGGGCCAATTCAACCCCGGACTCGTCAGTTCCGGTGGAGCGTATCCGGATAGACGCCCTCGTCCGGGTCCGAGGCTGCTCCGTCTCCGAGCGCGAGCTGCATGATCGCCGTGTCGAGCCAGCGGCCGTGCTTGAACCCGGTCGCCTTCATGAACCCCTGATGCTCGAAGCCGAGCGCGCGATGCAATGCGATCGATGACGGGTGCGCGCCGCCGATCACCGCCACCATCTGGCGGAAGCCAAGCGCGGTGCATCGCTTGACCAGCTCCGCGAGCAAGGCCCTGCCGACGCCTTTGCCCCGGGCTTCCGGCGCCAGATAGATGGAATCCTCGACCAGGAACCGATAGGCCGTCCGCGTGCGGAATGCGGAAGCATAGGCGTAGCCGACGATCGCTCTGCCGTAGTCCTCCTGTGCCACGATGTAGGGATAGCCGCTGCCGGTTATCGTCGAAAAGCGGAGCGCCATCTCCGCCTCGGAAGGCGGCGTTACCTCGTAGGTCGCCACGCCGTTCAAGACGGACTCGCGGTAGATTTCGGTAATTGCGGGAAGATCGGCAGCGACGGCGTCGCGGAGAGTGACAGACATGGGACTTCGTGATGTTGGCTTATCCCGATCAGATCGCATGGATCGGACGAGGCGATCAAGGCCGTCCTACTGTGCGGTTCTTTGAATCGGAGGCAGTTCAGGTGTTACGGCGATCGCTGCGCATCTGAAAGGACCCGCGGCGCTACTGCATGTTTCCACAAACCGTAACCGATTTAATGACAAAAACATGCAGCAATTCAAAGTACTACAGCTTCCTTTGTGCGTCTGAAAAGACGCACGGCGCTGTAGGGCAACAAAAAAGGCGGCCGAAGCCGCCTTTTTTGTGAATGCGCCTCGACTACTCGTTCCTGTTGCCCAGGAACTGCAGCAGGAACATGAACAGGTTGATGAAGTCGAGATAGAGCGTCAGGGCGCCCATGATGGCCTTGCGGCCAGCAACCGCGACGTCATCGGCCTCAAAGTACATTTCCTTGATCTTCTGCGTGTCGTAGGCGGTCAGGCCGGCGAAGACGAGCACGCCGATCACCGAAATCGCGAAGGCGAACGCGGAAGACGCCAGGAAGATGTTGACGATCGACGCGATGATCAGGCCGAAGAGGCCCATGATCAGGAACGTGCCGAAGCCCGACAGGTCCTTCTTCGTCGTGTAGCCGTAAAGCGACAGGGCGCCGAAGGAGGCGGCCGTGACGAAGAACGTCTGCACGATGCTCTGGCCGGTGAAGACCAGGAAGATCGAGGACAGCGAGAGCCCCATCAAGGCGGCGTAGATCCAGAACGTCGTCTGCGCTGCGGAGACGCTCATCGAATTGATGCGGAAGCTCATGAAGAAGACCAGCGCCAGCGGCGCCAGCATCACGACCCACTTCAAGGGCGAAGCGTAGATGAGCTGGGCGAATGCCGGATTGGAGACGGCAAGCGCATAGGTTCCGTAAGCTGCTACACCTGTGATCGCCAGCCCGAGAGCCATCAGGTTGTAGACCTTCAGCATGTAAGCGCGAAGGCCTTCGTCGATCACGGCACCCGCCTGAGCGCCGGCGGGCGACATTCGGGTTTGGTAGTTTCTCAGATCAGCCATTGTTTCCTCATTTAAGCCCCGGTTGAAGTGACGGTGTCGGGCGCGGTAAGTGTTTGTCCTTCAAGCGCCCAGGCGCCGCTGCGGGGCTCCAGCATGCCTGTGGACAATATGATGTCGAAAGCCGTCAGGCACAAGACCTGGAGGGGCCGGAATCGCGCAAAGCCGGGCCTTGAACCATCAAACAAGGGTGATTTACGGTTAATCGCCGCCCTCACAATTCGCGCAGCACCGGAGCGGCCTTCTGGCCGAGAATACGCCAGGTTCCGGCAAGTCCGATGCCGACGGTCATGACGAGTGCGACGACGATCGTGGCGACCGCGACATCCGGGAGGAAGTCGGACGGCAGGGTCATCACGCGGCTGACGACGAACCAGGCGGAGACGCCCCCGGCAAACAGCGCGAAAACGGCGGTTGCGAGGCCGAGAATGATGTATTCGTAACTGAAGGCGCGGATGAGCGTGCCGCGCGTGGCACCCAGTGTCTTCAACACCACCGCGTCGTGAATGCGTGCACGATTGCCGGCGGCGAGCGCCCCCGCAAGAACAAGAACCGACGCGATAAGGGCAACGGCCGCGGCGGCGCGGATGGCCGTTGCAAGCTGCGCGAGAAGCGTATTGACGATATCGAGCGCATCCTTGACGCGCACGCTGGTGATCGTCGGATAGGTATTGGTGACCGACTTCAGCACAGCCGCCTCCTCCTTGGCCGTGGCATCCGGATCGATGACGGTTGCGAGCCAGGCGTGCGGCGCACCGGCAAAGGTGTTCGGCGAGAAGACCATGACGAAGTTGATCGACAGCGATTCCCACTCGACGTTGCGGAAATTGACAATCTTCGCGGTGACGTTGCGGCCGAGCACGTTGACGGTCACCGTGTCGCCGAGTTTCAGGCCGAGTTCACGAGCTTCCTCTGCCGAGAACGAAACCAGCGGTTCGCCCTGGTAGTCCTCGGGCCACCAGGTGCCTTCGGTGAGCGCCGAGTTCTCCGGCCGATTTTTGGCATAGGTGATGCCACGGTCGCCGCGCAGTACCCATTGCCCGCCGGGCGGTACGTTGCGGCTGTTCACGTCCTCGCCGTTGAACGCCACGATGCGCCCGCGCAGCATCGGCACTTCGACGACCTTGCCCTTTGGCATCGCTTGGGAAAGCAGCGACCGGAAGCCTTCGATCTCGCTTCCCTGGATGTCGACGAAGAAGAAATTGGGCGCCCGCTCGGCCATGTCACCTGTGAGTTCGCGCCGAAGATTGCCGTCGATCAGCGCCAGCGTCACGAGAAGCGCGAGACCGAGACCGAGAGAAAGCACGACTGACGGCGTCAGGGCGCCGGGCCGATGGATATTGCCGATCGCCAATCTCAGCGCCGGTGAGTTCACCCGCGGGCTGCGCCGCGCGAGCCAGGAAATGAGCCACGACACGCCGCGCAGCAGAATGAAGGCAAAGGCGATTGCGCCGAGGAAGATCAGCGAAATGCTGCGATCGTACGCCGTCCAGACGGCAAGTCCGGCGAGCGCCGCAAGGCAGGCAAGCGCCCCTGCGAGATAGGGCCAGGCCGGAAAGCCGGTGGGATCGAACCCCTGTTGCCGGAAAAGCGCCGTTGCCGGCACCCGGCGCGCGCGGCCAAGCGGCAGGATGGCAAAGGCGAGCGCCGTCAGCAGGCCGAAAAGCGCCGCAAGGCCGAGCGCCGACGGGTAGAGCTGGAACGACGTCGGGACGGGCAGCACATCGGCGAGGAACTGGGCCGCGACGAAGGGGATCAGGGCGCCGAAAACGAGGCCGATGCCGATGCCGATCAGCGCAATCATCAGGATCTGCGCGAGGTAGACCATTGCGACCAGTGACGCCGGGGCGCCGAGGCACTTGAAGGTTGCGATGACGCTGCGCTTTCCATCGAGATAGGCGCGCACGGCATTGGCGACGCCCACGCCACCGACGATCAGCGCCGTCAGGCCGACGAGCGTCAGGAACTGCGAGAAACGCGTGATATTGGCGTTGAGCGACGGGGCGGCATTGCCGCTCGTCCGGATCGACCATCCGGCCGACGGGAATCGCTTCTCCGCCTCGGAGCGAACGGATGCGACGCGCTGAGGATCGGCAAGCCTGACCTTGTAGCCGTGCTCGACGAGGCTGCCGGTCTGCACCAGGCCCGAGGCGGCGAGTGCCTCCGCCGAGACCATCAGCCGCGGCGCAAAACCGAACCCGTCGGAAAGCGAGTCCGGCTCCCGGACGATCGTGGCATTGATGCGAACCCGCGCATTGCCGAGCAGGATTTCTTGTCCGGACCCGATACCTAAACGCTCCAGAAGCAGCGGCGCGGCCACCGCGCCGAACACTTCCCCCTGTTTCGACAAGAGTTCGGCGAGCGGCCTCACCGGTTCGCTTTCGAAAGTGCCGTAGAGCGGGTAGGCATCGTCGACGGCCTTCAACTCGACGAGCGCCTGGTTGGAGCCATCGGGGAGCCGCGCCATGGAGCGCAGGCCCGAGGAAACGGAGACGCTGCCGAGACTGTCGAGGAAGGCGCGCTCCTCGGCCGTCGTCACGCGATTGTTGAGTTCGAAGCGAATATCGCCGGCAAGCAGCTCCTGCCCTTGCGACGCGATCGTCGCGCTGATCGACTGCGAGAGGGAATTGACGCCGGCGATCGCCGCCGTGCCGAGCGCGATGCAGGCAAGGAAGATGTAGAAGCCCTTGAGCCCGCCGCGCATTTCGCGCAACGCCAGTCGGAGGGCGAGAAGCGGGCGAAAGCGGCTGATTGCGCCCGTCTCGCTCATGCCGACGCCGCCTCCTGGTGAACGGAAGCGGCCCTCGATTCGGGATGTCCGCCGGAGACGATCTCGCCGGAGCGCACCTGAACCTGCCGCGCGCAGCGTCCGGCAAGCGCGGCATCATGCGTAACGAGAACCAGCGTCATGCCGCGTTCGCGCTGTTCCGCAAAAAGAAGATCGGCGATCTGCCGACCCGTCTCGGCGTCCAGATTGCCGGTCGGTTCGTCGGCGATCAGCAGCTTCGGTGACGGCGCCAACGCTCGGGCGATCGCGACGCGCTGCTGCTCGCCGCCTGACAGCTGCCCCGGATAATGCGTCAGCCGATCGCCCAGGCCGACTGCGACAAGTTCCTGGCGCGCGACGTCGAAGGCGTTGCGGACATTCGCAAGCTCAAGCGGTACCGCGACGTTTTCAAGTGCGGTCATATTGGGGATGAGGTGAAAGGACTGGAAGACGATACCGACGTTGCGACCCCGGAAATCCGCAAGCCTGTCCTCGCTCAGGCCGTGCAGGGGCGTGCCGTCGATGACGATTTCGCCGCTGTCCAGCCGCTCCAGGCCGGCAAGAACCATCAGCAGTGTCGATTTTCCCGATCCGGACGGGCCGACGATCCCGACGGATTCGCCGGCGTCGACTGTGAGGCTCACGCCTTTCAGCACATGGACCGCAGCCGCGGCCTCGCCAAGAGTCAGGTCGGCATTTTTCAGCTCGATGATGGTTCTTGCCACGCGCAAACAGCCCTATATGAAAATCAGATCGGATGACGAAACGGTTGCCCTCGGGGATTTAGGAACGAGCCTATGGCATTAAAAGATTTTCTGCGCTTTTTCTTGAGCCTGGCAATGACAATTGCGTTATCGTCAGCGGTGCGCGCCGAGAGTGTGAGCCTCGTCGGCTTGGGCGACAGCCTCATGGCCGGTTTTCAGCTCCCGCCCGAGGACGCCTTTCCTGCCCGCCTCCAAAAGGCCTTGAAAGACAAAGGCTTCGACGTCACCATCGCCAACGCCGGCGTTTCCGGCGACACGACCTCCGGCGGCCTTGCCCGCATCGACTGGTCGGTGCCCGACGGAACGAAAGGCGTGATCCTCGAGCTCGGCGCCAACGACGCGTTGCGCGGTATTCCGCCGGAAGAGTCGCGGAAAAATCTCGAGGCGATGATCGCCCGGCTGAAGGAGCGCGGCATCGCCGTGCTGCTCGCCGGCATGGTGGCGCCACCCAACATGGGAACCGACTATGCCGCCCGCTTCAACCCCATCTACCCGGAGCTGGCGGCGAAATACGATCTCCAACTCTATCCGTTTTTTCTCGACGGCGTGGTGACGGACGGCGCGTTGAAGCTCGAGGACGGAATGCATCCGAACAGCCGGGGCATCGGCAAGATGGTCGAACGCTTCCTGCCTGTCGCCGAACGATTCATTGCCGCGCTGGCGAAAGGAGATTGATCAATCGGTCCACAGTTAAGAGAAAGTTAACGCTCTGTCGCGCTAAATAACAGTTGCGTGCAGACTCGATGCGTGATTCGCTAAGACATCTGCAAGAGATTCGGGGAGCTCGCCATGCCGAGACTGTTCACCGCCCTCGAAATTCCGCGCAATGCAGCAATGAGCCTTTCTTTGCTGCGCGGAGGTCTTCCCGGAGCTCGATGGATTGATGTGGAGAACTATCACATCACTCTGCGTTTCATCGGCGATGTTGACGGACGTACCGCCGATGAGATCGTCGAAAGGCTCGACCGGATCGAACGCCCCGAATTCCAGCTGCAATTGACGGGCACCGGCGCCTTCGGCTCGAAAAAACCGCATTCGGTCTGGGCCGGCGTCAGCAACGAACCGGAAATGTTTGCGCTTCAGGCGGAAATCGAGCGCATCTGCCAGCGCCTCGGCCTGCCGCCGGATCCGCGCAAGTTCACGCCCCATGTGACGCTCGCAAGGCTGCGTTCATCGCGCGTCGAGGACGTCGTGAACTATCTCTCGGGGCGCGGCAATTTCCTCACCTCACCATTTGCGGTCTCCCGCTTCGTTCTCCTGTCGTCGCGCGATTCCGTCGGCGGCGGTCCGTACCTGACGGAAGAGGTATTTCCGCTTCACGAGGCGCGCTCCTCGAGCCTTGCCAGCAAGGACAAGCACCCTGCTTCCAGCGTCTGGTAGAGCGTTTCGAAAACGTCCGCCGCTTCGTAATAGGGATCCGGAACGTCTCCCGCCTGACCTGTGGCATAACGCATGAAAAGATGCACCTTGCCCGCCATTGTCGAAGGCGCGAGCGCGCCAAGGTCGCGGACGTTGCTCATGTCCATGCCGAGGATCAGGTCGAAGGCGGCAAAATCCGCCACGCCGACCTGGCGCCCGCGTAAAGCTGCAATATCGATGCCGTGCGCCTTGGCCACCGAAATCGACCGCTGATCCGGCGGAGCGCCGACATGCCACGCGCCGATGCCGGCGGAATCGACCGAGACCGCTTGCCCGTGGCCGGCCCTGTGCACGAGATCGAGCATGACGCCCTCGGCCAGCGGCGAACGGCAAATATTGCCAAGGCAAACAAAGAGAATTCTGACCGGTTTCATGTGATCCCGTTGGCATTGAGAGCAGGTGGCATGGCCTATAGCGCCGCGCGTCCTATCAGACGCGCAAAGGACGTTGTAGCACTTTGCATTGCTGCATGTTTTTATCCTTAAATCGGGTACGATCTAAGGAAAAATGCAGTAGGCGGAGTTTATCCGCGATAATGCCGTTGTTAACCACGAAAGATCGCAGGGAGAAACAGCATGAGGCCGGAAAAACTGGATGCCGAGGCTGTCGCCGAGCATTTGCACAAGATGGAGGGCTGGGTTCTTGCCGAGGATGGCGCATCGATCTGGAAGGCGTTCCGGTTCAAGAATTTTGCGGAGGCATTCAGCTTTATGACGCAATGCGCCCTCGCTGCAGAAAAACTCGATCACCACCCCGAATGGTTCAACGTCTACAACAGGGTCGACGTCACGCTTTCGACGCACGATGCGAACGGGCTGACGGAGCTCGATTTCAAGCTGGCGGCAAAAATGGATCGCGCGGCGGCCGGCCGGATGCCCGACCATTTGAAATAGCGGATACCCTTCCCATATCAGGCTCCTGCATGTTTCCTTAAATCCTAGGCGATTTAAGGATAAAAATATGCAGCAATGCAAAGTGCTACAGCGACCTTTGCGCGTCCGAAAAGACGCGCGGCGCTGCAGGGCCCAAATCGGAAACGGACGCGATGGACGATATCAAGATCGGTGAAATTCTTCTTCCTGGCGAGGAATCCGAACAGGAACGCCGGGAGCGCAAGGTGCGCCGCCGGTTCTGGCCGACCTTTCGCCGCGCAGCCCGCCAGATTCCCTTCAGTCGCGATCTCGTTGCCGCCTTTTATTGCGCGGTGGATCCGAAGACGCCGACGCGGACACGCGGTATTCTGCTCGCAGCCCTTGCCTACTTCGTCCTGCCACTCGATTTCGTGCCGGACATGCTGGCCGTCGTCGGCTTTTCCGACGACATCGCCGTGTTGACGGCCGCCTTCGCCGCGATCAGCGGCCAGATCAAGGAAGCGCATTACCAAAGAGCCGACGAAGCCCTGCGCGACAGGCCGGATGAGGAATGATCGCCGGAATGCGAGGCCGCCGCATTTCTGCCTGAAAGACAAACTCTTGCCTGATTCTTTGTGACATAGATTCCGCAAACGTAACGGCTGTGGGCGAATTGGCTGCAGGACAGTGCGTTGCGGCGAGATTTGAGACAGGGAACTCCTACCGGCCACGGCCCTCCAGAATTGACGATCGACCGAACCGGCAAATCCGCAGGAACGAAGAACGGCACGCCGGATGAGCGCGCTAACTTTGTCTGCCGGGTGTGTCGCGGCCTGTTTCGGGGCGGAAACGAGCGGATTGCAGTGATCGTTGACGGTTTAGTAACCTGAATTAAGTCAAAATAAATCAAAACGTGACTATGCGTTGCCCGTCTCACACGTTTCGGGCGATCGCAAGCAAGACAAGCGGCAGGACCTCATGTTTGTAAGAAAGATCGCAACTGCAATCGCACTCGTACTGGCGGCAGCCGGCGTTGCTTCCGCTCAATCTCCGACCCGGATCCAGCAGTTCCAAGCCTGGGGCGCCTATTCCTACCAGGCCGGCGCCGGCAAGGTCTGCTACGTCCTGTCCGTTCCGAAGGACAAGAGCCCTGCCGGTGTCGACCATGGCGATATCTTCTTCCTCGTCTCGCAGCGCCCGGGGCAGAACATCAGCTACGAACCTCAGGCGATGATGGGCTATCCGCTGCAGGACAATTCCAAGGTCAATGTGGTCATCGACGGCAAGACTTTCGTCATGTTTACCAAGGGCAATTCCGCCTGGGTCGAAAACGCCGCGGAAGAGCCGGCGCTGGTGGCGGCGATGAAGTCGGGCAAGGACATGTCGGTCAACGCGAAGTCCCGCAAGGGAACCGCGACTTCCTATTCCTATTCCCTCTCCGGCATCTCCGCCGCGCTGAAGCAGATCGAAGCCTGTAAGTAACCCTTAGGGTGGCATAAATCGATCCGAAGGCCGGCCTTGGCGCCGGCCTTTTTGCATTACAGCGCCGCGCGTCCTATCAGATGCTCAAAGGACGCTGTAGCAGTTTGAAATGCTGCATGGTGACTCGCGGCGAAAAGAATGCTAAAGCGCCGCCAAATTCAGAGCCCCGCGCCTATTGCCGCGCCCGAAGGCTCGCCAGTTTTCAATTCGAGCATCGGAACATGATCCGGAACCCCCTCCGGACGGGCCTTCGCTGTATGACAGGACATCGCAAGCATGGCAGCCACTGAGATCTTGAACAGGGCGGACATCAAGGCGCCACAGGTGCGGCTGATGCCCCAGGCCGAGAAGCCGTCGCTGATCGGCCTTCAGCGCGAAGACATGGCCAGGCTGCTCGTCGAGAGGGGCGTGCCCGAGCGCCAGGTCAAGATGCGCGTGAGCCAGCTCTGGCACTGGCTCTACGTCCGCGGTGTTGCCGATTTCGATCAGATGTCGAACGTCTCCAAGGACATGCGCGAGATGCTCAAGGAGCATTTCACCATTGCCCGGCCGGAGATCGTCGAGGAGCAGATTTCGAACGACGGCACGCGCAAGTGGCTCCTGCGCTTTCCGCCGCGCGGCGCCGGCCGGCCGGTCGAGATCGAGACCGTCTACATCCCGGAGGAAGGCCGCGGCACGCTCTGCATCTCGAGCCAGGTCGGCTGCACGCTCACCTGCTCCTTCTGTCACACGGGCACCCAGAAGCTGGTGCGCAACCTGACGGCGGAAGAAATCCTCGCCCAGTTGCTGCTTGCCCGCGACCGGCTCGGCGATTTCCCCGAACGCGACACGCCGCAAGGCGCCATCGTGCCCGCGGAAGGCCGCAAGATCACCAATATCGTGATGATGGGCATGGGCGAGCCGCTCTACAATTTCGAGAACGTCAAGACCGCTCTCCTGATCGCGTCCGACGGCGACGGTCTTTCGCTCTCGAAGCGCCGCATCACGCTCTCGACCTCCGGCATCGTGCCCGAGATCTACCGCACCGGCGAGGAGATCGGCGTCATGCTGGCAATCTCGCTGCATGCCGTGCGCGACGACCTGCGTGACATGCTGGTGCCGATCAACAAGAAGTATCCGCTGAAGGAGCTGATGGAGGCCTGCCGCGCCTATCCCGGCCTGTCGAACGCCCGCCGCATCACCTTCGAATATGTGATGCTGAAGGATGTCAACGACAGCCTCGAGGACGCGAAGGAACTGGTGAAGCTGTTGAAGGGCATTCCGGCAAAGATCAACCTCATCCCCTTCAACCCCTGGCCGGGCACCAACTACCAGTGCTCGGACTGGGAGCAGATCGAGGCATTCGCCGACTTCATCAACCAGGCCGGCTACGCCTCGCCGATCCGCACGCCGCGCGGCCGCGACATTCTCGCCGCCTGCGGCCAGTTGAAGTCGGAATCCGAGCGCATGCGCAAGGTCGACCGCCTTGCTTTCGAGGCGATGATGATTGCCAATCACGGCGAGGACTGAGGCTGGAGGAAGCGCGCGAGGCGGTTTTCGCTGGCATTTGCCGCTTGTTGCCCCTCACGGCATTTGCCGCTTGTCGCCCCTCGCCCTAGCTCTCTCCCTGCCCGCGGGTAGGGGGGACTGCGAGTGCGCGGCATACCCCTTCTCCCCGCTTGCGGGGAGAAGGTCGCGGCAGCGGGATGAGGGGCAAATACGACTCGCCCTCCAAAGTCACCACGATCGATGAAGAAGTTTGATGGATGAAGCTACTCCCATCGATTGATTTCATCCTTCCGCTTTCCTAAGAAGGCGGCGAAATCATCTGGAGCGGAATGAGGAAGGCTCGCTGTGGCCTTGCCTCACAATCCCACGCCAAAAATCGGAGAACATCCATGCGCTCACTTCTTATAGCTCTTGCCGCCACTGCGGCGCTCTCGCTCCCGGCGCGCGCAGACGAAGTCACGGTTGCCGTGACGGCAATCGTCGAGCATCCCGCCCTCGATGCCGCCCGCGACGGGGTCAAGGATGCGCTTGCTGCCGCCGGGTATAAGGAAGGCGAGAACCTCAAGTTCATCTACGAGTCGGCGCAGGGCAACCCGGCGACCGCAGCGCAGATCGCCCGCCAGTTCGCCGGCGAAGCGCCGAGCGTCATCGTGCCGATCTCCACGCCCTCGGCACAGGCGGTGGTTTCCTCGACGCGCGACATCCCGGTGGTCTTCACCGCCGTATCCGATCCGTTGGGCGCGCAGCTCGTCAGGGACATGGAAAAGCCCGGTGGCAACGTCACCGGCCTTTCCGACATGTCGCCGGTTGCCGAGCATGTGACGCTGATCAAGGAGATCCTGCCGAACGTCAAGTCGATCGGCTATCTCTATAATTCCGGTGAAGCGAACTCCGTCTCGCTGCTTGCTGCCCTCAAGGCCGAAGCCGAGAAGGCGGGGCTTACCGTGGTCGAGTCTGCCGCGACGAAATCAGCCGAAGTCCAGGGTGCCGCCCGCGCCCTCGTCGGCCGCGCCGACGCGATCTACGTTCCGACCGACAACACGATCATCTCCGCGCTTGAAGGTGCAGTCGCGGTCGCCGAGGAAAGCAAGCTGCCGCTCTTCACCGCCGATACCGATTCCGTCTCCCGCGGCTCGGTTGCGGCCCTCGGCTTCAACTACTACGACGTCGGCAAGCAGACCGGCGACGTGGTTGTGCGTATCCTGAAGGGTGAAAACCCGGGCGACATCGCCGTCAAGGTCGCCGCCGGCACCGATCTCGTCATCAACAAGGCTGCCGCCGCCAAGATGGGTGTGACCCTGCCGGAAAGCGTGATCAAGCGCGCGACCCGCGTCATCGAATAACGACGGCGCGCCTCGAGGACGCAAGTTTATTTGCCTTTTTGCCGCCCCCGTTCCATACGGGGGCGGTTCGTTATCAACAAAGACGTTGCGCGCATCCCTCTTGCGCGAAACATGACTGAAAAGGGCCGAGCGTTGAGTCAAATCGCTTTCTGGGGAGCCGTGGAGTTGGGGCTCGTCTATGCCTTTGTCGCCGTCGGCGTCTTCCTTGCCTTCCGCGTGCTCGACTTTCCTGACCTGACGGTCGACGGGTCGTTTCCGCTTGGAGCCGCCGTCACCGCGGTGCTGATCATTGCGGGCGTCAATCCGTGGCTTGCCGCGGCCGTCGCGATGGTCGCCGGTGCCGCGGCCGGCATCGTCACGGCGCTCCTCAACGTGCGCTTCCGCATCCTCAATCTGCTCGCCTCGATCCTGACGATGATCGCGCTCTTCTCGGTGAACCTGCGCGTCATGGGCAAGCCGAACGTCGCGCTGATCAATGCCGACACCATGCTTTCGCCGTTCTACGGGCTGGGGCTTAGGGACTTCTACGTTCGCCCGCTCTTCGTCGGCATTCTTGTGCTTGTGGCCGTCGTCGTCGTCTGGCGCTTTCTTGAGAGCGACGCCGGCCTCGCCATGCGGGCGACCGGCGCCAATGCGCGTATGGCCCGGGCGCAAGGGGTCGATACCAGCCGCCAGATCTATCTCGGCATGGCGATCTCCAACGCGCTTGTTGCCTTCGGCGGCGCGCTCTTCGCCCAGACCAACGGCTTTGCCGACGTAACCTCGGGCGTCGGCACGATCGTCGTCGGGCTTGCCGCCGTCATCATCGGCGAAACGCTGTTCGGCGCTCGCGGCATCCTGATCGCGCTCGCCGGCTGCGTGCTCGGCTCGATCCTCTACCGCATCGCCATCCAGCTCGCGCTTTCGACGGACATGCTCGGCCTGCAGGCCTCCGACCTGAACTTCGTGACCGCGGCGCTCGTCACCGTAGCGCTCGTCCTTCCTCGTCTGCGCCGCGGAGGTGCCGCATGATCAGCGTCAAGAACATCAAGGTCGTTTTCGGCAAGGGCACACCCTTGCAGAAGCAGGCGCTGAACGGCGTAAGCCTGACGATCGAGCAGGGCTCGTTCGTCACCGTGATCGGCTCGAACGGGGCCGGCAAATCGACGCTGCTCGGCGTGCTCGCCGGAGATGTCCTGCCGAGCGAAGGCGAGGTGACGATCGGGCACACGGACGTCACCCGCAAGGGAACGGCGGCGCGCGCCGGCCTCGTTGCGCGCGTGTTCCAGGACCCGCTCGCCGGTAGTTGCGGCACGCTTTCGATCGAGGAAAACCTGGCGCTTGCCGCGAGGCGCGGTGAAAGCCGCGGCCTGACGCCGGCGCTTGGCGCGAAACGGCGCGAGCATTTCCGCGAGCGGATCGCCGAGCTCAATCTCGGCCTCGAGGACCGCCTCGGCGACCGCATGGATCTCCTGTCAGGCGGCCAGAGGCAGGCCGTGTCGCTGGTGATGGCGACGCTGGCCGGATCGGAAGTTCTGCTTCTCGACGAGCACACCGCGGCGCTCGATCCGGGCATGGCGGAATTCGTCATGAATCTCACGCAGAAGATCGTCACCGAGCGCAAGCTGACGACGATGATGGTCACCCATTCGATGCGCCAGGCGCTCGACTACGGCCATCGCACGATCATGCTTCACGGCGGCGAAATCGTACTCGACGTCGCCGGCGACAGCCGCAAGACGCTGCAGGTCGAGGATCTTATCGCCATGTTCCGCCGCATCCGCGGCCAGACGCTCGACGACGACGCGCTGCTGATCGGGTGAACCGAGTGCCGCCGCCGCTTGCATCGCCGCTGCCCCTCATCTGCCTGCCGGCATCTTCTCCCCGCTCGCGGGGAGAAGAATGGGTGCTGCGACGCCGACGCCAAACGGCGGCCTTCAACGAATTGTCATGCCTTCGGCCGAGGAAGGACTGAGCGGTTGCCGCTTGTCTCTTCTCCCCGCCTGCGGGGAGAAGATGCCGGCAGGCAGATGAGGGGCAAAACCAGCCGCCGCGTACCTCAGCGCGCCTGGGTCAGGAAGATCTTGACCGCGAAGACTGAGAACACGCCGGCAAAGCTGAAGTCGAGGGCGCGCATGAAGCGCTTGTTCCTCTGCAGCCAGGCGGCGAGCCAATCGGCGGCAAGCACCACCATGGCATTCACCGGCATGCCGATGACGATGAAGAAGAAGCCGAGGAACAGGAGCTTGCTTGTGACCGACGGATCGGTCGCGCTGACGAATTGCGGCAGGAAGGTCATGAAGAAGATCACGACCTTCGGGTTGAGGATATTGACCGAGAAGCCGGTCGCAACGTTCGAAAAGACAGTTCCCTTCGCCCCCTCGATCTTCTTCACCGAGAGCGTCGAGCCGTGGCGGATCGCCTGGACGGCAAGCCAGAAGAGATAGGCAGCCCCGCCGGTCTTCAGCACCAGAAAGGCGGTCGGCGACGCGGTGATGAGCGCCGAAATACCGAAGGCGACGAGCATCGTGTGAACGACGATGCCGAGGCCGGTGCCGAGCACGACAAAGAGCGCGGCCTTCCTTCCCTGCGCCAGGGATCGGCTGATCGAAAGGGTCATGTCCGGTCCGGGCGTTGCCGCCAGAAGCAGGCTGGCGGCAGCAAAGGCGAGCAGCGTCGGCAGGCTGGGCACGAAGTCCATGGCGAATTCCTCAACGAGACGATTGCCGGTGATACCGCCGGACATGCTTTTTTGCCAGTGGATTCGCCGTGTCCTGTCGCGATGCCGCCTGTCGCGGCGCCTCCTGACGCGTCAAATTACGGCGCGGGGTACTGTAATGCTTGTATCCCTTCAAGTTCTGGCTAAAGTGCCGCAGATTTTGCACGCGGCATTGCCGCCCTTCCCAGAGCAGACGGACAGAACCCATGGCATCGCATAAAGACGTGAAGAAGGTCGTTCTCGCCTATTCCGGCGGTCTCGACACCTCGATCATCCTCAAGTGGCTGCAGACGGAACTCGGCGCCGAAGTGGTGACCTTCACCGCCGATCTCGGCCAGGGCGAGGAACTGGAGCCGGCGCGCAAGAAGGCCGAGATGCTCGGCATCAAGGAAATCTACATCGAGGACGTGCGCGAGGAGTTCGTGCGTGACTTCGTCTTCCCGATGTTCCGCGCCAATGCCGTCTATGAGGGCGTCTACCTGCTCGGCACCTCGATCGCCCGTCCGCTGATCTCCAAGCATCTCATCGACATCGCCAAAAAGACCGGCGCCGACGCGATTGCCCATGGCGCGACCGGCAAGGGCAACGACCAGGTCCGCTTCGAGCTGTCGGCCTATGCCTTGAACCCGGGCATCAAGATCATCGCGCCCTGGCGCGACTGGTCGTTCAAGAGCCGCACGGATCTGCTCGAATTTGCCGAAAAGCACCAGATCCCGGTCGCCAAGGACAAGAAGGGCGAAGCGCCCTTCTCCGTCGACGCCAACCTGTTGCACTCCTCCTCCGAGGGCAAGGTGCTCGAAGACCCGGCGCAGGAAGCCCCGGAATATGTTCATATGCGCACGATTTCGCCGGAAGCCGCGCCCGACAAGGCGACCGTCATCAAGGTTGGCTTCGAGCGCGGCGACGCCGTTTCGATCAATGGCGTGCGCATGTCGCCGGCGACTTTGCTTGCCAAGCTCAATGAATATGGCCGTGACAATGGCATCGGCCGCATCGACCTCGTCGAAAACCGCTTCGTCGGCATGAAGTCGCGCGGCGTCTACGAAACCCCCGGCGGCACCATCCTGCTGGCGGCGCATCGCGCGATCGAAAGCATCACGCTCGATCGCGGCGCCGCCCACCTCAAGGACGAGCTGATGCCGCGTTATGCCGAGCTCATCTACTACGGTTTCTGGTTCTCACCGGAACGCGAAATGCTGCAGGCGGCGATCGACAAGAGCCAAGAGCATGTCGAAGGCGAAGTGACGCTGAAGCTCTACAAGGGCAACGTCATGGTCACCGGCCGCGAGAGCGCGAAGTCGCTCTATTCCGACAAGCTCGTCACCTTCGAGGACGACCAGGGCGCCTACGACCAGAAGGACGCCGCCGGCTTCATCAAGCTCAACGCGCTGCGCCTGCGCACGCTTGCGGCGCGCAACCGTTAAAAGCTGGCAAGACCAATCGAACCAGAAGCCGCGGCGGACAACCTGCCGCGGCTTCTGGTTGGCAGCTTGCTTATTCCGCCGCTTCGCGCAGCTTGTCGTCGGACGCTGTCGGCGCGATGAGCGGCCTCGAACGCACGGTCCTTCGATACCAGAAATAGCTCGCTATCGAGATGAGACCGAAACCCGGAATGATCGTGCCGAGCGCCAGCGCCGGGGCGCCGACGAGAGCGGCGAGCGCCCCGCCGATGAGCCCCGAGCTCATCTGAATGAAGCCCATCATGGCCGATGCCGTGCCGGCGATATGCGGGAAGGGCACCATGCAGGCTGTCATCATGTAGGGCATCACAAAAGCAATGCCGAAAGCGTAGATGCCGACCGGCGCCATCACCGAGAGGAAGGTCGGCTCGAGCGCATGCATGGTGAAGGAGAGGACAAGGCTGGCCATACCGATGAAGGCGAGGCCAGCAGGCACGAGCGCCTGCGGCGTGAAACGCCGCATCAGGAGCCGCACCGTGACGGTGCCCGAGAAGAAGAGGCCCGATTGCATGAGCATGCCGACCCCGAATTCGGTCGGCGTCAGGCCCACTTGCCCGATTAGCACGAAGGGCAGCATGGTCGCCCATGCGTAAAGCGCGCCGACAGCACCGGCGATCACAAACGTCGAGGACACGAAGCGACTGTCCGTCAGCAATTCGCCATAAGCCCCGAGAATCGGCCGCAAATGCCCCTTGCTGCGGTCCGGCGTCACCGTTTCCACCATGAAGAACTGCACGGTGAAGCACGCCATCAGGGCGAAACCAACCATCAGGAAGAAGATCGACTGCCAGCCGAAGAGCCCGAGCGCGATGCCGCCGAGCGTCGGCGAAACCGCAGGACCGAGCGCCAGCATCATGCCGATCATGTTCATGATGCGGGCGGCGGGGGTGCCGGTGAACTGGTCGCGCACGATGGCGCGCGCCACCGTCATGCCGACGGAGGCGCCGGCCCCCTGCACCAGGCGCCCGGCGAGCAAGACGCCGACCGAGGGGGCGAAGGCCGCCATCAGGCTGCCGGCAAGATAGATCGCCATGAAGATCAACGTCGCCGAGCGGCGTCCTATGACGTCGGAGAGCGTGCCCGAGACGAGCTGGGCAAAGGCGAAGCCGCCGAAATAGAGCGACAGCGTCATTTTGATCGCCGCCTCGCTGGTGGCGAAGGCGCGAACGAGTTCCGGCATGGCCGGCGTATAGAGCGCCATGGAAACCGGGCCAAGCGCCACCAGGAACGCGCCGATGATGCTCGTGCGCCGCTCGCTCATCCTGAGCGTCATTCGGCTGCCCCTTTATCCCTATTGCTTTCCTTGCCGGCAAGGCAGGGATCGAGTCGGCGAAGGTTGTCGCGCAGGATCCGGAGATTGCCACGCAACAGTTCCAGCCCCCCCTCGCCCAAGCCCTCGGTATAGGCGCCCATCATCTCGCGTAGGCCCGCCATCATCTCGTCGATGAGCGCATCGGCCCGATCGCTGACGACGACGTTCTTGGCGCGCCGGTCGGCCGGATCCGGCACCCGCGCGACAAGCCCCAGCGCTTCCAGGCGATCGAGATAGGCCGAGAGCGTCATCGGTTCGATACCCATTCGCGTGGCGATTTCCGCCTGCTTGATGCCTTCCGTCGTGGCGACCTGGATCAGCGTGCGCGCTTCGCCGGGCGTGATCCCGAGCTGCATGGCGTTGACCTTGCGGTCGAAGGCACCGCGGAGCAGCCGCGAGACGTCGTTGAGCAGCATCCCGATCGTTTCGGATTCAAGTTTTCTCGGCATCTCAATCGTTCACAAGGAATATAGTAAGTTTTACTTATCATATTCCTTGGACGCGTTCAATGTGGGGATGCGTGGTGCCCGCCTACAGTAGCGGCCCAATCAAAACCCTCCCCTTGGCGGAGGGGTCTTGTCGTGTCTGGAGAACGATCTCAGCCTTCGAGCTCTTCGCGCAGCATCTCCAGCTCCAGCCATTCTTCTTCCATCCGCGCGAGCCCTTCTCTCAGCTTTTCCAGTTCAGCAGCGATTTTGGCGAAGCCGTTCGGATCCTTCGAAAACAGATCGGGATCGTGCATCCTCTCTTCCCGTTTCGCGATCTCCGCTTCGGCCTTGGCTATCTCCTTCGGAAGGTTTTCGAGCGCGAACTTCTGCTTGTAGGAGAGCTTGCTCTTGGCCTTCGGCGCTTCGGATGCAGCCGCAGGAACGTCGGTCGATCTGGCTTTCTCCGACTTTTCGACCTTCCGCCTGTCCTCGATTGCGCCTTTGCGCTGCGCCATCATGTCGGAATAACCGCCGGCATATTCGATCCAGCGGCCGTCCGGCGCCTCCGGATTGGCCGGCGCGATGGTCGAGGTCACCGTGCGGTCGAGAAAGTCGCGGTCGTGGCTGACGAGGATTACCGTGCCCGCGAATCCGGCGACGATCTCCTGCAGGAGATCGAGTGTTTCGATGTCGAGATCGTTGGTCGGCTCGTCGAGGATCAGGAGATTGGTGGCGCGCGCCATGATGCGCGCCAGCATCAACCGCGCACGCTCGCCGCCCGAAAGCTCGCGGATAGGGGTGCGGGCCTGCTCCGGCTGAAAGAGGAAGTCTTTCATGTAGCCGGTGACGTGGCGCTGCTCGCCGTTAACGAGAAGGGTCTCCCCGCGCCCGTCGGTCAGGTAATGCGAAAGCGTATCGTCGAGTTTCAGGTCCTCGCGCTTCTGATCGAGCGTCGCCATCTCGAGATTGGTGCCGAGCTTGACGGTTCCGGAGTCCGGCTCGATCTGGCCGGTCAGAAGCTTGAGCAGTGTCGTCTTACCGGCGCCGTTCGGGCCGACGAGGCCGATCCGGTCGCCGCGGTGCACGCGGATCGAGAAGGGCGCGACGATCGTGCGATCGCCATAGGCCTTGGTGATCTTTTCCGCCTCGATGACCAGTTTGCCGGATTCCCTGGCATCGGCGGCCGTCGCCTGAACCGTGCCCTGCGGTCCCTTGTGGCCGCGATAGCGCGCCCGCATGTCCTGCAACTCGCCGAGACGGCGCATGTTGCGCTTGCGCCTTGCGGTGACGCCGTAGCGCAACCAGTGCTCCTCGCGCTCGATCGCCTTGCCGAGCTTATGCTGCTCCAGCTCCTCGGCCTCGAGCACCTCGTCACGCCATGCCTCGAAATGGGCAAAGCCGCGATCGAGCCGGCGCGACTGGCCGCGATCGAGCCAGACCGTCGCCGTCGAAGCCTTTTCGAGGAAGCGCCGGTCGTGCGAGATGAGCACCAGCGCCGAGCGGCTGCGGACGAGCTCGTCTTCCAGCCATTCGATTGTCGGAAGGTCGAGATGGTTGGTCGGCTCATCGAGGAGCAGGATGTCGGGCTCCGGCGCCAGCACGCGGGCAAGTGCGGCGCGCCGCGCCTCGCCGCCCGAAAGTCGCCTTGGATCCTCCTCCCCCGTCAGCCCCAGATGCTGCAGCAGATAGGCGGCGCGATAGGGATCATCGCTTGGGCCGAGCCCCGCTTCCGCATAGGCCTGGACCGTGTCGAAGCCTTCGAAATCCGGTGCCTGGTGCAGGTAGCGCACCGTCGCCGAGGGATGGCGGAAGATTTCACCCGATTGCGGCTCGACGAGACCGGCGGCCGTCTTCATCAGCGTCGACTTGCCCGAGCCGTTGCGGCCCACGAGGCAGATGCGGTCGCCGGGCTCGACCTGCAGGTTGGCGCCGGCAAGCAGCGGCGTGCCACCGAAGGTCAGGAAAATGTTATCAAGCTTCAGAATGGGTGGCGCCAAGGTTTCAGGCTCCGGAAAGATCATAGGGTCGAGCGAGAATGACCGCCCGGCCGGATTTCAAGGAAAAGCGGACCGGCCCCTCCGCAACGTTGGAAATGGTCCGTGACGAGCCGAAGGGCAGCGCGAAGTCATCGAGCGGATAACGCGCATTGTCGATGGAAAGACCGGAAAGTGCGCTGAGTCCGAGAATCGAAAAAAGGCTGCCCTTGGGTAGGTCGATCTCGCGGGAACCGGGCAACAAGGGATGGGCCTCCTCCTCGCCGGAGGTCATCAGCACCGGCAACCCCTCTTCGGCGATCGCCACGGCGCGCAGCAGATGCAGGAAGGCATGGTCGCTTCTGGTGCCGCCAAGCGCTCCGACGAAGATCAGCGACGTTGCGCCCCGCGCAAGCGCCGCCTCGACCCCGATCTCGCCGTCGGTCGCGCTCTTGGCCGCCGGATAGCGCTCGCGCGGCACCGCGGCGAATGCGGCCAGCAACGCGTCGTCAGTCGAATCGAAGTCGCCGACCCAGAGCTCGGGAACGATACCAAGCGCCTTCGCATGGCGCATGCCACCGTCGGCCGCGATGAAGCGACTGCCGGAAAGCTGCTTTGCGAGCCGCTCGGTGCGGGTGAGCGCGCCCCCGAGAAGGATGGTGAAGGTCTGTTGGGCCATGGCAGAAGCCCATAGCGCAAAGGGACGACAAAGGAAAAGGCCGAAAGCCATTTTGCGGCGGCAAGGCTGCGCTTTTCGGCGGCTGCGTCTCCGGCGATCAGTCCTCCGGCGGAGCTTCACCGGGAAAAAGCATGCCGGCATAAATGCCGGGCGTCGAATCCGGTATCTCCACCGCGCCGACGGTGCGGGCGTAGAAATCCGCGGGACCGACACCGCCGATGATGGCGTAGCCGTAGCCGGCGGTGCGCATCGCCATCAGGCTTTCGATAAGCAGTGCCTCGCCGATCCCCTGACCACGCATCGCCTCGTCGACGCCTGTCGGCCCGAAGAAACCAAGCGCCGTCACGTCATGGCAGGCGAAGCCGACGATCCGGCCTTCGTGGACGGCGACATGGATCCGCGTCGGGGTTGAGGAGAAGGCAGCCTCGGCCTCACCTGCCCAGCCGGCGCCGAACCGTTCTTCGATCCAGGCGAGCACGATACCGCGTTCCGGAGCCATCGCCCGGCGAATGCTGATGCCAGGACCGAGCCGGGAAGCACGCCTTTCAGGCAAGGCATAGAGACGAACGAGCATGTCTGGCATGAGAATACCTCCCCACTACGGCGCCGCGCGTCTGATCAGACGCGCAAAGGACGCTGTTGCACTTTGAATTGCTGCAGGAGACGAACAAACGCCGCCGACAAGTGTTTGGTCTAATAGCGCAGATGGCTTGGACGGCAAATGTTTCCGCCGAAACTCGGCTTGCCAGACCTGCCGCCGAAAGCTAAATCTTTGCTGCTCTAACGGGGTGCCTTCGGTCCGCTTGCGGAACCAAGGCTGAGAGGCTCAAGCCAACCCGCGGAACCTGATCCGGCTCATACCGGCGGAGGGATTAGAAGCGATCGGACCGATGCGCCTCCTTTTCCCGCAACATCAACAAAAGGGAGAGAGGTGCCCGTCATGTCCATTTACACCAAATTGCTTCGCCGGCTGGCGATTGCGGCGACGGCCGCGACTTTGCCGTTCGGCGCCAGTGCCGCCGAAAAGACGCTGACGATCTACACCTATGAGAGTTTCATCAGCGAATGGGGCCCTGGCGCGAAAGCCGCCGAGGCCTTCGAGAAAACCTGCGACTGCGAGGTCAATTATGTCGGCGTCGCCGATGGTGTCGAGCTTCTGACGCGACTGAAGCTCGAAGGCGAGCAATCGAAGGCGGACATCGTGCTCGGTCTCGACACCAACCTCGTCGCGGAAGCCAAGGCGACGGGCTTTTTCGCCCCGCACGATCTCGACACCGCCGCCTTGAAGGTTCCGGGCGGCTTCTCCGACGACACTTTCGTTCCGTATGACTACGGCCATTTCGCCGTGATCTACGATACCGAAACCGTGAAGACCCCGCCGAAGAGCCTGAAAGAACTGGTCGACGGCGATCCTTCGCAAAAGATCGTCATCGAGGATCCCCGCACCTCGACACCGGGCCTCGGGCTGCTGCTCTGGGTGAAATCGGTCTATGGGGACGAGGCAGCCGCCGCCTGGGCCAAGCTCAAGGACCGGGTGTTGACCGTGACCCCCGGCTGGTCGGAAGCCTACGGCCTCTTCACCAAGGGCGAAGCGCCGATGGTGCTGTCCTACACCACCTCGCCCGCCTATCACATGGTGGCGGAAAACACCGAACGCTATCAGGCCGCGCCCTTCGCCGAGGGCCACTACATCCAGATCGAAGTGGCCGGCGTGACGAAGAACACCAAGGAACCGGAACTCGCCAAAGAGTTTCTGGCCTTCATGACCGGTCCGGAATTCCAGTCGATCATTCCGACGACCAACTGGATGATGCCGGTTGCGGAAACCAAGGAACCCCTGCCGGACGCCTTCGGCAAGCTCGTCAAGCCGGAAAAGACATTCCTGATGTCTTCCGAGGAGGTCGCCGCCAATCGCAAGGCGTGGATCGACGAATGGCTGGCGGCCATGAGCAAGAACTGAGGCAGGCTTGTCCGGTGCTACCGAAAGACGGATGACGATAGCCGCCGGGGCCTTCAGCCTCGGCGGCATTCTGCTGTTCGTCGCCCTCGCCGTCGTCGCCCTCCTCGCGCAGTCGAGCGGTGGTTATGCCGGCGCCCCGTTCGACGCCTATGTCTGGCGCGTCACCCGCTTCACGCTGCTTCAGGCGAGCCTCTCGACGATCCTCTCCGTTCTATTCGCGATCCCGGTGGCGCGTGCGCTTGCCCGGCAGGCAAGTTTTCCCGGCCGCATCTGGCTGCTGCGGCTGATGGCGCTGCCGCTCGGCCTGCCCGCTCTCGTCGCAGCGCTCGGCCTCATTCAGGTCTGGGGCCGGCAAGGCTTTCTCAATACCGTCCTCGTCGCGATCGGGCTCAACGATCCGATCAGCATCTATGGGCTTTTCGGCATTCTTCTCGCCCACGTCTTCTTCAACATGCCGCTTGCGGCGCGGCTGATGCTTGCGGGGATCGAGCGGATTCCGGGCGAATACTGGCGTACCACCGCCAATCTCGGCATGCCCTCGGTCGCAATCTTCCGCTTCATCGAATGGCCGGCGATCCGAGGGCTGTTGCCGGGCATCGCCGGTCTCATCTTCATGCTCTGCGCCACCAGTTTCACGCTCGTGCTGACACTCGGCGGGGGACCTGCGGCAAGCACGATCGAAGTGGCGATCTATCAGGCGTTGCGCTTCGATTTCGACCCGCCGCGTGCGATCGCCCTTTCCGGCCTTCAGGTCGCCTTGACGGGTGCCCTGCTTCTCGTTCTGAAGGTGCTGGCGCCGCCACCGCCGGAGAGCGAGACGACCGGCAAGGCAATGAGGCGGTTCGACGGCGTGAGTGGCCGGTCACGACTCGCCGACGGGCTCTGGCTCATCCTTGCGCTCGCTTTCGTCGGACTGCCGTTCGCCGCGATCGCCTATTCCGGCCTGCAGGCGGACTTGCCGAGGCTCGCCCGCGATGCTGCCGTACACCGTGCCTTCGCCACCAGCGCTGTGATTGCTTTTCTTTCGGGCGCGACAGCCGTTGGAGCGACCGCCGTGATGATCCGCGCGCAGCAGGTTACCTTGATGCGACGACAGGCGGGAGCCGCCGCCCGCGGGTTTACCGGCATGATCGGCGCCAGCACCTCCTTCGTCCTGCTGGTGCCGCCGGTCATCCTCGGCGCTGGCTGGTTCCTGCTGTTGCGCCCCGTCGGCGATGTCGCGCGTCTTGCGCCGGCCGTCGTCATCGCCATCAATGCTCTGATGGCGCTTCCCTTCGTCCATCGCGTGCTCGCTCCGGCAATGGCCACCCATGCGGCACGGACGGATCGACTGGCGGCGAGCCTCGGTATCGCGGGCTTTCATCGCTTGCGATGGATCGACTGGCCACCGCTGCGTCGACCCTTGCTCATGGCCTTCTCTTTCGCCATGGCCTTGTCCCTCGGCGATCTTGGGGCAGTGGCCCTGTTCGGCTCGCAGGACATGACAACCTTGCCTTGGCTGCTCTACAGCCGCATGGGAAGCTACCGCACCGCCGACGCTGCGGGACTTGCATTTATCCTCGGCCTCATCTGCCTGGTCCTCACCGTGCTCGGTACGGCGGGAGACAACGGCGCGCGCGAAGGAAGAGACGCATGAATTCGCCCGCCTCCGTTTCCGCGGCTGTTTCACTCAAGGACGTCGAAGTGCGTTTCGAAACGACGACGCTCATGTTCGACTGCGTGATTCCGCCCGGCCAGATCGTCGCGGTCGCCGGTGCTTCGGGGTCTGGGAAGTCGACACTGTTCAACGTCATCGCCGGATTTGAAGAACCGGGGCAAGGCGCAGTTCATATTCTCGGCGAAGACATGGCGGCGCGCCTGCCGGCCGAACGCCCGGTGTCGGTCATCTTCCAGGAGCATAACCTCTTTGTCCATCTCGACGCGGCAACCAATGTCGGCTTCGGCATCAACCCGGCGCTGCGCCTGTCCGCCGTCGACCGCGCCAAGGTGGCCGATGCGTTGAAGCGTGTCGGCCTCGACGGCTTCGGCGGGAGATTGGCGCCGACGCTTTCCGGCGGCGAACGTCAGCGCGTGGCACTTGCCCGTGCGCTCGTCCGCCACCGTCCGCTGCTCCTGCTTGACGAACCCTTTGCCGCTCTCGACCCGGGCATGAGAGCGGAAATGCGCGAACTTTTGCGCGACCTCCACGACGAGGAAGGCAATACGATCCTGATGATCACGCATCATCCCGATGATGTGAGACTGCTCGCCGACAGCGTGCTTTTCCTCGACCGGGGGCGTATCATCGCTCATGACCCCGTCGATCGTTTTGTCGAACGGCGCGACATCACGGCGATCAACCGCTTCCTCGGCCGCGAATGAGGCTGGCCGTCGGCCGGCCACGGCAGCAATTCAAGGCGCATTTGAAAACACACACGGCGCAGGAGAGAATTTTTCGCCAAATTGCCGTTCGCCACAATTTGACCGCCGCGCTGTGCGACGCGCGGAATATCTGACGGTTGGCGCGATGTTCGCGCATCCGTTGCTGTGATACCACGGGGCAACTATTTCTACGGGGATCAGCTAGGCAGACGGCGCTGAAATCGTTACAGCACGATCATGGCTGAAACACCCAGGCTGGGACACTGTATCCGGCTGAAAAAGTAGGATTTTTCAACGTCGGCGCTCAAGTTGTGGCATGCGCCGGCGGAGGGGAACGGGCTGAGGCATGATTAGGCGTACAGTCATCGATGGCCGGATTCCGACGCGACGCGGCGGCAAGAATGCACGATTAATGGTTGCATTCCTGGCGACTGCGCTCCTGTCCGCCTGCCAATCGGTGATTGAACAGACCTACGAGCCAACCGTTTCGCCGTCGTCAAATCCGCAGATCGTCGAGGAAGTGCAGAAGAACGATCCGCGCGCCCAGCTCGGCGCGCGCGAACACCCGCGGATCGTCGCGAGCTACGGCGGCGAATACAAGGACGCCAAGACCGAACGACTGGTGGCGCGCATCACCGGCGCGCTGACGGCGGTTTCGGAAAATCCGCAGCAGTCCTATCGCATCACCATTCTCAATTCACCGGCGATCAACGCCTTTGCGCTTCCCGGCGGTTATCTCTACGTCACGCGCGGTCTCCTGGCGCTTGCCAACGATGCCTCCGAGGTCGCTGCCGTGCTCTCGCACGAGATGGCGCACGTCACCGCAAACCACGGCATCGAGCGCCAGCAGCGCGAAGAGGCCGAGGTGATCGCGAGCCGGGTCGTCTCCGAAGTGCTTTCCTCCAATCTGGCTGGGAAACAGGCGCTTGCCCGCGGCAAGCTGCGGCTCGCCGCCTTCTCGCGCAATCAGGAGCTCCAGGCCGACGTGATCGGCGTGCGCATGCTCGGCGAGGCAGGATACGACCCCTACGCCGCCGCCCGTTTCCTCGATTCGATGGCGGCCTACGCCCGCTTCACGGCGGTCGACCCGGAAGCCGACCAGAGCCTCGACTTCCTGTCGAGCCACCCCAACGCGCCGCAGCGCGTCGAACTGGCGCGCCGCCACGCGCGCGCCTTTGGCGTCGAGGGCACGATTGGTGATCGCGGACGCGATTACTATCTGGCCGGTATCGATGGCATCCTCTATGGCGACAGCCCGCAGGAGGGTTATGTCCGGGGCCAGACATTCCTGCATGGCCAGCTCGGCATCCGCTTCGACGTGCCGGTCGGCTTTCAGATCGACAACAAGGCCGAGGCGGTGCTCGCGACCGGCCCGGGTGACATCGCGATCCGCTTCGACGGGGTCGCCGATACGGCTGGGCGCAGCCTCACCGACTACATCGCCAGCGGCTGGGTCACCGGCTTGCAGCCGGATACGATTCATCCGATCTCCGTCAATGGCCTCGAGGCAGCAACGGCGCGGGCGTCCGCCGATCGCTGGGATTTCGATGTCACCGTGATCCGCATCGACAACCGCATCTACCGTTTCCTGACCGCCGTACCCAAAGGATCGAGCGCGCTCGAAAGCGCGGCGAGCCAACTGCGCAGCTCTTTCCGCCGCATGACCCGGGCGGAAGTTCAATCGCTGAAGCCGTTACGCATTCGCGTGGTCACTGTGAGATCCGGCGACACGATGGCGACGCTCGCCGCCCGGATGATGGGGACGGATCGCAAACTCGATCTCTTCCGCTTGATCAACGCGATGCAGATCACCTCCACCGTCAAACCTGGCGACAAAGTGAAGATCATTTCCGAATAGGGTGGTGGATAGCTTTTCTCTGTGGCCGGCGTGCTACTGCCTGTTTCCCTGAATCGTAACCGAATTGAGGATAAGAGCATGCAGCAATTCAAAGTGCTACAGCGCACCTGATAAGACGCGCGGCGCTTAACGTGCTGGCGAATGCTCCTTTCGGGAATTGCCGCGATCGGATTCGTCGCCGGCCGCTCGGAACAAATCCTGTCGATTGCCACAGCCACGAGGATTTATCTTCAATGAGAAGCCTCCGCCCGACAACGCTCAAAGTTTTCGCGGCCGCATCCCTCTTCTTCAATCCGTTGACCCACGCGGCCGCCAGCGATGGCCGAGTAGCGCTCCAACGCGTCGTGAACGAAGCGATCCGCCCCTTGATGGAGCAATACGACATTCCGGGGATGGCTGTCGCGGTCACGGTTCAGGGAAGGAAATACGTCTATAACTATGGCGTCGCCTCGAAAGAGAGCCGGCAAGAGGTCACCGACGCGACGCTCTTCGAGATCGGCTCGATCAGCAAGACGTTCGCAGCGACCCTTGCCTCCTACGCTGAAGTGCGCGGGGCCCTCTCATTCTCCGATCATGCCAGCAAATATATGCCAGCGCTCGCCGGAAGCAGCTTCGATAGGATCAAGCTGCTCGAACTCGGCACCTATACGGCCGGTGGCTTGCCCCTGCAGTTTCCGGATTCCGTCGCGGACCCGAAGGAGATGATCAGCTATTTCAGAAGCTGGCGCCCGAGCTACGAGCCCGGCACGTATCGGGTCTACTCGAACCCCAGTATCGGACTGTTCGGCCACCTGGCCGCCGAAAGCATGGGCGAGCCGTTCGACGATCTGATGGAGAAGAAGCTTTTCCCGGAGCTTGGCCTTACCCAGACCTTTATCAGCGTCCCTGAGGATCACATGGGCGACTACGCCTACGGCTACTCGAAGGAGGGTAAACCTGTCCGAGTAAACCCGGGTGTTTTGGACTCGGAAGCCTATGGCGTGAAGACGACTGCGGCGGATTTGCTTCGTTTCGTCGAGGCAAATATTGACGCATCAAAGCTCGACGAAATGCTCCAGCGGGCGATCGCTGCTACGCATGTCGGCCACTACAAGGTGGGCGACATGACGCAGGGACTAGGGTGGGAGATGTATGCCTATCCGGCCGATCTCGAGCAACTGCTGGCCGGAAACTCGGCTGAGCTGAGCTTCAAGCCGAACAAGGTGGCCAAGCTTGCGCGGCGACTGCCACCGCGAAAAGACGTGCTGATCAACAAGACGGGCTCGACGAACGGCTTCGGCGCCTATGCCGCCTTCGTCCCCGCGAAAGGCATCGGCATCGTCTTGTTGGCCAACAGGAACTACCCTATTCCGGCTCGCGTAACAGTCGCCTATCGAATATTGGCGGCCTTGGACAGTGAGCTCGGAACGGCGAGTGCACGCTAAAGCGCCGCGCGTCTTATCAGGCGCGCGAAGGACGCTGCAGCACTTTGAACTGCTGCATGTTTTTGTCCTTAAATCGGCTAGGATTTAAGGAGACATGCAGTAGAGTTCTGCAGCGGTTTCGCGTTGGTTAGTGTATCCCGGAAGCCAATGCCGGCGCCCTGGCAGCGAGCGCGGCACGCAACTTTTCCAGCGCCCGGGTCTCGATCTGCCTGACGCGCTCCTTCGAGATGCCGAGGTCGACACCCAGCTCCTCCAGCGTCGCGCCGTCCTCCGACAAACGCCGGGCGCGGATGATCTTCATCTCACGCTCGCTCAACTCCCCAAGCGCGATATGAAGCCAGCGCCGAGCACGTTCGCCGTCAATCATGTCGCTGACCTGTTCGTCGGGCAGCGGCGCTTCGCTCGCAAGGAAGTCGAGCCGCTCCCCGCCGTCCGAGTCTCCGTGGCCGACAGGGGCCTGTAGCGACGCGTCGCTTCCGGACAGGCGCGCATCCATCGTCTGCACGTCGGCAAGGCTGACGCCCAGCGCCGCGGCAATCTCCTCATGCATCGCCTGCGAGGTCAGTTGCCGGTCGCCTTGGGCCAGACGCGCACGCAATCTCCTGAGGTTGAAGAACAGCGCCTTTTGCGCCGAGCTTGTTCCGCCGCGCACGATCGACCAGTTGCGCAGGACATAGTCCTGCATCGATGCGCGGATCCACCAGGTGGCATAGGTCGAGAAGCGAACGTCCCGACTTGGCTCGAAACGCGCCGCCGCCTCCAGCAGGCCAACGTGCCCCTCCTGGACGAGATCGCTCATAGGCAACCCAAAGCTGCGGAATTTGGCCGCCATGGCGATCACCAGGCGCATATGCGCCATGGCGATCTTGTTGCGCGCCTCCTGATCGTTGTTGTCCCTCCAGGCCTGCGCCAGGGCATGCTCCTCGTCGCGTTCGAGATAGGGCGCATCCATGGCAATCTTGATCATGCGCCTGTCTGCAGTAAGGGTCTTCATCGGTCGCTCCGTAGCTGGCGCCGGGGCGCCGTTAACGATTGAACTCGAAGGGCCAAACGCTGGTCGGAGCATCCGGCGACGGGGGACGGCGAGCGCCAGGATCGTACTTGAAGAACCGGTGTAGCGCCCTAAATCGAAGATACGAACCTGAAACGGTGAACGAACACAGAACCAAGGTCGTCCGGGCAGCAAAGGCGAAGACCTTCGTACCGGCCAATCCTAACGCGTGCCAGCGCAAAAAGTTCCCCCGCTTGCGATGATTTCCGAACGATCGCTTCTGCAAAGAGCCGATCGTTGATCGGGGTCCAGAGCCGCGCGCCTTGTCAGATGCCCAGAGGACGCTGCAGCACGTTGAATGCCGCATGGCTTTTTCGTCCTTGAATCGGTTGCGATTTCAGGAACATGCAACAACGGACAAAGAAAAAGCCCGGCGCGAGGCCGGGCTCTTGGGTTTTGGTTGTGTGGGACTGCGGCTTTAAGCGGCCTCGTCCTGGGTATCGTCTTCGTCGATGGCCTTGCCGCGCTTCGGCCCCTTGTTCAGGTTGGCTTCGACGAGGCGTACCGCCTCCGTTTCCGACATCTTGTTGACGGCAGCGATTTCGCGCGCCATGCGATCAAGAGCGGCTTCATAAAGCTGGCGTTCGGAATAGGACTGTTCGGGCTGGTTTTCCGCACGATAGAGATCGCGCACCACCTCCGCGATGGAGATAAGGTCGCCGGAATTGATCTTGGCATCGTATTCCTGGGCACGACGGGACCACATGGTCCGCTTCACGCGTGCCTTGCCCTGCACGACCTTCAGCGCACGATCGACGAAATCGGTTTCGGACAGCTTGCGCATGCCGATGCTGACGGCTTTCGCCACCGGCACCTTGAGACGCATCTTGTCCTTCTCGAAATCGATGACAAAAAGCTCGAGCTTCATGCCAGCGACTTCCTGCTCCTCAATCGCAACGATCTGGCCAACACCATGAGCCGGATATACGATCGATTCACCGGTCTTGAAGCCTTGGCGCGTTGAAGATTTTTTCTGCTGGGTCGTCATTCGTTTCAAAAACTCCCTATTGCGCACCCGGCCTCTCAAAGGCCGGGGCCGGGTCGGTCAGGCCCGGGATAGACGGGGATACCGCCGGGTGGGGTCAATCCTGGTCCGTCCAACGGAACGCAAACGCCTCATAGATCGCGGTCACAGGCAACGGAACGTTGCGTATTTGGGAAGAGCCGCGCCGTGGAAATCGTTTGCTTTCGTGATGGTTTTCGGGCGCGCAAAAACACCCTCGGTGGATCAGTAATAGAAAGCTATCACAAAAAAGTGCGCAAATCAATAATTTGCTGCATGGCAGCGATCAAGCTGCCACGCACACAATTGTGAGGCTGAGGCCGGATTTCCCCAGATTTCGGCCCTCGCTTTGTATCCGTTTCGTCAGCGTCGGCGAACCGAGCGCGGACGATTGCGTCAATCGCCCTGTCCCGGCTCAGCAGAGAAATACTTCTCGTATTTTCCCTCGACGCCGTCCATCTCCTTGGCCTCCGGCAAAGGATCCCGCTTCACCGTGATATTCGGCCACTTCGTCGCAAAATCGGCGTTCAATTTCAACCACATGTCAAGGCCCGGCTCGGTATCCGGCTTGATCGCCTCGGCGGGACATTCCGGTTCGCACACCCCGCAATCGATGCACTCATCGGGGTGAATGACGAGGAAATTCTCGCCTTCATAGAAGCAGTCCACCGGGCAGACTTCCACGCAGTCCGTATACTTGCAGCGTATGCAATTGTCGGTCACGACATACGTCATGAGGTACTCCAGCCAATGCTCACATTTGATGGCAGACGGCAATCAACGGTGATGCCCATCGTCCGTGCATGCTAGGAATGTCCGACGCGCATAGCTGCCGAAGCAGACCCGAATGCCATTCAACGTGGCTTGTCAGGTAACGGCTTTGAGTGCCCTTTGCAAGAATAATCCATGCGCCGTTGAGCGGGAAGCGGGCAGAGTTTTCCAGAGTGGAATGATTTTCGATCGCTTCCATCCAAAATCGCGGATTTGACCGATTTTCACGGGGCGAGGCGGCACGAAAACCGCCGCTCTCTGCTCAATCGTCCCCCTCGCCGAAGTCGGGTTTGAGCCGATCCGTGTCGCGCCGCTCCCGCTTCGTCGGGCGCCCGGCACCCCGTTCACGCGTCGCCTGTTCGAAGGCCGTGAGCCTCTGAGAGGAGGCTGGCGGGGTCAGGTCGTCGTAGAGCAGGCGGGCCTCCTCATAGGGTCCCCGCCGCGTCCCGGGTAGGAGCACGCGAACGACGAGGTCCCGTCGCTCCAGCGACAATTCGAGCGTATCGCCGGTCTTGACCTGAGCGGAGGATTGCGTCACCCGCGCGCCATTGACCGCGACATGACCGGCCTCGATCGCCTTCTGGGCAAGCGAGCGCGATTTGATCAGCCGCGCGAAGAACAGCCACTTGTCGAGCCTCTGGCGAGATGCAGGCGCGGACGCTGGCTGTTTCTCCATTGCCTTCCTACTTTTTCAATTGCTCCTTGAGAGCAGCAAGTTTTGCAAAGGGCGAATCCGGATCCAGCGGCTTCTCCTTGCGCGGCGGGCGCCCCTCGAACTTCGAGCCGCCCGGCTTGCCGCCCCGATCGTGGCGATCAGGCCGATCCTTGCGCTGGCCGCCAGCCGGCCTGCTCTCCTGTGCCTTGCCACGCATGGGCGCTCCGCCCTTGCGGCCGCCCTCCCTGCCTTCGCCCTGGCCATGCCGCTGGCCACCGCGGCGTTGATCGCCCTGGTGGCGGCCACCCTGGCGCTGGTTGTCCTGGCGCGTGCCGGGACGCCAGAGGAGGACGGGTCTTGCTTCCGCAGGCTCTTCGGCAGGCTCTTCTGCCGGGCTTTCTTCAGCCGGCGCGTCGCTGGTTTCCTCGGCTGCGGGCGCGTCCGTCTGCATTACGTCGGCCGGCTCGCGCTCCACCTTCGTATCCGCGTCGACGCTCTCGGCCGCGGCACTTTCGACCGGCGTCTCCGCCGAGGTCGCCTCTCCGCTCTGGCTCGCGAGGAACGTGGCCGCCTCCTCGGCGGTCACGCTATCGGCGCGATAGCCAAGCCCCTTCAGGATTTCCTCCATGTCGTCGGGCGTTGCGCCGAGAATGGACAACATCGCGGTCGTCGCCATGAAGCGGCGGCCGTCATACGCGCCGTCAGGACGCGGCTCAGCGCCCGGCTTCCACTGCAGCAACGGACGAATGAGATCGGCGAGCCGCTCAAGAATGTCGATCCGTACGGCCCGCTTGCCGAGGAAACGGAAACCCGCGAGCTTGTAGAATGTCCGCTCGAACGACGGATCGGTGACCACAGAGGTACGGCCGGCGGCAAGCATCGGAATGAGTTCGCCATAGCCGGGCTTGTCGAGTCCGTCGTTCTTTAGTGCCCAGAGCAGCGTGATGAGCTCCGCCGGCGCCGGCTTCAGGAGAGCTGGCAGGAAGATGTGATAGGCGCCGAAGCGAACGCCGTATTTGCGGATAGACGCGCGACCGTCCTGGTCGAGCGACTTCACCTCCTCGGCGACGTCGCGGCGGAAGAGCACACCGAGATTCTCGACGAGCTGGAAAGCCAACCCCTTGGCGAGGCCTTCGAGGTCCTCCGCACGGGAAATATCGTCAAGCGGCTTCAATATCGTGCCGATATGGTGGTTCACGAACCGTTCGATCCGGGCGAGTACGTGCTCGCGGGCATTGGCCTGGAGCTGTTCGTCGGCGAGCAGGATGACGCGGGGACGCATGACGTGATCGCTCGCGGCAAGCCGCGCCACCGGATCGCCGAGCCAGCGCACGAGGCCGTCCGACGAAAGCGCTAGATCACCGTTGCCGGCCGCATGCAGACGCGCGGCGCGCGCCTCGAACTCCAGCGCGAGCGCCTTCTGGGCAGCACCCTGCACGGCCTTCGCGTCCGACCCCTCGCCACCGGCCGCCAAAGTGAACCGGAAACCGGTTAATTGGCCTACGTGATGCCCCTCGACGAAGACATCACCATTCACACTGATTTCAGCTTCCAGCATCGCATTCTCTCTCAGGCGCTTCATGAGCACAGATGTCCTGCGATCAACAAAGCGTTTCGTCAACCTTTCATGTAGCGCGTCGGACAATCGATCTTCAATTTCCCGCGTCTTTTCTTGCCAGTGTGTCGGATCGGCAAGCCATCCGGGCCGATTGGACACATAGGTCCAGGTCCTGATCTGCGCAATTCGCGCCGAAAGTGTGTCAATCTCGCCATCAGTGTGATCCGCGCGGCGGACCTGCTCGGCCATGAAGTCTTCGTTGACGGTGCCCTCGCGAACGAGATCGGCGTAGATCGTCGAAATCAGGTCCGCGTGCTGCGCCGGTGTTATGCGCCGGTAGTCGGGCAGGGCGCAGGCCTCCCAAAGCGTCTCGACCCGCTCGGCCGTGGTGGCAACGTCCACCACTTCAGGATAACGCATCAGGTGCTCCAGCGCCTGCTGGTCGACGGCCGGAAGGGCGCGCGTCAGACCGGCAACGGCCGGCGCCGCCTCGAGACTTTTCTTGAGCGCCTTCAACGAGGAATAGTCGACCGCCTTCGAGCGCCACTGCAGAACCTTGACCGGATCGAATTCGTGCGATTCCATCCGGTGCACGAGTTCGTTGTCGAAGGGATCGACGCGCCCGGTGACGCCGAACGTCCCGTCCCGCACATGCCGGCCTGCCCGCCCCGCGACCTGGGCGAGCTCTGCCGGGTTAAGATTGCGGTACTGGTAACCGTCGAACTTGCGATCCTGCGCGAAGGCGACGTGGTCGACGTCGAGATTGAGGCCCATGCCGATGGCATCGGTCGCCACAAGATATTCGACGTCACCCTCCTGGTAGAGCGCGACCTGGGCATTGCGGGTGCGCGGCGACAGCGCCCCGAGCACGACCGCGGCGCCGCCGCGCTGTCGCCGGATGAGCTCGGCGATGGCATAGACCTCATCAGCCGAGAAAGCGACAATCGCGGAACGATGCGGCAGCCGGGTGATCTTCTTCGACCCTGCATAAAGAAGCTGCGACAGGCGCGGCCGATCGATGATCGTGATCCCCGGCAGGAGCTGCTGGAGAATGGGCCGCATCGTCGCGGCACCGAGCAGCAGCGTTTCGCCGCGGCCGCGCAGATGCAGCAGCCTGTCGGTAAAGATGTGGCCGCGCTCCAGATCGGCGGAAAGCTGCACCTCGTCGATCGCGACGAACGACGCCGTCGTTTCGCGCGGCATGGCTTCGACCGTGCAGACCGAATAACGCGCGCGATGCGGGGTGATCTTCTCCTCGCCCGTGATCAGCGCGACGTTGTGGTGGCCCACCTTTTCGACCAGACGCGTATAGACCTCACGCGCGAGCAGACGCAGCGGCAGGCCGATGACTCCGCTGTCATGCGCAACCATGCGCTCGATCGCATAGTGGGTCTTGCCGGTGTTGGTTGGCCCGAGCACCGCGGTCACGCCACGGCCACTCAGGATCATGGATTGAAAGGACACTTCATCGATCCTGGGCATTCTCAACGCGCCGGCCCACTTTCGGGTGCCGGCGGGGAACACATGCCCACGCCGCGGGCCAAACGCAAGGGGCGCGGGCAATTAAAACTGCTTTCGGCCTTCTCCCCGAGCCATATTTTCGTGCCTCCGCATTAACACTCGGAACAGCGGTGGAACGAATCAGCGACGAATCGCTGACTCGCGTCGATTCACTGTATGTTCACGGCTATATCTAGATTACCGCGGCAAGAGTCGCACCATATGCTGAATCTGCCGGAACATCGCGCAAACGAATGCCGTCGGCGCCGTTAACTTTCCCTTCCAGAGCGTTAACCGCCATCAAGGATTCGGAATCCAAGACTCTGGAAAGTTTGGAAAATTTTAACTCAGATTCGTTTTCGGAGTCGGCGAATCAAGGAATAAGAATCGTCGCATTAACCTTTCGATCAAAGCCGGAACGAATCGGCGACGAATCGCAGACACGACAGTTTTCCCGTTTTGTTCACCACAACATATGGTATCTCTGGTGCCCGCGGATCAATAGAATCGCGGTTCGATTTTTCGCAATCCGGGCATCGCAAGGCGACGTCATTAACAATTGCATCCCGCCGGCGACCTCCGCTGCCGCAAACAAAAACGGCGCCCGTGAAGGCGCCGCGAGTGATGATATTGTCTTGACGTCGGGGTCAGGCGAAGAACTGGCCGCCATTTGCCGAAATCGTCGAACCTGTGATGAAGCCGGCATCGTCCGATGCCAGGAACACGACGCAGCGTGCGATTTCTTCCGGTTCACCGAGGCGCCCGACCGGAATCTGCGGAATGATCCGTTCGTTGAGCACCTTTTCCGGCACGGCCCTGACCATCTCCGTGCCGATGTAACCCGGGCAGATTGCGTTGACGGTGACGCCTTTGGCCGCCCCTTCCTGGGCGAGTGCCTTGGTGAAGCCGAGATCACCCGCCTTCGCCGCAGAATAGTTCGCCTGGCCCATCTGCCCTTTCTGACCGTTGATCGAGGAGATATTGATGACGCGCCCGAAGCCGCGGTCGCGCATGCCCGACCAGAGCGGATGCGTCATGTTGAAGAGGCCGGTCAGATTGGTGCTGATCACTTCGCCCCATTGTTCCGGCGTCATCTTGTGAAACATCGCGTCACGAGTGATGCCGGCATTGTTGACGAGAATGTCGATCGGCCCGAGATCGGCCTCCACCTTGGCGATGCCCTCGGCGCAGGCCTGATAGTTGGAGACATCCCACTTGTAGACGGGGATGCCGGTTTCCTGCTTGAAGGCCTGGGCCTTCTCGTCGTTGCCGGCATAGTTTGCGGCCACCCTGTAGCCTGCCGCTTTCAGAGCCACCGAAATGGCCGCACCGATGCCGCGGGATCCACCCGTAACCAACGCTACCCTGCTCATGCTCGCCTCCCACAAGATTGGTTTCAATTTTGCATAGATAACCCGTATATGCCCCGGCCTGCAGCATGCAGTGGCCGGGCCACATGTGCTCGATCAATTTTGCGGATGTCACACAGGAACAGCAGGCCAGCGGACCGGCGAATGCACCGGAAAACTGTTCGGCCGGCCTGCTGCATAGGATTGTGGCCGGCTACAGCCGCTCGACGCACATGGCGACACCCATGCCGCCACCGATGCACAAGGTGGCAAGGCCCTTGGAAACGCCGCGCCGCTTCATCTCGAAGAGCAATGTGTTGAGAACGCGGGCACCGGAGGCGCCGATCGGATGGCCGATGGCGATCGCGCCGCCATTGACGTTGACGATCGACGGATCCCAGCCGAGGTCCTTGTTGACGGCACAGGCCTGTGCGGCGAAGGCTTCGTTCGCCTCCACGAGCTCGACGTCGCCGACGGACCAGCCGGCCTTCTCCAGCGCCTTGCGCGAGGCCGGGATCGGCCCCGTCCCCATGATCTGCGGATCGACGCCGGCCGTCGCCCAGGAAACGATGCGGGCAAGCGGCTGGATGCCGCGCTTTTCCGCCTGCGCTTCGGTCATCAAAAGCGTTGCAGCCGCACCGTCATTCAGGCCGGAGGCGTTTCCGGCGGTCACCGTCCCCTCCTTGTCGAAGGCGGGGCGGAGCTTGGCCATGGAATCGAGCGTTGCACCGTGGCGGATATATTCGTCCTGGTCGACGGTCACGTCGCCCTTGCGGGTCTTGACGATGAAGGGCACGATCTCGTCGACGAAGCGGCCGGCCTTCTGTGCGGCTTCGGCCTTGTTCTGCGAAGCGAGCGCAAATTCATCCTGCTCCTCGCGGGTAAGCTGCCACTTGCGCGCGACGTTCTCGGCGGTGATGCCCATGTGATAGCCGTAGAAGGCGTCGGTCAGGCCGTCCTTGATCATCGTGTCGATCATCTTGAAGTCACCCATCTTCACGCCACCGCGAAGGTGCGCACAATGCGGCGCCATCGACATCGACTCCATGCCGCCGGCCACGATGATATCCGCATCGCCGGCGACGATCTGCTGCATGCCGAGCGCCACGGCGCGCAGGCCCGAACCGCAAAGCTGATTCATGCCCCAAGCCGTCTTTTCCTGCGGGACGCCTGCCTTCATCGCGGCCTGGCGGGCCGGGTTCTGCCCTTCGCCGGCGGCAAGAACCTGGCCGAGGATCACCTCGTCCACCTCTCCCGCGTCGACGCCAGCCCGCTCGAGCACCGCCTTGATGGCGCCGGCACCCAACTCGTGCGCAGGAGTGTTGCCGAAGGCACCGTTAAAGGATCCGACGGCGGTGCGAGCCGCGCTGGCGATCACGACGGAGGGATTGCTCATGGGACGTTTCCTCATATTTCGTTTGCCTGATGTAGCCAGACTGGCAAAGCCTTGAGCGCAAGTCAAACGCCTTGATGCGCTGCCGCAAAAGCTTCACGTTTCGCGCGGTTACCATATTTCGCAGGTGCGTCGCCGCATTGCACAAATAGATTGTCAGAGCCTCGATTTTGCGGATACTCTAAAAAATACAATAAAGACGGGACGATGGGTAAGAGGAGACCCTGATGGCGAAGAATGAAGGCCAGATCGTTATCAAGAAATATGCGAACCGGCGCCTCTACAATACGGGCACCAGCACTTACGTGACCCTCGACGACCTGGCAGTGATGGTAAAGAAGGGTGAGGAGTTCGTGGTACAGGACGCGAAGTCCGGCGAAGACATCACCCACTCCGTGTTGACGCAGATTATTTTCGAGCAGGAATCGAAGACCGGCAACACGCTTTTGCCGATTTCCTTTCTACGCCAGCTGATCTCCTTCTATGGCGACCAGATGCAGATGGTGGTGCCGAGCTATCTCGAACACTCGATGCAGGCCTTCACCGAACAGCAGGCGCAGATGCGCGAGCAGATCAACAAGGCGTTCGGCGACACGCCGCTTGGCAAGAACCTGCAAGTGCCGCTGCAACTGGTCGAGGAGCAAGTGCGACGCAACACCGAAATGTTCCATCAGGCCATGCAGATGTTCTCGCCCTTCATGGCCGCCCCGCCGGCCAAGGAAACAAAGAAGGCCGAGGCCAAGGATATCGACGAGCTCAAAGAACAGTTGCGCGCCTTGCAAACTAAGCTCGACAATCTCGGTTAGCAGTAAAATCCCTCGCCAAACCTGATTACCCCTCCCCACCCCCTCGCCACAACGGGGAGGGGCTAATTTGCCGCGCCCTTCACGCATGATCCAATTCGTCACCACTTGTGGCGACGTTGAATTGGGCGGAGCGGTGACGCACAAGCCTCTCCCCCTTGTGGGGAGGGGTTGGGGAGGGGTTATTCGGGCCACGGCACCAAAAGAAAAAGGGCCGGCAAAGCCGGCCCTCGAACTTCATCCGCGAACGGCAACGCTTATGCGTTTTCCTTCGGCGTCAGGACCTGGCGACCGCGGTACATGCCGGTCTTCAGATCGATGTGGTGCGGACGACGCAGTTCGCCGGAGTTCTTGTCTTCGATGTAGGTCGGAGCCTTGAGGGCGTCAGCGGAACGGCGCATGCCACGCTTGGACGGGCTCGTTTTTCTTTTCGGTACAGCCATTTCATTCTCCACTTATCGGGCAAAACACTGTTCAGCAGCCGAAAATGGCCGGGTCAAACAGATGTCGATCTCGGAAATTTCGCGCGCTTATACATGGCCAACCACGGTTTGACCAGTCCCCGACCGCAATTTTTCGAGTCGGCGCGGGACGAGGAAAAGTGTGAAGCGGTTTTCCGCCCGCGTCCCGCACCAATTCAAGAGCTCAGGCCTCGTCTTCCGGCACGATCCATGGCTCCGCTCTTGCAGCCACTTCCCACTCCTTAAAGGCCGGGTGCGTCTTGACGGCATCCATATAGGCGAGCGTGGCGGGATCTGTCACCAGTTCGTAGACATCAAAACGGTTGACAACCGCGGCAAACATCGCGTCTGCCGCGCTGAAGCGGCCGAAGAGAAACGGCCCGCCGGAGCGCGCGATCGATTCCCGCCAGATCTCTTCGATGCGGGCGACGTCGGCCTGGACATCGTCCGGCAGCTCGATCGCCCTGCGCGGCCGGCGGATATTCATCGGGCAGGCGCCGCGCAGCGCCCGAAAGCCGGACAGCATCTCCATCGAATAGCTGCGGGCGCGGGCGCGATCCTCGCGGTTTTCAGGCCAGAGTCCGGCCTCGGGGAAAAGCTCCGCCACATATTCGATGATCGCCAGCGATTCCCAGACACGGACATCGCCATGATGCAGCACTGGCACGCGTCCCGTCGGCGAGATCTCGCGGAAGCGCGGATTTCCAGCGGGGAAATCGAAGGGAATGACGACATCCTCGAACGGAATTCCGCAGGCTTCCAGCGCCAGCCAGGGTCGAAGCGACCAGGAGGAATAGTTCTTGTTGCCGATATAAAGGACGAGCTTCGTCATGTGCGTGTCTCCCACCTGCTTTTCAGGCGGCAGGCTTGCCACATCCATGACAGCGAGGCCAATGAATTGCTGTCATCTTAATCATAAAGGCATGTGATGTAACCGCCGGAGCGGCTGGCGCGGCGCTCGATGAGCGAGGCAAGCCGCCGCAGGCCCCGCCCGGGCTTGCCGGCGTTGCGGTCGATCGGATTGGGCAGCGATACGGCAAGCAGAGCAGCCTGGCGACGCGTGAGCTTCGCAGCCGAAACGCCGAAGTGGTGCTGCGCGGCCGCCTCGACGCCGTAAATGCCGTCGCCCCACTCGGCGACGTTCAGGTAGATTTCCATCATCCGGCGCTTGCTCCAGACGAAATCGGCGACGATCGCAAGCGGCAGTTCCATCGCCTTGCGGACAAAGGAACGGCCGTTCCAGAGAAACAGGTTCTTGACCGTCTGCATCGGGATCGTGCTTGCGCCCCGCGTCTGTTCGCCGTCCAGCGCATCCTCGACGACGCCACGCATCTGGTTCCAGTCGATACCGGCATGCGAGCAGAACTGGCCATCCTCCGACATCATCACCGACTGGACGAGCACAGGGGCGATGTCGTCGAACGCAACCCATTGCCGGTCATAGCCGCGCAGCAGCACGAGGTCGCGCAACATCAGCGTCGAGATCGGGCGAACGAAATCCAGGGCATAGAAGACGATCAGCACATAGGGCAGCACGAGGAGGGCAAGGACGACAAGAAAGAGGCGACGAACCCTCGCCCGCCATGCAGCGGACCAGCGATTGGCGGACATCTCCCCCTCCTCCAACGCTTCCGGAACGATGTCCACGCTCTGACTGTCCACCTCTTTGTCCATCCGCCTCTCTTATTTCATGGGCGAGCAAAGTTGAATGGCGTTTCTTACAAAAGGCAAGACGCTTGCACGCTCATCCCACGTAAAGCAGGGCCCTGCGACGCGAATGCCCGTTGAAAGCCTCTCTCCCGCGTGCCAAAGAGCGCTGCATGAAAGAGACGTCATCCTTTTCCGCACACCTGAAGGCCAATGCGCTGGCGGTGGAAGACCTGCTTTCCGACCTTCTGGGGCCGGTCGTCGGCGCAGATGAGATCGCGCGTCCCGCAAACCTGCTTGCCGCGATGCGCCACGGTGTCCTCAACGGCGGAAAACGCCTGCGCCCCTTTCTCGTCAGCGAGTGCACCGCACTTCTCGAAGGCGATGCCAATGCGGCGCTCCGGATCGGCGCCGCGCTCGAATGCGTGCATTGCTACTCGCTCGTCCACGACGACCTGCCGGCGATGGACGATGACGATTTGAGACGCGGGCAGCCGACGGTGCACATCGCCTTCGACGAGGCGACCGCGATTCTGGCCGGTGACAGCCTGCTGACCTTCGCCTTCGACATCATTGCCGCACCGGAAACGCCGCTTTCCGACCGGCAAAAGACGGCGCTGATATTGGCGCTTGCACGCGCTTCCGGGCACGGCGGCATGGCCGGCGGGCAGGCGCTTGACCTCGCCGCCGAGAAAACGGCGCCCGGCGAGGCGGGCATTGTCACGCTGCAGGCGATGAAGACCGGGGCGCTCATTCGTTTCGCCTGCGAGGCGGGCGCAATCATCGCCGATGCGTCGGACGAGGATCGGCGGCGGCTGCGCGCATTCGGCGAAAAGATCGGCCTCGCCTTCCAGCTCGCCGACGACCTGCTCGACCTGACCGCGGATGCGGAGGCGATGGGCAAGGCCACCGGCAAGGACGCGGCGCGCGGCAAGGGCACGCTCGTGGCGCTTCACGGCCAGGCCTGGGCCGAGCGCGAACTGGAGGAGCTGGTGGCGCAGGCGGAAAATCTGCTTCAGCCCTATGGCGCCCGCTCGGCCATCCTCGTCGAGACTGCCCGTTTCGTCGCCAACCGCAGGAGCTAAAGCCCGTGAGCAAATACTGGTCGCCGATCGTCTCCGCGCTGAAACCCTATGTCCCGGGCGAACAGCCGCGCATGGCGAACCTCGTCAAGCTGAACACCAACGAAAACCCCTACGCGCCTTCGGACAAGGTGATCGAGGCGATCCGGGCTGCGGCAAATGCCGATCTCAGGCTCTATCCGGATCCGCTCGCGCTCGACTTGCGGGCAGCGATCGCGGCGCGATATGGCGTCGAACCGGAGGAGGTCTTCGTCGGCAACGGTTCCGACGAAGTACTGGCGCACAGCTTCGCCGCGCTCTTGAAACACGATCGGCCGCTGCTCTATCCGGATATCTCCTATAGCTTCTATCCGACCTATGCGGGCCTCTTCGGCATCGACGCCGTCGAGGTGCCGCTCGACGATGCCTTCCGCGTCGACATTGCCGACTACCGTCGCCCCACCGGCGCGATCATTCTTCCCAATCCGAACGCGCCGACCGGCATCGGCCTGCCGCTTGCGACGATTGAGACACTGGTGGCCGAGCATCCCGATCAGCCGGTGGTGATCGACGAGGCCTATGTCGACTTCGGCGGCGAATCCGCGACCGCTCTGGTCCCGAAATACGAAAACCTGCTCGTCGTGCAGACCTTCTCCAAATCGCGCGCGCTTGCGGGCTTACGCGTCGGCTTCGCGATCGGCCAGCGGCCGCTGATCGAGGCGCTGGAGCGCGTCAAGGACAGCTTCAACTCCTATCCGCTCGGGCGGGCAGCCCAGGCCGGCGCCATCGCCGCGATCAAGGACGAGGCCTGGTTCCAAGCGACGCGCGGCAAGATCATTGCTTCGCGGGAGAAATTGACGAGCGAACTCAAAAGGCGCGGTTTCGAGGTCCTGCCGTCGCAGGCGAACTTCGTTTTCGCCCGGCATCCGAACCATGCGGGAGGGACCTTGGCCGCGAAGCTGCGCGAACGGGCGGTTATCGTGCGCCATTTCGCCAAGCCGCGAATTGCGGATTTCCTGCGCATCACCATCGGCACCGATGAGGAATGCGCAAGGCTGGTCGCGGTGCTCGACGAGATTCTGTGAGCTCACCCCTCCCCAACCCCTCCCCACAGGTCCCCAACCCTCCCCACAGGGGGGAGGGGTTGGGGAGGGGACTGTTCCTTCCGTGCGCCGATGGAGTGGTCTTCCGCGCCTGTTCCCGCCTCCAGTTGGCACCGCCGGAAGCCTCGGCTACTGTTGCCTGCGCAATCATCGACGGACGCCGCACCATGCTCGACCTCACGCCCTATCTGCCGCAGCTTTTGGTCGCCTGGACGGCCTATATCATCGCCGTCGTATCGCCGGGGCCGGCGGTTCTGGCGATCATCGCGACATCCGTAAGCCAGGGACGAAAGGCGGGCCTGGCACTAGCCCTCGGCGTGCTGAGCGGCAGCTATACCTGGGCGATGCTGACGGCCTCGGGCCTCTCGGCGCTCATCCGGACCTACGGACAGGCGATCGTCTTCCTGAAGATCGCCGGCGCCTGCTATCTTTTCTGGCTTGCCTACAACGCGCTTAAGGCGGCGATGCGCGGCGAGGTGTCACGGGCAGCGCTTCGTGTTCCGCTGCAGATGTCGTTGAAGAAGCTCTACCTCAAGGGGCTCGGCATCCACCTGACCAATCCCAAGGCGATCTTTGCGTGGATCATGCTGGTTTCGCTCGGCATGCCGGCAGGGGCGCCGGTCACCGTTACCGCCGCCTTCATCGGGGGGTGTATGCTAATCGGCCTCGTCAGCTTCTGCGGCTTCGCGATCGTCTTTTCGCTCTCGCCGGTCCACCGCGCCTATCTCAAATCGCGGCGCGTGATCGAAAGCCTGATGGCAGGCTTCTTCGCCTTTGCCGGCCTGAAGCTGCTGACGACGCGGCTCTGATTCCGATTGGATCAAAACGCGGGACGCGGGCGGAAAACCGCTTCACACTTTCCTCGTCCCGCTCCGGACTACTCCGCGGCCGCCTGACCGCGGCCGTAGCGCTTCTCGATATAGTCGGCCACGAGAAGCTGGAATTCTTCGGCGATCTTTGGTCCACGCAGCGTCATCGCCTTCTGGCCATCGATAAAGACGGGCGCCGCCGGCATCTCGCCGGTGCCGGGAAGCGAAATACCGATATCGGCGTGCTTGCTTTCGCCCGGGCCATTGACGATGCAGCCCATGACGGCGACCTTCAAAGCCTCGACACCCGGATATTTCTCGCGCCAGACCGGCATGCTTGCGCGGATGTCCTCCTGGATCTTCTGGGCAAGCTCCTGGAAGACCGTGGACGTTGTGCGGCCGCAGCCGGGACAGGCGGCGACCACGGGAATGAACTGGCGGAAGCCCATGACCTGCAAGAGTTCCTGCGCCACCTGCACCTCGCGGGTGCGGTCGCCGCCCGGCTCCGGGGTCAGCGAAATGCGGATCGTGTCGCCGATGCCCTGCTGCATCAGGATGCCGAGCGAGGCGGAGGATGCGACGATGCCCTTGGTTCCCATGCCGGCTTCGGTAAGCCCGAGATGGAGCGCATGATCGGAACGGGCGGCGAGCATTGCATAGACCGCGATCAGGTCCTGCACGCCGGAAACCTTGGCGGAAAGAATGATGCGGTTGCGCGCCAGGCCGAGCTCTTCGGCCAGCTCCGCCGAGAGAAGTGCCGACTGCACGATCGTCTCGCGCGTCACCTGCTGTGCCGTCAAGGGCGAGCCGTTGGCCTGGTTCTCGTCCATCAGCCGGGTCAAGAGTTCCTGATCGAGCGAACCCCAGTTGACGCCGATGCGTACCGGCTTGTCGTAGCGCATCGCCATCTCGATAATCTCGGCGAACTGCTTGTCCTTCTTGTCCTTGAAGCCGACATTGCCCGGGTTGATGCGGTATTTCGCCAGCGCCTCGGCACAGGCCGGGTGATCGGCCAGGAGCTTATGGCCGATATAGTGGAAGTCGCCGACAAGCGGCACGTCCATGCCGAGGCGCAGCAACCGCTCGCGGATCTTCGGCACTGCGGCGGCACTTTCGTCGCGATCGACGGTGATGCGCACCAGTTCAGAGCCCGCCTTGTGGAGCGCCGCCACCTGGGCGACAGTCGCGTCGATATCGGCCGTATCGGTGTTCGTCATCGACTGGACGACGACCGGCGCGCCGCCGCCGACGATCACACCGCCGACATCGACGGCGACGGAGGCGCGGCGCGGCTGTGGCTCGAAATCGAAGGCAGAAGACATTTGGGCCTCTTCTTTATCCCATCATAGCGGAGCGGAAACGGACTGAGAAAAGCTCCGCGCTTTTCGCCTCCTGAGGTGGAGGACGAATCCGTACTTGTCAACGGCAACATCACGCGCTGACGGCGAATTGATGGCGGGGCGGCCGCGTAGGCGCGAAAGCCCCTCGCCCCTGGCCCTCTGCCCGCGCGTGGGGAGAGGCGACTTCGGCGGCGCCGCGAGTCCCTTCTCCCCGTCAGAACGGGGAGAAGGCGCCGGCAGGCGGATGAGGGGCCTGTCGCCCGTGCGTCGTCGGACTACGAATGTGCCTTGCCGTGATCCGCATGGACGGCGTGATGCGAGAGCAGGAGCACGACGATGAAGAGCGCGGGGACGGACATGAAGATGATCGCGAAGCCCGAACGCTCGGCCACGAAGCCGATCAGCGAGGGAGCGAAGAGCATGCCGGAATAGCCCATGAACGTCGCGACCGAGAGACCGATGCCGGGTTGCAGCCCCGGCATGTTGCCGGCCGCCGAAAACGCGATCGGCACCATGTTGGAGATACCGACCCCGGCGATGGCGAAGCCGAGAATTGCGACCAACGCATTCGGCGCGAGGCCCGCAAGCACAATGCCGACGAGCGCCGTCACCGTGCAGATACGCAAGGTCCGTTTCGCGCCGAGGAGATCGCGGACATGATCGCCTGCAAAACGCATCGCGGCCATCGTCGCCGAGAAGGCAGCGAAACCAAAACCCGAGAGTTCGACGGAAGCGCCGAGTTCGTTGCGCAAATAGAGTGCGCCCCAATCGAGCACCGTGCCTTCAGGCACCATCGAGAACAGGGCCATGATACCGATCAGCCAAGGCAGGGGCGTGAGCGGCAGGCGCAGCTTCTCCTTCGCCACCGCCGGATGAGGCCGGTCGGCAAGGATCATCGGCCAGGCGACAGCCAGAACCAGAATGCAGAGGACCGTGACGACAAGCACGTGCGGCAGGACGCCGAAGCGCACCATCAGGAAGCCGCCGATGCCGGCGCCGATCAATCCGCCGAGACTCCAATAGGCGTGGCAGGAGGACATGATCGCGCGGCGCATCGACTTTTCGACCTCGACCGCGTTGGCATTCATCGCCACGTCCATGGCGCCGACGAAGCCGCCGAGCAGGAACATGCCGATCGCCGCCGTCCAGACATTCGGGGCCAGCGTCAGGATGAGGAGCAGCGGCGACAGAATGATTGCCGTGACCTTGACCACCTTCTGCGAGCCGACGCGGGCAATGAACCCGCCGGCAATCGGCATCAGCACCAACGAGCCGATGCCGAATACCAGGATCAGGAGGCCGAGCACGCTCTCGCCGATCCCGAGCCGATCCTTGAACTCCGGAATCTTCGGCGCCCAGCTGCCAGTGACGAAGCCGTTCATCAGGAACAGGAGCGACACGGCAAGCCGGTTCTTCGACATGTAAGCGTGCCGGACGTGGCCTTTGGAGGCGGTTTGCGTGCGCTGATCCATGTGTAACCTTCCCGCAGCCGGAACCGTCCGGCTCAAATGGTGATTTCGATGAGATTGCCGTCAGGATCACGGATCACGGCCTCGTAGAAGCCGTCACCCGTCCATCGTGCCTTGGAAACGAGAACGCCCTTGCGGTCGGCCCGGTCCGCCATGTCGTCCACGGCCTCGCCGCTGCCCAGCGAAAGGGCGACATGCGCATAGCCTACGCGTTCCACCGTCGCTTCGTCACGGGGCGCAAGCCAGGGCCCCTCCATCACCTCGATCGATGGCCCGCTCTCAAGCGTCAGGAAACGCGAGCGGAAACCGGGGCGGCGGCGGCTTTCATAGATTTCGCCGGCCTCGGCACCGAAGAATTCGTGCCAGAAGGCGGCGACCCGGTCGATATCCTTCGTCCAGAGGGCGACGTGCGCGACATTCATCGAGCCGGCTCCTTCGCCACAACGACGTCAGCGCCGCGCGCGCCGAGCGCGGCGATCTCAGCTTCGGGCGCATCGGCCTCGAGAACCAACGTCGTCACCGCGTCGATGCCAATCACCGCATGCGGCGCGGCCGTGCCCAGCTTGTCGCTGGTTATGGCGGCGAGAACCGAGCGGCTTCGCGAGGCGATGAGGCGCTTGAACGCCGCGTCCTCGAAATGGAAGGCCGTCAGTCCCCCTTCCGCGTCGGCACCGCAAGCGCCGAGAACGCAAAGGTCGGGGCGGAGAAGCTCGACATCGCGCTGCGCTCGCGCGCCGACGGCCGCACCCACGGCACGATCGAGCGGGCCGCCGACAAGGATGAGCTCCACACCCGTCTTGTCCATCAAGGCAGCCGCAATGAGCGGCGTGTTGGTGACGATCGTTACCGGGAGGTCCGGTTCGATCGCCTCGGCGATCGCCAGATTGGCCGAACCCGCATCGAGGAAAACCGTCATGCCCGGCCGGATGAATCCGACCGCGGCCCGGGCAAGCGCCGCCTTGCGCTCCGGCGCGAGGGAGGCGCGCCGGCTGAGCGACCCGGCCATCGGCGCGAGCGGCAAGGCTCCGCCATAGACGCGCTCACACAGGCCGGCCGCGGCCATCTCGCGCAGGTCGCGACGGATCGTGTCTTCCGAGACTCCGAGTTCGCGCGCGAGATCGGCGGCCAGCACACGGCCGTCGGTTCTCAGCCGTTCCTGGATCAGGAATTTCCTCTCGCGCAGCAGCAGGTCCGTCGTCATGTTTGAAATCGTGCATAAACGTGCATGAATCGGTTGAAACGTGAATAGCAGCCTTTCGCGGCGAATTCAATTGCCGCTGCGCGGGAACCTTCGCCCGCTCGTGGAACTTCGATTGGCTGAGCACATTCACCAACGGGAGTGTTTTCGCCGAGATTTCGCGCCGGTCTGAGGAAAAATCTTCATCGAAAGCCGGTTAATTGGTGTTTTATACGCTCAGATGCGCCCGGTTTTATGCGAATCTCGCCGCAATCCGGACGACGGGCCGGAGAACAAAAAGATGGAAAACAAGACGATGAAATTCCTTCCGACGCTTTTCGCTGCCGCCCTTCTGCAAATTGCCGCCTTCGCTCCCGCCCATGCGGAATCGAGTCTCGATCAGATCAAGTCCGCCGGCGTTCTGAAAATCGGCACCGAGGGCACCTACGCCCCCTTCACCTATCACGATGCCAGCGGCGCGCTGGTCGGCTTCGACGTCGAAATCGGCCGGGAGGTCGCAAAGCGTCTCGGCGTCAATGCCGAATTCCTCGAAGGCAAGTGGGACGGTCTGATCGCCGGCCTCGACGCCAACCGCTACGACACGGTCATCAACCAGGTCGGCATCACCGAAGAGCGGAAGAAAAAGTACGACTTCTCCGAGCCCTATATCGCTTCCAAGGCCGTGCTGATCGTCAAGGGCGACAACGAGGAGATCAAGGGCTTCGCCGACCTCAAGGGCAGGAAGTCGGCCCAGTCGCTGACCAGCAACTTCGGCAAGCTCGCCCAAGCCTCGGGCGCCGAGCTCGTCGGGACCGACGGTTTCGACCAGTCGATCCAGTTGGTGCTGACCGGCCGCGCCGACGCGACGATCAACGACAGCCTGTCCTTCCTCGACTTCAAGAAGCAGAAGCCGGACGCGAACGTGAAGATCGCCGCCGAACAGGCCGACGCCGACTATTCCGGCATTATCATCCGCAAGAATGAGCCGGACCTGCTTGCAGCGATCAACAAGGCGCTTGCCGAAATCAAGGCCGACGGCACCTACGACAAGATCTCGCAGAAATATTTCGGCGCCGACGTCTCGAAATAGCGTGTCGAAGGCGCCGCATCGGCCCCTCATCCGCCTGCCGGCACCTTCTCCCCGCAGGCGGGGAGAAGGGCCACGCGGCAACCTCTCGCCCTTTTGGAAGAAGTCATGCGTCGCAGCGCCCTCGTCCCCTCTCCCCGCGCGCGGGGAGAGGGGACTGCATGTTTCCTTAAATCGTAGCCGATTTAGGGATAAAAACATGCAGCAATTCAAAGTGCTACAGCGTCCTTCGCGCGTCTGATAAGACGCGCGGCGCTGTAGGGTGAGGGGGCAATCGGCCTCTTCCCACGTCGCATGGATGCGGGCTTCACACCTTTCCCCGTCCTGCTTTATGAATCGCGATCCGTCCCAGATGGGACGGATCGCGCGCTTTTTTGAAAGGCTCTCCCTTGCCCCAATGGCTTCAATTGATGGCGGATTCGCTGCCGACCCTGCTCTGGGCCGGACTGATCTTCACGGTCCCGCTGACCCTGCTTTCCTTCGTCCTCGGCCTGTTGTTGGGTCTCGTCACTGCGCTCGTCCGCCTCTTTGCGCCAGCGCCTTTCGTCGCCGTGGCGCGATTCTATGTCTGGGTGATCCGCGGAACACCGCTCCTCGTCCAGCTCTTCGTCATCTTCTATGGTCTGCCGAGCATGAACATCTTGCTCGATGCGTTCCCCGCCGCGTTGATCGGCTTCACGCTCAACATCGGCGCCTACACATCCGAAATCATCCGCGCGACGATCTCCTCCGTGCCGCGCGGCCAGTGGGAAGCGGCCTATTCGATCGGCATGAGCTGGAGCCAGGTGATGCGCCGGACGATCCTGCCGCAGGCGACCCGGGTTGCGATCCCGCCCCTCTCGAACACCTTCATTTCGCTGGTGAAGGACACCTCACTGGCCGCCGCCATTACAGTGCCAGAACTCTTCCAGACGGCGCAGCGCATTGTCGCGACCACTTATGAACCACTCATCCTTTATATCGAGGCGGCGCTGATCTACCTTGCCATGAGCTCCGTACTGTCGGCCCTTCAGGCGAGGCTGGAGCACCGCTTCGCCCGCTATGGCGGTTTCCTGGAGGCGCGCGCATGATCGAACTCACCGAAATCGAAAAGCGCTTCGGCACCAACCTGGTGCTCAAGGGAATCAGTGTGACGATGGCCGAAGGCACGGTAACGGCGCTTGTCGGCCCGTCAGGCGGCGGCAAGAGCACGCTTTTGCGATGCGTCAACTTGCTGGAGATCCCGACACAGGGCGCCATCCGGCTCGGTGACGAACGGCTGGAGTTCGCGCCTCACCGCACGGTCGGCTGGAGAGCGATACAAAAGCTGCGCCGGCAAACCGGCATGGTGTTCCAGAATTTTCAGCTCTTTCCCCACCAGACCGCGCTCGGCAATGTGATGGAAGGTCTTGTGACCGTTCTCAAATGGCCGGCCGACCGTGCCCGCGCCCGCGCGCTCGAACTCCTGGAAAAAGTCGGCATGGCGCACAAGGCCGATGCCTGGCCGGCAACGCTCTCCGGCGGCCAGCAGCAGCGCGTGGCGATCGCCCGGGCGCTCGCGCCCTCTCCGCGCGTCCTTCTCTGCGACGAGCCGACCTCCGCACTCGACCCGGAACTTGCCGAGGAAGTTGTGGAAGTCTTGAGCCGCCTCGCGCGCGAGGGCACGACGATGATCATGGCGACGCACGACCTTCGCCTCGCCTCACGCGTCGCCGATCACGTTATTTTCCTCGACGGCGGCGTCATCGTCGAGAGCGGCCCGCCCAGGAAGATCTTTTCGACGCCCGAGCGCGAGCGCACGAAGAAGTTCATCGCCTCGCTCAGCGCGCCGATGAGCTACGATATTTGAACAATCGGGCGGACGAGCCGAGTCCGCCGTCGCCACGGCGCCACCAATAGCCGGGGCACTTCTCGCTCCGCCGTCACTCCTCGCGCTTGACCCGAGGATGACGGCGGGAGAGCTTTCTCCGGACCGCTGCGCCCATCTGCAGTTCCGGACGCATCAACCAAACACGATCAGCAAATCCTTGGCGTCGATCTGGTCGCCGGCCCTGACCAGCACCTCCGCGATCACCCCGTCCTTCTCCGCGTGCAGCGCGGTCTCCATCTTCATCGCCTCGATCGACAAGAGCACGTCGCCGGCCTTGACCGGCTGGCCGGGGTGAACCGCCACCGTCGAGATGACGCCCGGCATCGGCGCGCCGAGCTGGGCGGCGTTACCGGCTTCGGCCTTGCGGCGGATCGCGGCGGAGGCGCCGCGGTTGCGGTCCGGTACCTTGATCGAGCGCGGCTGGCCGTTCAATTCGAAGAACATCTTGACCATGCCCTTCTCGTCGATCTCGCCCTGGGCCTGGTTGAGGATGACCAGCGTCTTGCCCTTCTCGATATCGGCGAAGAGCTCCTCGCCCGGCGCCATGCCGTAGAAATAGGCCGGCGTCGGCAGGACGCTCACCGGACCGTAGGTTTCCGCGGCCAGCGCATAGTCGGTGAAGACCTTCGGATACATGAGGTAAGAGGCAAACTCGAAGTCGGTGACCTCGCGGCCGAGCTTCTCTTCGATCGCCTTGCGCTCCGCGTCGAGATCGGCAGGCGGCAGCAGCGAGCCCGGCACCGCCGTGTACGGCTCTTCGCCCTTCAGCGCCTTCTTCTGCAGCGCTTCCGGCCAGCCACCCGGGGGCTGGCCGAGATCGCCCTTGAGCATCGAGATGACCGATTCCGGAAAGGCGATGTCCTTGGCCGGGTTCTCGACGTCGGCGACCGTCAGGTCCTGGGAAACCATCATCAGCGCCATGTCGCCGACGACCTTGGAGGACGGCGTCACCTTGACGATGTCGCCGAACATCCGGTTGGCGTCGGCATAGGCCTGCGCCACCTCGTGCCAGCGGGTCTCTAGCCCGAGCGAGCGGGCCTGCTCCTTGAGGTTAGTGAACTGCCCGCCCGGCATTTCGTGCAGGTAGACTTCCGAGGCCGGTCCCTTGAGGTCGCTTTCGAAGGCCGCATATTGGTGGCGCACCGCCTCCCAGTAGAAGGAGATGCGGCGGATCCATTCCGGATTGAGGCCGGGGTCGCGCTCCGAGCCGGAAAGCGCCTCGACGATCGAGCCGAGGCAGGGCTGCGAGGTGTTGCCGGAAAGCGCATCCATCGCCGCGTCAACGATATCGACGCCGGATTCGACCGCGGCAAGCACGGTCGCGGCAGCAATGCCGGTTGTGTCGTGCGTATGGAAATGGATCGGCAGGTCGGTCGCTTCCTTCAGCGCCTTGAACAGCACGCGCGCGGCGGCCGGTTTCAGAAGGCCCGCCATGTCCTTGACCGCGATGATGTGGGCGCCGGCCTTCTCCAGTTCCGCGGCGAGCGCCGTGTAGTACTTGAGATCATACTTCGGCCGGGCGGAATTCAGGATGTCGCCGGTATAGCAGATCGCCGCCTCGCAGATCCTGTTCTCTGCGGCGACCGCGTCCATTGCGACGCGCATGTTCTCCACCCAGTTCAGGCAGTCGAAGACGCGGAAGACGTCGATACCGCCCTTGGCCGCTTGGGCGACGAAGTATTTGACGACGTTGTCGGGATAGTTCTTGTAGCCGACGCCGTTGGCGCCGCGCAGAAGCATCTGCAGGAGCAGGTTCGGCGCACCCTCGCGCACCATTGCCAGCCGCTCCCACGGGTCTTCGGTGAGGAAGCGCATCGACACGTCGAAGGTCGCGCCGCCCCAGCATTCGAGCGAGAAGAGGTTCGGCAGCGCCCGGGCATAGGTTCCGGCGACACGGGCGATGTCGTAGGTGCGCATGCGGGTGGCGAGCAGCGACTGATGGCCGTCGCGCATCGTCGTGTCGGTCAGCAGCACCTGCGGCTGCGCCTTGACCCATTCGGCGAATTTCTTCGGCCCGAGTTGATCGAGAAGTTGCTTGGTGCCCGGCTTCACTTCGCCGTTGATGAACGGCACGACGGGCGCGGCGATGTCGTCGTTGGGTTTCGGCCGGCCCTTCGCCTCCGGATGGCCGTTGACTGTGACGTCGGCGAGGTAGGTCAAAAGCTTGGTGGCGCGATCCTGGCGCTTGACCTGCTGGAACAGCTCCGGCGTCGTGTCGATGAAGCGGGTGGTGTAGCTGTTGTCCTGGAAGCTCGGGTGGCTGATGATCGCTTCCAGGAAGGTCAGGTTGGTGGCGACGCCGCGGATGCGGAATTCGCGGAGCGCGCGGATCATGCGGCGAATCGCCTCGTCCGGGTTCGGCGCCCAGGCCGTCACCTTCTCGAGCAGCGGATCGTAGTAGCGGGTGATCACAGCGCCGGAATAGGCGGTACCGCCGTCGAGCCGGATGCCGAAGCCGGTGGCGCCGCGGTAGGCGGTGATGCGGCCGTAGTCCGGAATGAAGTTCTGCTCGGGATCTTCGGTGGTGATGCGGCACTGCAGCGCATGGCCGTTGAGGCGGATGTTCTCCTGCGACGGCACGCCCGATTCCGGCCTGCCGATGGCATAGCCGTCGAGGATGTGGATCTGTGCCTTGACGATGTCGATGCCGGTGACGACCTCGGTCACCGTGTGCTCGACCTGGATGCGCGGATTGACCTCGATGAAGTAGAACTTTCCGGTGTCGGCATCCATCAGATATTCGACGGTGCCGGCGCCGATATAGTTGGTCGCCTCGGCGATCCGCTTCGAATAGGCAGCGAGCTCCTCGCGCTGTTGAGCGGTGAGATACGGCGCCGGAGCGCGCTCGACGACCTTCTGGTTGCGCCGCTGGATCGAGCAGTCGCGCTCAAAAAGGTGAACGACGTTGCCGTGGGTATCGCCCAGAATCTGGCTTTCGACGTGGCGGGCACGCTCGACCAGCTTTTCCAGATAGACCTCGTCCTT